>DGUD01000047.1 GCA_002393865.1 Treponema sp. UBA4319
TCGCTCACAAGGCTCTGGGGGTGCGGCCGCACTATCACATTGAAGCCCGTGGCACGGACGGCGCGGAGGAATTCCTCCCCAAAGCGCGACAGAATCGAACTCGGCCCCCAGCTGGGCGCAACAAGGACGGTACAGGGCGCATCGGGCTTTTCCCCTGCGGCGGCAAGCCGCGCGGCCTGCGCATCCATGAGCGGATAGCCGACGGTCACCAGCTCCTTCGGCGGAAGCGAGCGCAGCGCCTCTATGCGGCGGATATACGGCTTCTGGAAATCGCCCGTCAGGAACAGCGCGTCAAAGAAATCAAGGCTGAACATACGGTAGCCGAGCATCTCATCGACGGCGTGGGCAAGAAAAATATAATAGCGGCAGTCACGGCTGCGCTTCCACTGGAGCACCCCGACATCGGGCGTGGTGCTCAGGCAGATGTCGGCGTTCAGGAAATTCATCCTGGCCAGCCCCGCGTTCCCCGCCCCGATGTATTCGGCACGGACATACGAGAATTTTCCGGACAGAGCCGGGTCATCAGGGCTCTGCGTAAAATAGACGAGCGGAATTTTCCGCCGCTCGAATTCCCGGCACAGCGGCTCGAACAAAGGCCAGTAGCGCTTTGAGTCCGTGTAGATGACAATGCCGAGGCTGGACGAGGCATGTTTTTCCACCTTGCCCCGCCCGATGGCGGTCTTGAGCCTGATGAGCACGGCGCGCCCCATAAACACGGCGGTCGTCGCCAGCCCGATGATGATGGAGAAGAGCATGCTGCCGGTACCGGGGTCTATATAAAGGAAAAAGCTATTCATCGTGTTTCCCCACCTTGTATCTTTATCCAGTTGCCGCTCTCAAAGATATTGTCGTGCACCGACCAGCAGGGAGAGCTCGTCACCGTATCGAGGTACCAGAGCGATTTGTCCGCAAGGTACGCAGGGGCATTGATTTCGTTATAGTCGGCGGAGACCTGCACGGGATAGATGTTGACCTGCGTCTTGTCCCGGAAATCCTCAAAGCGCCTGTGCGTAAAGGGGTTCGTGTCAGAGACGGGGAGCCCCTCTGTTGCAAGGAAGAGCGTGTCGGCATTCGTCATAAAGGAAGCATCTGTCCGCGGCGCGCCCCCGGCATCAAAATCCTTGACCATCAGGAGCGGGTTGTAGCGGGCATGGTCAAAGCCGTCCTCCATCTCCCCGAAGGCGGGCGTATACATATCAAAGCCGTGGTCTGCGACGATGATAATCCTCGTGTTGTCATAGACGCCGTTGTCCTGCAGGAACGCGAGCCATTTTCCCACCTGCAGCAGGGCTGCCGCGTTGACGTGGTATGCGGCGCGGTCATTCTGGAATTCCGTGTCGGAGCTGTTCTTCCAGCGGTATGAGCCCGTGCCGGAGACATTCGCTTCCGTGATATCAACCTCCGGATGGTAGTCGTCCCCGGCAAGCAGCTGATACGTGTGCGTCGTATCGTTGGCAATAAAGGTATAGGTCGGACGCTCCGCATCAAAGCCTGTCAGCTCAGGAAGGTAGAAGAGTTGCGTATAGTTGTTCAGGAAGGTGTCCTCGCCCAGCGCTCTGGCTTCCTCCCGGAAATATCCGCCCCCCTGATAGAAGGTCTTGCGCAGCAGCGGCGGCAGCGCCTGCATAAAGGCAAAGCCCAGCGCCTTCTTCCTGACGGAATTCGCCGCGTCATAGAGCAACTGGCCTTCGTGCGACGCCTTGTACAGCGGGGTCAGCGCGCCCCACTGCGTGCTCACGTGCATATCGGGATAAGGCGCGAACAGCGTATAATCATGCTGCCACGAGGAGTAGCTTGGAAGCGGAGGATCCGTGACGGTTACCTCAAAGCCAGCGTCGTGGAACAGGCGCGGCATGACAAGCATCGCCTCGTCATGCTTGTCTTTCAGCAGCTCGCCGGGACGCCTGTTCTCGTTCTCCGGGGTATACTCATAGCCGCCCATCATCGCCGGGGAGGCCTTGGGCGTATTGTTGGAATAGGAAAGCGTGTTCGGATAGAATACAAAGCCCTTGTACTGCTCGCTGAACTGGGGGAACTGCTCAAGGAAATAAGGGAAGAACGAGCTGATGGCCCTGTCAAGAAAGAGCACGACGACGTTCTTCTGCGTCCGGCTCAGCTCGTAGACCACATCCACGGACTCAGGAGCTTTTTGCGCGGAGACATGGGACTGCGCGAGCTTGCCGTAGCTGAAGGCGACCACGCGCGCCTTGCCGATGCCGACGGCGGCCTCCGCCATGCAGAGCGAGACAAAGAGGAGCGCCACATAGACTGCCGCCCGATCGAGCCTCTGCGCCACATACGACAGAGCGGCGGCAAGCACAAAGGCAAGCAGCGGCAGCAGCGTGTAGAAAGCCGAGCGCGCATCCAGGACAGAGGCATCGTTCAGCTTGAAGAACACTGACAAGAGACCGTAGCGGAACCTGAACAGGTAGGCATCCGCCAGCGCCATCAGGAAGAGGCACGGCATGATGAGCGAGAGCGCAGAGCGGAGCTTTGCGCCCGACAGCCGGTAGACGCACAGCGGCCAGAACAGGAAGAGCCCCGCACAGACAGAAAGCGAGCTCCATATATACGACATCGGCGACGCAATGCTCCCGATAAAACTGAATTCCGCGGGGCTTGTCGCGATGACGGACGAAGGCAGCAGAAAACCGCACAGCAGCGCAAGGCCGAGCCCCGGCAGGACAATGAGCGGGAGCCGCCCGGATTCCGGCAGCGCAGGCTGCACGCGGAGCACACGGGGGAGCAGGCGGAACACAGCCGGCAGGAGCGCGACGGCGGCGGCAAAGCCCAGCAGCAGGAGCCGCTTTGCGAGGCTGAACGTGCCCCCGAAGACAAGCAGGTAGAGCGCCGCGGAAAGCAGCAGCACCGAGAGCGACACATGGACAAGCCTGCGCGGATGCTTTGCGTGCGCGCTGACGACATTTTTTGCGAGGGAGAAAAGATTGTTGAGTATCCAGTAGCAGACCAGCCCGGACGGAGAATTGTACAGGATGACCAGAAAAAGCAGCGTCATGGCGTAAAGCTGGATTTTCTCTTTGGCCGGTGCATTCCTTGTGTACACGGCGCCGGATACAAGGTTTATCGCCGTCATGATGACGGGGAGCACGTTTACGCTCAGGTTCCCGCCAAGGCTCACGAGCCCGTCCGGCCTGCCCAAATCAGCAAGCACACAGAACTGGCTCCCCTGCAGGGACGTGCTGTGCGACAGAAAATGGTATGCCGCGATAAAAAACGGTATCTCTATCATGATAGACAGGGAGGAGCGCAGCGCATAGAGCGGATGGTAACCGTTCTCTTTGTAATAGGCCGAAAGCCGCATGAACTGCTCGTCACCTGAAAAATATTTTTTTATGTGCCGGACCCACGGTGCAAGGCGCCGCTGCGTCTCCCGCTCCTTCAGCTGCAGGCGGTCGGCAATATTGTAAAGCGGGAGCGCAAGGAAATTCACCGTGAGGCTGACCGCCACAAGGGCACCCATAATGCCGAGACCCGCAAATTTTACCCGCACAAAGCAGAATACGGTCTCGATGATGAGTTCCAGCGGCGCTATGATAAGATTATACAGTATATCAAGAAAAGTCATGACGGGTTACAAGGAGTCCTGTCCGGAAAACAAGGCGTCCGGCAGATGCAGGCACGAGAGCTGCCCCGGAGCACAGCAGCCTCCGGACAGCTCCCTTTTCCACGCAAGCAAAACGGCAGTGGCAAAAGACCAGCCCGGCGGAACAGGGCAGGCTGCCCCGCTCCGCAGCGGCGCAAAAGCAGGAGCCGCATGGGACATACCATGAGCCCCGGCTTCTGCGGGCAGGCTCAGCGCGCGTAGGTCGCTATGAATACGCCTGCGGCAATCGCCGTGCCGATAACGCCAGAAACATTCGGTCCCATAGCATTCATCAGCAGGAAGTTCGAAGGATCGAATTCCTGGCCGACTTTGTTGGAGACGCGCGCGGCCATAGGAACCGCAGAAACGCCGGCAGAGCCGATGAGCGGGTTGATTTTCTTGCCCTTGGGTAGGAAAAGGTTCATAAGTTTTGCCATGCAGATACCACCGGCGGTCGCCACGCAGAACGCGACAAGACCAAGGACGATGATGCCCAGTGATTCCGGGCGCATAATCTTTTCCGGCGTCATCTGGCTGCCGACACCAAGAGAAAGGAGGATGGAGACGATATTCATCATCTCGTTCTCCATAGTCTTGGAGATGCGGCTCACGCAGCCCGCCTCGTGCACAAAGTTGCCGAAGGCCAGCATGCCGATAAGCGGAGCGGCGGGAGGCAGCAGCAGGATGGTAAGCACCAGCAGCAGCATCGGGAAGAGCACACGCTCGGTCTTGCTGACCTCACGCAGCTGATTCATGTGGATAAGGCGCTCCTTTTTTGTCGTCAGGAGCTTCATGATGGGCGGCTGGATAAGCGGAACCAGCGCCATGTACGAATACGCGGCGACGGCGATGACCGCCATCATCTCCGGCGCCAGCTTGCCGGACACATAGATTGACGTGGGGCCGTCCGCACCACCGATGATAGAGATTGCGGCTGCCTGCAGGATGGTGTAGTCGATGCCGTCTATCATATTCATGACCGAAACGCCGAACATCGTAAAGAATACGCCCAGCTGGGCAGCACCGCCAAGCAGCGCCATCTTGGGGTTCGCGATGAGCGGCCCGAAGTCCGTCATCGCCCCGATGCCCATAAAGATAAGCATCGGGAAGA
>DGUD01000179.1 GCA_002393865.1 Treponema sp. UBA4319
TGAGATGTATTTTATCTGAATACGGACGCGGTATTGGAAAATTATGTAAACTGTTTTAAAATGATTTTCTTTTTTATGCTACCAAAGCCAAGGATTCAACATAAAAAATGCGCGGAAGCGGAAAAACGCCCGGGCTGCCATTTGCAAAGCGAAGCGTGCAACCGGCAGTCCGGGTGTTTTCCACTGGGAGCGCATTTTTGTTTTCATGCTGAATCCCTGAAAAGCGCCCTTGACGGCTAGCTATTTTCCGCGCCTTGTGTTATACTTATGTCTGGCTGTAATTCCTTTTGTGGTAATGCTTTGGCTTGCAGCGTAAGCCTTGCTGCGGGGGCGCGGTCTTTTTTCTTGGACGACAGAGAGTATGAACGATAAAGATATTTTTAGCTATGGCGAGGAAATCTTGCGCAGCATAAACAAAGCTGCCGAGACGGGAAATTTCTCAAACCTCAGCAAGGATATACGGCGTTCCGTCAGCGGGGCAGCGACAAACCTGACTTCCAGCCTCAGCTCGGAAATACGCAGCAGCGTGGAATCAGGGCTGAAAAACGCCTTTTCCCCCCGGAACGAGCAGCGGACGCCCTTCTTTGCCGTAAAGGTCAACAAATACTCCGCCAACTTTTCCGGCATGATTAAAATCGTCATCGGATCCCTCATCGCCTTCATCATGGGGATACTGATTCTGGGATGCATCGTCTCGATTTCCGACGGAACTTCGAGCATTAAGACGGACCTGGGCCTGCTCATTTTCGTTATCCTGGCTTTTGCAGGAGGAATAAGCCTCATCCTGTCCGGAAAAAAGAAACGCGCGCTCGTGAAGGACTTTTTTAACTTCGGCAGCATCATCGGAAACAAGTCGTATATCACCTTGCAGGAGCTTTCGGATAAAACGGGCAAGGCCGTTGACTACGTTCTCCGCCAGATACGGCAGATGAAAAAGCGCGGCTATCTGCCGTACGCTACGATGGACAAGGCCGAGACGACGCTCATGCTTACCGACGAGGTCTATAAGGAGTACGTCAGAAGCACCGTGTTCAGCGCAAAGCAGCGGGAGGCAGCCGCCACCGCACAGAGCGCGCCTGCGGGCGAAAAAGACGGAAAAGCCGCGAAGGTTGACTATTATACCATTGACGAGAGCCTGCCCAAAGACGTGCAGAGCATACTCAGGGAAGGAAACGACTACCTGCACAAAATCCGCTATTTCAACGACCTGATTCCCGATACGGAGTCTATGTCCGACAAGCTGTATACCCTTGAGGCGACCGCCCTCTCAATCTTCAAGAAGCTGAGGGAATCGCCGGATATCGCGGGCGACTTGCGGAAATTCATGTCGTATTACCTTCCTACCACGGAAAAGCTTTTGCAGAGCTATGTGAATCTGCGGAAGGAGTCGCAGGCGGTTGAGAACATCGCGAATGCGCAGAAGGAAATCGAAGAGGCGACCGATGTCATAAACGATGCCTTTGTAAAGCTTCTGAACCAGCTTTTCCAGAGCACGTCGTGGGACATCGCGTCGGATATCTCCGTGATGAAGACGATGATGCGGCAGGATGCGCTTTTGTAAGGGGCACGAGGGCGGCGCGGCCCGGTGGACAGTCCGGGCGGCGCCTGCAATAGATAGCGGCTGTTTCAAAAGCAGCAGGCTTTTGAGACTTGTTCGATAGAGGAGCAATGTATGGAACTGAAAACTGAAACCCCGGCACCGACCTTGGTTTTCGATGTGGCGCCAGCACCGGCAGGGACGGCGCTCCCTGTTGTGCAGCAGGAAAAACCAAAAGAAGAGATAGTGCTTTCAGAGGAGGAGAAGGCTCAGGTTGAGGCTTTCTCAAAGCAGATAGATTTGTCAAATTCCAACGCCATCCTGAATTATGGCGCCGGAACGCAGAAGAAGCTTTCGGACTTTTCGGAAAAAGCGCTTGAGGCCGTCCGCACCAAGGACATGGGCGAAGTGGGCGATATGATTACAAAGCTCATCGTCGAGCTGAAGGATTTTGATATCGATGAGAAGGAAAAGGGGCTGAAGGCTATCTTCAAAAAAGGCGGCAACAAGCTGACGGCCATGAAGGCAAAGTATTCGAAGGTCGAGACCAATGTCAGCGTAATCACCACGGAGCTTGAGCGGCATGAGGCAACCCTGCTGAAGGATGTCGCGATGCTTGACCAGATGTATGCGGCCAACCTCGCGTATTTCAAAGAGCTCTCCATGTACATCGCTGCGGGAAAGAAAAAGCTTGAGGATACAAGGAGCGGGGAGCTTGTCACGCTGCAGAACAAGGCGGCGGAGACAGGGCTTGCGGAGGATGCCCAGGCCGCCAAGGATCTGGCCGCCCTCTGCGACCGTTTTGAGAAGAAGATTTACGACTTGCAGCTTACCAGGACGATATCGCTCCAGACCGCCCCTCAGATCCGCATGGTGCAGGGTTCCGATACGATGATGGCGGAGAAAATCCAGTCCACCATCGTGAACACCATCCCGCTGTGGAAAAACCAGATGGTGATTGCCATCGGGGTCGAGCACTCCAATCAGGCGGCAAAGGCCCAGCGGGAAGTGTCGGACATGACGAACGAGCTGCTCAAGAAGAATGCCGATGCGCTGAAAGCCGCTACGATAGAGACGGTCAAAGAGTCTGAGCGCGGCATTGTGGACATTGAGACTATAAAGCACACGAACGAGCAGCTTATCAGCACGATGGACGAGGTGCTCAGAATTCAGGCTGAAGGCAAGGAGAAGCGCCGCACCGCTGAGCAGGAGCTTTCCCAGATTGAGCAGGAGCTGAAGACAAAGCTGCTGCAGGCTTCCCGCTCGTAAGCCTTGCTGGGTGGAATCCTGCCCGGCAGCCTTTTGGAATAATGTTAAGCCCCGGCCGGACGTTTGTGAACCCCGGCAGGGGCTTTTTTTTGCGGCCGAGCAGGGAGCTGGCGGCTTATTTTGCCGCTTGCGTCTGCACGGTACCGATAAAGAAGGTCTGCTTTATGGAGTCCAGCTGGAGCGTCAGCACCTGGCGCTTCTGCGTGGGCCTGCCGAAATCCGTGTAGACTTCCGCCTGCACAGTGACGGGCTGCAGGAGCTTCTGCTGGTGGCTGGCAAAATAATTTGCCTCGATTTTGAGCCCGCCTGCGGGAGCCTTCCTGATGCAGAATTCCTCCGGGCCGTAGCCCTGCGTAAAGTCCCGCGATATCCGCGCGCCGTTTGCGGTCAGCTTGTTGCCGTAGAAGCATTTTTCCCCGTCGCCGTCGGTTACCCACAGATCGACGTCGCAGTCGTCTGTATTCCACGTCAGCACGATGCGGACATCCATGTCGAAATTCTGGATGAGCTGCTTGTCGATTGCCTTTGTGTCCAGCCCGCCCCTGCCGCTTGCCGCGATGATGGCGTTCATGTCGTTCAGCGCAATCTGCTGCACCTCCGCAAAGCGGCTGTCCCATGAGCGCGATGCCACCTCATAGAGCCTGTCCACGGCCTTCTGCGCCTGCCCGTCGTAGTAATATGCCATGGCAAGATCGCGCCGGAACTGCGGGATTTCGCCCCGTATCTGCGTAAGCCGCTCAAAGACGGGGATTGCGAGCCCGTACAGACCGCGCTCCACGAGCTTGTTCCCCAGCGCGCGCAGAATGTCCGCGTTCTCAAGGTTCAGCTCCGCAAGGTTTGTCAGGATGCGCAGGCTTTCTTCCGCCAGTCCTTCTTGCGCAAAGTAGTCGGACACGTCCATGTAGAATGACGGTGAGCTCTCGTACTGCTCGCGGAGCTTGAGGTACGCGGCGTACATGCCCTCTGTGGGCGTGCGCTTGAGCGCCACCAGATAGTCCGCATCCGGGTTCCATGCCTGCAGCTGGATTTTCTGCGTGGTGGACGCGGATGCCTGCGCGCCCTTTGCCTGTTCCGTGCCGGGTGCCGCTGCCGCAGCTGCCGGGGCGGCGCTCATCATGCGGCTGCTGGAGCGCATCTGCACAGAGCGGTTGCTGCTGCCCGCTTCGGCCGCGGTGCTCGTTTCGGCAGGGGCTTCCTCCGTCACCATCGCCTCTGCCTCCATCATGACGGCATCGGGCACCGGGGCAGCGTCGTTGTACACTGCGCCGCCGAGCGGGCGGACAGGGCTGCCTTTCTTCTGCGGGTTCTTCCGCTTCCTGAATTCCTCCGGGGACGTGTTCCACCATTCACGGAACTGCTCAAAGTTGCGGTATACTTCCTGCGGAATGCCGCCGTCGCCGCTCCGCTTGCCCGTATTCTGGCGCGAGACAATGCGCTCGTATTCCTCTTTGAGCTCTTCCGGCGGATCTATTCCGTAGCGGACATAGTCCTGCACGCTGTCCAGCACGAGCAGCGACATGCCGCGCGTGACGATGGTGTGCTTTTTGGCGAGCGCCGTAATCTCTGCCTTATTCGCCTCGTAATCAGATGAGAGCGCGGCGATTTTTTTTGCGGCCCACTGCCTGATGACACGCTCCGACTGCATGTCGCTGGCGGCGTTGACGGTGAACGAGACTGTCTGGGAGACGGTGCTGCCGTAGCCGAGCCGGAGCGTCACGTCTGCCTTTTTGCGCCGCAGTATGCCCGACACGCTCAGGTTCTCCGTGACGGTGCTGCCGGGCAGCGGATAGATGTCCGTGATGCCGTCGCCGCATTCGGCGCTGATGATACGCAGCTGCTCCTCCGTCAGCAGGGGGAGCGCCTGGCTGGCGCTGAGCGCGCAGAGGTTCACGTATGCGCCGCCGTGCTGTGCCGCATACTGCGAGAGCGAGTCGTGGTCTGCGCGCGGGCTTGAGTTGATGACCGTCACGGGGCACGGTGCCTCCCCGCCGCCGGATATGCCCGTGCCCTTCCAGTTGGCTATGCCGTCCGTGAGCAACAGGATTTCGTCGGCCTGCACGGATGCAAGGCCAAGGTCAAAGCAGCTTGCGCCGTCATAGCTTTGCCCGCGCAGGAACTCGGCCAGCTGTGCGGCAAGCTCTTTGCCGCTGGCGGCGGAAAAAGTCTTTGTCTCGTGGATGCTGCTGCTGAACGTGCGGACGGTGACTTCCGGCGTGCACGTGGCAAAGTAGGCGGACAGCAGCGCGAGCTCCTCGTCAAGGGCGCGCTGCTTCATAGACGCGGATACGTCGTAGAACAGGGCAATCTTCTGCGGGGATTTTTTGCTCCGGCTTGCGCCGTCAATGCGGCGTGAGAATGTAAAGTACGTGTCCTTGCCCGCGTCCTGTATGAATACGCTGCCGTCCGCGGAAAACGATGATTCCGGCAGCGTAAAGGAAATCGGCGCGTCCAGGCGGTAGTGCTTGTGCTCCATGCTCGCCGTGTATCCGCTGTCCATGTCGTCAAAGCTGAGCCGCCGCGCGCTGGCGGGTGGCGTTTTCTTTGCGGCGGAGGAAAGCACGCTTATCCTGAAGGAGAACGCGTCCAGCTCGCCGTCGCTCAGCGCGGAATAGGTGTATGTCCTGCTGGCAGGAATCTCGGATTCGTAAGTCAGCTGCACGCGGCGGCTGCCCTTGGCGGGAATGGGGTACACGCGTGTCCTGAAATTGTTGCCCGCCGTCATCTCCACAAGGCCGGGGTCTATGCCCTGCCGCACGACGGCCTCAAAGACCTGCCGCCCCTTCTCCTTTTCCACGGCGACGCCCTGCCGCATCTTTCCGTTTATGTCGAGCGCGTATCCGGTGACGGTCTCTCCCGCACCAAGGGGGAATTCGAATTCGCCCTCAAGCACGCGGTCAGTGTCGTTCACGAACACCATGTCGAGCACCGTTACGGCGGATATTCCGGCGACCTGGACATCCGCATGCAGCTCGGAGAGCCGCACGGCTTTTTGTCCGGAAGCCGGGGCTCCTGCTATGCTCATCCTGATGCTTCCTTCCTGCTGGGCAAAAATCAGCTGCGCGGTCAGCAGCGAGGACAACAGCGTCGTTAGTTTCTTCATGGCGAACCTCTTGCAGTGGCATTCGGAAGCGGCGTGTATGGTGCCTGCTTCTGGATGGAAAACAAAGGAATCCGCCCTTTGTTACGCCGGAACGCCTGTATGCGGCGCAGTATGGCTTTCCGCGGGGCCCTCGGTTCTGCTTTTTACGGGGCAAGCCAGCGGGCGCGGCTCGTGTCCGTCTCAAAGACATCGACCGCGCAGAGATAGGCTTTGCCGCCGTCACGCTGCCCCAGCTGGGGCAGCTCCTCTATGATTTTGCCGGCTATGTAGCTTGCGATGCGCTCGGCGCTGGGGTTCTGCCCGAATTCCTCCCTGTCGTTGAGGTTCGTATGGTCAAGCTGGCCGCAGACCTGCCGCAGCGCCTTCTTGAATACCGAAAAATCGAGCAGCATGCCGCCCTCGTCCAGCTCGCTGCCCCTCGCGTGGGCGTAGACCTTGTAATTGTGCCCGTGCAGGCGCTCGCACTTGCCGTGATAGTCGCGTAGAAAATGTGCCGCGCTGAATGATGCCTCAACCCTGACTTCGTACATGGCGCAAGTATAGCATGTTGCCGTGCCGCTTGCAACTGAGCTGGCTGCGGAATCCGGGAAATCAGTTTTGTGCTCCGCGGGCGCAGAGTATGGATTCGATTCGCGCTTCCACCTCGCGGCGCGGCTTTGCCTGCACGTCCCGTATGTCCGCTTTTACGGTGAGCGGGGAGCCGTCCATGATGCTTATGCGGTCAGAGATTTCCACGGCTTCCCGGATGTCGTGGCTGACGCAGAGCACGGTGCGGGGCTCCTCGCGCAGCAGCTCGCGCAGGATTCCGCAGAGCTCCAGCTTTATCCGCAAATCCTGCGATTGGAAGGGCTCGTCCATGAGCAGGATGCGCGCGGGGTAGGCAAAGCTCCGTGCCACGGCCGCCCGCCGTAGCTCCCCGCCGCTCAGCTCGCCGGGCAGCGATTGCGCTTTCTGCTCCAGCTGCACGCGCCGCAAAAAATCCCGTGCCCTTGCTGCGGCTTTGTCCGGCGGCATGAGCGTGCTCAGCGGCAGCAGGACATTCTGCAGGACACTCGCCGTCGGGATGAGCCGCGGCTCCTGAAAGAGAAAGGAGACGCTGCGCCCTTGCCCGCAGAGCCTTTGCGCGAGCCATGAGAGCAGGGTCGTCTTGCCGCTGCCGGAGGGCGCCATGATGCAGCTTACTTTTTTTTCTTCCGCGCGGAACGAGAAGTCCCGGAACAGCTCTCTGCTGCCCCGGCTCAGCGATACGGAACTGAGTGAAAGCGAAAAATCATCCTGCACGGCCGGTGATTCCTCCCAGCGCCCGCGCCGCACCGCGCTCCATGGCAAAGCAGATGCCTGCCGCCACCAGCGTGATGGCCGCCACATCCGCAGTTTCCAGATGAATCTGTGCGGTCTGCATGAGCGTGCCGGCGCCCGCGCGCGGCAGGCAGAGCACTTCCCCGGCGATGGTCGCCTTCCAGCTGAGCCCGAACGCAGATATGGCTCCCGCGCAGAAGGGCGGCAGCACGGCAGGAACCGTAATCCACCTGAGCTGCTGCCAGCGGCTGAGCCGGTAGACGCGTGCCATCTCCAGCAGCCCGGAGTCCATGCGGCGGATGCCTTCGCTCACGGCGCTTTCCATCACGGGAAAGGCTGCGAGCACGGACACAAAGACCGGGACGGTGCCTGACGTGAACCAGAAGAGCGCCATGAGGATGAACGAGACGACCGGCGCCGCCCTGACAAGCTCTATGGGGAACGCAAAGAATGCCCTGAGCCATGGCGAGCGCCCGCACAGCGCCCCAAGCACCGTGCCGGATACGACAGATATGCAGAAAGAAAGCATTGTGCGCAGGAATGTCATGGCGATTGCAATCCAGAAATCCGTTTGCCGCGCAAGTTTTGCGAGCGCGCGGGCGCTTGCCGCCGGGGATGGCAGAATGAGCGGCGCCCGCATGAGCCCCGCCGCGATTGTCCAGATGCAGATAAAGCAGAAAAGGGAGAGTATGCCCGGCAGCACGGCAGCGCTGTGTTTTGCTGCCGGGCGGCGTATGCTACTTGAAGTAGAACTGCTCATCGGGGAGTTTCCCTCCGATTGATTCCGGCGAGAAGTCAAGGAACAGCTGCATGTTCTTCTCTATCTCCTCGCGGGATTCCTCCGCATTCTTCCAGACAAAATGGCTTGTGGGAATCGATGCCTCCACGACTTCCGCGGAAAGCGTCTTGATATACTTCTCTGTGTATGCCCCTGCCCGTGCGGGGTTGCTGTTTGTCCACTTGACCGCCGAGCTGAATTCCTTGATGAACTGCCGGACGCTTTCCGGGGACTGCTCCGCAAAGGCTTTGCGCACCACCATGACGGTAATCGGGTAGCTTGCGCCCTCGTCCCCCGTTGTCGCCGCGTAGAGCTCCTGTATGTCGAGCGCGCGCAGCGTCTTCTTGGATTTCAGCAGCGAGACGGTCGCAAAGGGCTCCGGCACCAGCGCGTAGCGTATTTTGTCCGAGACGAGCTGGGCGGGCAGTTCCTGCTGCGGAATAGAATAGTTGAGCGTCACGCCGTCCGCGCTGTTCACGGGAATGCCGTTCCGGGCAAGCAGCCACTGGAACAGGTATTCGGGCGTTGCCCCGTGCCCTGCCGAATGGACTTCCTTGCCGCGGAGGTCGGCGAGCCCGTGTATCCCGCTGTCCTTTGTAACGAGGAAGATGCAGCCCGTCTCCGTGATTCCCGCGCAGAGAATCGCGCCGCCGGTGCTGTTGTATGCTTTGAGCGCCACGTTTGGCGGGAGGAAGCTGATGTCGACTTCTCCTTTCAGCATTTTGGGCAGCATCGCCTGCGGCGAGGCGAAGCTGGTAAAATCGAGCGGCTTGCCGGCAACCTTGTGCTTGTGCATCAGGTAGGCGGCCGGAACCGAAGAGGGACCGTTCAGTATGCCGACAGAAATTTTCTCTTTTGCGCTGGCTGTCCAGACGGACAGCAGGCATGCTGCAGCTATAGGTATCAATCTGAAAAATTTCATGCCATAAGTATACATCCGCTTTCCCGGATGTGCAAGAGTGTGATTCGCCCCCGGTCTGCTGCACGGAAACGGACATGCGCCCCCGGCGGCGGCGATTTCATGCCGGAAAGCGCATGTCCGTTTCCGGCTTATGGCCTTGAGCGCCTAATCCCCGATCCGGTTCAGCGTAAAGTCGTCGAATGTGCCCCAGGCCGTTGCGTTGAGCTTTGCCCTCACGCCGAATCGCAGCGTTCCGTCGGTGACTTTGATGTCCTCAATCACCGGCTTTTTCCAGTCGCGCCAGCCCGTCAGCATGAACGGCGCCTGCTTCTCGCCGCCCGCGCTTTGCGCGAACAATATAATAGAAGAATCCAGCTTTATGTCCCCTCCCTGCGCGTAGAGGAAGAGGCGGTACGTGCCGTTCTCAAGCCCCGTAAGCTCCTGCTCAACGCTGAACGCAAAGTTTTCCGCCGCCCAGAAATGGAGCGAGACATCGCCCGAATGCGCGTCGTCCGCCTTCCGCTGGAAGTCCGCGGGGCAGGTTTTGCCGTCAAAGCTGATGTTCCAGACCGATGTGTCCTCGTCCTCAAAGCCCGGGTTCTTTACGAAATTCAGCAATCTTACGCTTACGTAGACCGTTGCCTTTGTTCCGTCTTGGAGCGTGCCGCTGATTGTGTAGTCGCCTTCCGTGCTGGTGTCTATGCGTGCGGCCGCCGCCTTGTCCCATTCCACGGCGACCTCCGTGTTCTTGGAGCGGTCGTTGTAGATTACCGCGACTTTTTGGGGGAGCGAGAGCGCCGAACCCACATTGCATGCCGCATGGACATCGGGAACCGCGTCCACGCTGAGCGGGGCGGTGGAGCCGTACCTGAGGTACTTGAACACATTCAGCGAATCGAGCGGGTGGCCGTCAAAGCCGAACATCGCCTGATTGTCCCACGCGCAGCCGCCGTAATACAGCCCCGCGTCGGCGGGGTCGTATTCCCGCGAGAAGCTTGATGCCCAGCCGCTTCCGTATTTTTCCCAGAGAGGCTCGTTCTGCTCGCGGCCGCCGTTCCCCACGGGAATCCATGTCCCTTCCCAATAAAAGAGCCCTGCGGCACCTGCCTCAAAGGCGTTTGCGGCAACATCGCGGACGCTCCATGCTTGCCCCTGCACGGTGGCCGGGTAGCCGGGAACGATGTCGCCGTTGCTCGATACGCTGTTCCCGAAGCCGTCGCCGTCTTGTGCCGTGTAGCAGTATGAGGTCTCAGCGATAATCACGGTTTTGTCGTATTTTTCCCGCAGGTTCCTGACCACGGACTGCATGTTCTTGTACGAGCCGTGCCAGAAGGGGTAATAGGAGATTCCGAAGACGTCGTAATCCACCTTCATGTTGTTGAGGGTCGCCGCCGCCCGGTCGATTCCGGCCGCGTCTGTAATCTGCGTGTAGTGGACGGCAATCTTGATGTCCCGCCTGCTTTTCTTTGCGACATCGCGGACCGCCGTGCTGGCAGCGCGGAGCAGCTTCATGATATTGGTGATTTTTGTCTCGCCCGCAAGGCCGTAGTTGATTTCGTTCCCGATCTGGACCATTCCCACGTCCACGCCGGCCCTGATGATTTTTGTGAGGCTTTCCGTGGTGAAATCGGAGAGCGCCTGTGCCTTTTCGTCAATATCCATGCCGCTCCATGCCTTTGGGGCAAGCTGGCGCTTGGGGTCGGCCCAGAAGTCGGAGTAGTGGTAGTCGATAAAGACTTTCATGCCGTATGCGGTGGCGCGTCTGCCAAGCTCGATTGCGGTGCCGGTATCGTTGTTCCCGCCGCCGTATCCGTTTCCGTCCGCATCAAACGGATTGTTCCACACTCTGAGCCGGATGTAGTTCACGCCTGATTCCGCGAGCGTCTTGAAAACATCCTGCTTTTCGCCCGCAAAATTGTAGTAGGTGACGCCGCTTTTTTCTTCGGCCAGAACGGAAGATGCGTCCATGCCGCGGATAAAATCGTCGGGGAGGCCTTCGATGGGGTCAAGGAAGATGGCGGATTCTTCCCTCTGGCTGGGGAGCGGCACATGTGGCGCTTTTGCGGACGATTTGCCGCATCCGGAAAGGAGCATGGTGCATATTCCGGCGGAGAGGGAGAGCGCGTTTCTTACGAGCAAAGACTTTTTCATGCATACCTCACTGAGCTGCGTGTTGTGTAAACGTGTTGTCAACACGTGTTGTTAACTCCCATTATACATCGCTTTTTCCGTTTGTCAACAAAAGCTGGGGGCTTTTTGGGCGCCTGCTCTCAGAGGAATCAGGGTAAAAGCGGCTTTGAAGCGGGAGGGCGCGGGATGCCGTCAGCAGCTTTCAAGGATTTTGGCGATGGAGGTCTTCAGGAACATGTATTTCTCGTAGTAGGGGTCGCGCCGTTTGGTGCACAGGAATTCCACCGTTGTTCCGAGCGCGGAGGCAAGCTTGATTGCGTCCGATGCGCGGGGTTCCGTCCCCGACGTCCGCATGGAAGAGATAGTCGTCTCCGGAAGCCCTGTCTTCTGCGAGAGCCAGCGGTATGATGTGTGCTGTGCCGCCCGCAGCTCTTCCACGTTGTCCCAAAAAATCATGCCACGATTATACTACACAAAATCGTATAAAAAGACTTGAAAAATACGAATGTAAGTAGTAAACTCTGGGAAAATATACTTGGTTTCGTATAAAAAACTGCTGTTTCTACGATATTGCGGATTTTTCCGGCGTGGCGCGGCAGGAATGGAGGAGGGGCGCAGTGCTCGGCGCAGTTGTTTTTGACATGCAGGGAACGCCCGTTCGCACAAAGAAAGATTGTGCCGCCACGCTGGCTGCGGGGCATGGGGAGCGCTGCCCGTGAACAAAAAAATCATCGGTTACACCACGGGCGTGTTCGACCTCTTCCACGTGGGGCACCTGAACATTCTGAGGCAGGCGAAGGCCCGCTGCGACTACCTTATCGTGGGTGTGTGCACGGACGAGCTGACCCACCGGCTCAAGGGCAAGTGGCCGGTCGTTCCCTACGAGCAGCGGGCGCGGATAGTGGAGGCGCTGCGCTACGTGGACGAGGTTGTGCCGGAGACCAGCGCGGACAAGCTTGCCGCCTGGGAGCGCCTTGGCTACGACGTGCTTTTTAAGGGCGGCGACGCGCGTGAGAAGCCCGCCTACAAGGAATTCGAGAAAGAGCTGGCAAAACACGGCGCATATATTCAGTATTTCCCCTACACGGACGGCGTCTCGTCGTCCTTGTTCAGGGTGGAGAAGGACGGAAACATGAAGGTTGACAAGGAAAAATGCATGAGCCTGTATCTGGCGTTCAGGTACATCGGGGATCCGGACGTGCAGTTCGCGCCGGGAATCGTCCACCGTGACCACCAGATATTCCCCTACAGCAAGCGGCGTGCCGTGCGGAGCGCGGAGGATATAGACCGCGCGCTGCGGGAGGTGCTGGCTACGGTTGACCTCTCCAAGACGGGAATATGCCTGAGCGCGGGCATGGACAGCGCAATCCTTGCCTCCTACCTGCCCAAGGGCACAAAGGCCTACACCGCCCGCTGCGTGGCGGCGAGCGCGATAGACGAGACCGTGCAGGCGCACAAATACTGCGAGCTCTACGGCCTGGAGCACGTTGTCGTGGACGTGACATGGGACGACTACGTGCGCAGCATGGACGAGCTTGCCGTGCTAGACGGCTCCCCGATTGTGCCCAACGAGCCGCAGGCCTACATGCTGGCGCGGCGTATGGCGGCGGACGGCATAACGACGGTCATTTTCGGAAACGCCGCGGACGATGAATTCGGCGGCATGGACAGGCTGCTTTCCAAGGACTGGACTTTTGACGAATGGGTGGAGCGCTTTACCTTCCTCGATGCAAAAAAAGTCCTGAAGAATCCGGTGGATGTGTCCTATGTGTATGAACCGTATCGTTCCGGGCAGAATGGAATCGATTTCATCAAGTTCATAAAAGAAATTTATTCTATTTCGGCTGGAGCCGCATACACCAGCGGCTACAGCGCGTCCGGCCTGCAATATCTGGATCCCTACGAGCACGTAAAGCTGGACGCTCCCCTTAATCTGGCGCGCATCCGCGCGGGCGAGAGCAAGTACCTGCTGCGCGAGCTGTTCAAAATGCGCTATCCGGGCCTTGAGGTTCCCGAAAAGCTCCCCATGTCGCGACCTGCCGACGAATGGCTCAAAGGCTGGCAGGGACCGGAGCGCCCGGAGTTTATCCCCGGCTGCGTCGCCTGCCTTTCCGGCGAGCAGAAGCTTCTGGTGTACAGCCTTGAGCGCTTCCTGAACCTGCTGGACAGGCGGGAACGGGCATGAGCGCGTCACAATCAGGCGAGGAGCGCTACATACGGAAAAGGCTCCGGCGGGCGGCAGCGGTCTCGCTCGCATTCTGCTTGTGCCGCATTTTTCCCGTGCGGAAGGGCAAGGTTGTGCTCTGGACGCTGGAAGGCAAGGGCGGCTTTGCGTGCAGCCCCAAGTACATCGCGCTGGAGCTTCTGCGGCGTAACCGCGAGGAAGGTTCTGCGTGGAAGCTTTACTGGATAGCCGGTGGAACGGCCGCGTCCGCTGGGCGCGCTGAATTCCCCCCGGAAATCACGCTGGTCAGGGACACGTTCTGGAGCCGCGTCTGGCACCTTTCCACCGCGCAGTTCTGGGTGGGCAACACCCGCACCCCGCTGGGCACAAAGAAGCGGCGCGGCACCTGCTACCTGATGGCATGGCACGGAAGTATCGCCTTAAAGCCGATAGGGCTGTACCGGGGCGAAAAATTCTCTCGCATCGCCCGCTTGGTGAGCGAGGCGGACTCAAAGCTCATAGACATCGCGCTTTCCGGCAGCCGCTGGTGCACCCGGATGTGGCGCAAAGGCCTGCTGTACGACGGGCGCATCGAGGAGACGGGTAACCCGCGCTGCGACGTGCTGCTTGCGGGCGCAGCAGAAAAACGGCGGCAGCTGCGTGATGCCTACGGCATTCCTCAGGATGCTGAGATATGCCTGTATGCGCCCACGTTCCGGGGTGGCAGCCAGAGCACTCTGCGCAGCGTGGATGCCGCCCCCATCTCGCTTGACCTTGCGGGGCTGCTTGATGCGCTTGAGAAACGCTTCGGCGGCACCTGGTACCTGTTCCTGCGCCTGCATCCGCAGCTGGCCGCCGCGCTGGAGCACATGCCCCTGCCGGAAAAGCTCGGCGCCGCGGGCGGGCCGCTTGCCGGGCGGATTGTGGATGTGACAGGCCGCCCCGATATGGCGGAAATCATGGCGGCGACGGACTGCCTTATCACCGACTATTCCACGGTGATTTTTGAAGGCTTTATGACGGGGCAGCCGGGCTTTATCTATGCCGACGACTTTGACGCGTACACCGCCGACCGCGGGACGCTCATGTTCGCGGCGGACGAGATTCCCTTTCCCGTCGCCCGCACGAACAGCGAGCTTTTCCGGCACATCCAGACCTTTGATGCCGGGCAGTACAAGACCCGCTGCGCCCAGTTCAAGGAGCGCATGGGCATGGTCGATGACGGCTCCGCCTCGCGCCGGGCGGCGGACATTATGGAAAAGATTGCGCGGGGAGAAAGTGTAGGATGAGAAAAGAAGAGCTGCTTTCCGCAGTTTGGGGCGAAGTGCGGGACATTGCCTTGTTTGGCTTCGGGCGGCAGGGCAGGGGCTATATAGCCGAGCTTGCGGGGCTCTACCGCGTCGCCGCCATCATCGACAACGGTAAGGCGGGCGGCGAGTATAACGGCATCCCTGTCTTGTCCTGGCAGGAATTCCGGCGGCGCGATTTTGCGGGGAAAATTGTCATAACGGCTTCCGGGCGGGCGCACAGGGAGATAACAGAAATCCTTATGGGAAGCGGACTGCTTGCCCTGCGCGATTTTATGGACGTGGATATGTTCCTTGCTTTTAGCAACTGGTACAAGGATAAGCGGCTTGTGCTGGGACGCGTCGCCATCCCCGTCACAGAGCGATGCACGTTCCGCTGCGAGAAGTGCATGGTGTCCGTTCCGTATATCAAGGCGCCCGTCCATTATTCCTGTGATTCCCTGTGTGCTGATGCAGATATGCTGTTCTCTAGGGCTGACTACGTGGGCGTCGTCCAGGTTTTTGGCGGGGAGCCGTATCTGAATAAAGATTTACCGCGCTACATCGCGTACCTTGAGCGCGAATATAAGGATAGAATCGGCATCATTCAGATTATATCCAATGCCAGCGTCCTCCCGTCTGAGGAGCTGCTAAAGGTCTTCCTGGAAAACGGCAACATCGATGTGCGTTTCAGCGATTACACGGCTCATGTCCCCTATCAGAAGCGCTTTGATGAAGTGCAGGCGCTCCTCCGTGCGCGGGGCATTGCCTGTACCGTGGAGCGCTTCGGCTGGCTGGACATGGGTCATCCGCTGGCGGAAATCCGCATGGGCGCAAGCCCGGAGGAGATTGCCGCCCACATGGCCGACTGCTCCGGGCGTTGCCAGACATTCTCCGGAGGAAAGTATTACTTCTGCTCCCGTGCCTGGGGTGCTGAAAAAGCCTACGGCGTAAAGCTTGCGGAAGGCGGCGACTGGCTGGACTGTGCTGCTGCGTCAAAAGAGGATCTGATGCTTTTCCACGTGGGGCTCATGCGGCAAGGCTTCAGCCCGTTCTGCGGCTGCTGCCGGGGATTTGACTGCGGCATCCCCTTGGAGCCGGGGGTACAGATAGCGGCATCCCGAAAAGCCGGCGGAGGCGATGCTTCCGGTATGCCGGCAATTTCTCGGCCTCTATAAGAGCGCGGCTGAGAGCATCGCATTTTCAAGCTTGCCATAAATGGCAAAGAGGAGGAACAGGCATGGGCTATGCTGTATGGGGTGCGGGGCACCGCGGTGAGATTGTGCACAGGATTTTGGGCGGGGATGCGATAGCCTGCTTTATCGATTCCAGCCCTGACAAGCAGGAAAAGCCTTTCTGCGGAAAGCCGGTCGTATCCTATGCGGCGTGGAAAGCTATGGGAAGCCGGGATATTGTCGTCGTCAGCCCCTTTATGTCGGCGGATATAGAGAAAACGCTGGATTCCGATGGCGTCCCTTATTTCCTTCTGGATGAATGTCCGCCGGAGTTCATGGGCTTTGGGATTCAGAAGGCGGAACGCCATTGGGATTCCCTGCTGGCCAAAGTTTGCGACCATGCGGCGCTATACGGTGTCTCGCTGTATACTGTCTGGCTCCTTGATTGCCTGAAAGCCCGGGGGAAGGAAGATGTCGTCCTTGTCCGCCAGCCGCATGCCCAAAAAGCGCTGCTGGACAGGCTTTCCGGGCTGCCTGTGACCGACCTCGTTCGGGCTCGGAAAGAAGGACGGCAGCTGTATGTCTGTTTTTATGACGACTGTTTCAATGACCGGATTATGCCGCCTTCCTTTGTTGACCTTTTTGACCTGTCCAAGGGCATTGTTCCTCACCGGAATGAGCGAATCGAGAAATTCCGGGGCA
Source organism: Treponema sp. UBA4319 (assembly GCA_002393865.1). GTDB lineage: Bacteria > Spirochaetota > Spirochaetia > Treponematales > Treponemataceae > Treponema_D. Next base: position 16,342 of record DGUD01000179.1, read on the forward strand.
GCCAGAAGGGACGGAGATGCTTTGTCGTGGCGACGGGGCCGAGCCTTCGGATGGAGGACTTGGATGTGCTAGGGAAGAACGGAGAGTTCTGCATAAGTATGAACTCGATATTCTATATGTTTGACAGGACTTCGTGGAGGCCTGACTGCTACTGCGTGTCTGACGGCCTGGGCATTGATATATGGAAGCAAAAGCTTCTGGAATTGCCCTTGAAGCATATTTTTATCGGGGATTCCGTTATCAGCCTCGATTATGATTCCCTTCCGGACAACTTTTATACCTTCCATGTTATGACGGGAAGATTCTGGCGGACAAGCCCCGGTGTCTCGGATGATTTTGCCGCAAGGGTGTACCCGGGGAACACCATCACGAGCGTATGCATACAGCTGGCGATGTATATGGGCTTTAGCGAGATATATCTGCTTGGGGTTGACTTTAACTATAAGCCGGGGAACCAGAACCACATTTCTTCCGGGGATGACCCGGATGAGCCGACTTTTTCAGCATCCTTTGTATCAGAGTCTGACCGCTGGGTGCTCGGATGCTACAAAGCGCTGCGGGGCTATGCCGGCAAGCGCGGCATCCATATCTACAACGCTACCCGCGGAGGCAAGCTGGAAGTGTTTGAGCGGGTGGATTTTGACGGGCTGTTCGGGCGTTTTGAGCCACATGGCGCATAAAAAGATTCTCTTTGAAGAATCAACGCACCCCGCAGCAAGTTACGGGGTATGAATCTCTTATAAAAGAAAACTCCCTTGTATGAAAACCAAGGAGAGGTGCGTTGTTCTTAAAAGGTATTGC
>DGUD01000091.1:0-8174 GCA_002393865.1 Treponema sp. UBA4319
GTGCTCGCCTACATCCAGCCCGCGCACAGCTTTGACGAGACGCTCGCGCACATAGAGAGCCTTGCCGGCGGCGAGGCGGAGGATTCGCGCCGCATGAGGGACATCCGCGCGATGATGGTGGCGGCGGGCATAGAGGAGTCCTACGTGCTGGATCCGTCAATCACGCGCGGGCTGGACTACTACACGGGCGTCGTCTACGAGACCTTCCTTGACGATCTGCCGGGCATCGGCTCGGTGTGCTCCGGCGGGCGCTACGACAACCTTGCCGGCCTTTATATGAAGGAAAAGCTGCCGGGCGTAGGCGCCAGCATCGGGCTTGACCGCCTTATCGCGGGGCTCTCGCAGCTTGGGCTCACGGAGAGCAGGGGCAGCTACCTTGACGCGGAAATCTACAATCAGGACGAATCGCTCGCCATCCATTACCAGAAGGTCGCCGGGCAGCTGCGCGCGCAGGGGATTGCCGTGGAGGTATTCCCGGACGCGGTAAAAATGAACCGGCAGTATGCGCTGACCGACAAGAAAGGCATTCCGTGGGGCATCCTTATATCCGCGGAAGACGCAAAGAACGACGTGCTCACGCTCAAGAACCTGAAGACGCGCGAGCAGTTCACGCAGCTTACAGCCGCGCAGGCAGCGGAAAAAATACGGGGCAGATGAGGCTGCCCCGCATGCCCGGAGCGGGCACGGCGGCAGCGCTGCTGCTGTGCGCCGCCATCGCCAGCTGCATATTCCCGTGCTGCACGTCGCTGCCGCAGGAGCCCCAGCCGGAGGGGGAAAGCAGCGCCGAGCCCCCGCAGAGCTGGCGCCCGCCTGCGTCCATAGAGGAGCTGCGCGGCGTATGGAAGTCGGCAAAGGACGGGACATGGGAATACCCCGTTACGGACGGCAGCGCCGTCTACGTGCGCAGGAGCCTGCCCGCGCAGGACGACACGACGCTCTGGAAGGCCTATGCCGGGCGCCACGGCATGGATATGGCGGAGCTCTGGGAAAAGCGCTACGCGTACATGCCGCTCATCTACGGGCAGGAGCTGCCCGCGGCGGACGCGAACGGCACCCAGTACGGCTGCAGGCTCAGCCGTACGCTCTCCGGGCAGATTCTCTGCACAAAAGTGTACCTGATTCCCGAAAAGACAGCCGCGCTCAACCTTGCGGCATTCCGGCTGTCGGATGACGGCACCGTGCTCACGGAAACACAGGAATTCCACCTGTTCAGCACGAAATTCAGGAACCTGCCCCCCAGCGGCGGGCAGTACGCAAGACGCGCCGACTGACGCAGGAGGTATGCGATGGCAAGGAGCACCCGCCTTCCGGCACTGATTCTCTTCTTTCTCTGCGCCGCGGCGGCGTCCGCGCAGGAATATGCCCTCGTGCTTGCGGGCGGCGGCGGCAAAGGCGCATACCAGGTAGGCGTGTGGAAGGCGCTCCGGGAATACGGCATCGCGCAGAAGGTGACGGCTATCTCCGGCACAAGCGTCGGCGGGCTGAACGCGGCGCTGTTCGCATGCGCCACGGAGGAGGAGGCGGAGCGCATCTGGAAGGAGCAGGTGCCTTCCCGGCTCACGCAGGACGACGCGCTCATCTCGCAGGAAGGGCTGCAGCAGATTATCGGCGGCATAGATTTGTCCGCCATGCAGCGCCACCGCTTTCCCCGCGTCACCGTGACGGCCGTCAGGAACCGCTACAAGATACTGAAGGCCATCACCATCCCCTCGCCCGGCGAATACGCCCACCGCTTTACGCTCAACGACACCGCGTCCACGGAAGAGATCGCGAAGGAGCTGCTGGCGACATCAGCCTTTCCCGTCATCTGCCAGCCGGTGCTGCTCGAAGACGGGTACCGCTACATCGACGGCGGGGCGGAAAGCTTTGGCGGGGACAACGTACCGATCGACCCGGTACTGCAGGAATGCCCGTCGGTGCAGACCATCATCGTCGTCTATCTTGACGACGAGCAGCACATCAGCCGCCGCATAAAAAAAATCGACTACGACGCGTACACCGTGCTGGAAATCATTCCGAGCATCAACCTGTCGCGCTACTATCTGGAAGGAACGACGAATTTTACGGAGAACCGGATCCAGCTGCTCATCGCGCAGGGCTATGCGGACACCGTGGAGCTGCTGCGCAAGCAGGGGATGTTCCCCGTCAGCTCATGGTGGTTCGACTAAGGCCGCCAGCGCCCCGTCCCCGGTAAGCGCCGCAAGCGCCGCAGGCATATCCTGCCGGGTCGCCCAGAAATCAGGGAAGAAGCCCTCCCCTTCCCCACGGAAATTCCCGGCAGCGCGCGCAAAGGCAGAGAAATCCTTGGAGGGAATCGCAAGCGTGATGCCGGAGGCCGGAAGCCGGTACCGGAGCACGTCCCCGCTCATCATGCACCCGGCGCTGTTCTCCCCCACAAGGAAGACCTTCCGCTGACCGCCAAAGAGGTGCTGCGCAAAGACCACCGCGTTCTCTGCCGCAGAGGCAGTGTAGCGGTCCACAAGCATATATATCGTCCCGCAAAAGCCTTCCAGCTCCGGCAGCGCAAAGGATTCCAGCGGGGAGACGTCAACCGAGAGCTTCCTGAGCGCAGGCTCCTGCTGCTGTGCAAGCAGCCTCTTCTCGCGGAAGGCAATATCGGAAGCGTTGCCGCCGCTGCGGGCAAAGGAAAGCCATGCCTGCGCCGTCGCCGGGGAGTCGACGGAGAAATTCCCCGCGCCGAGCAGGTTCTGGTCATAGTACGCAAGCCGGGCAAGCTCCTGCTCCGGCCGGCCGTGCCCCGCATGGCCCAAGTAGAGGCGGTAGAAGAACTGCATGGGATAGATGTTGTTCCCCCCGCTGTTGCCCCGTATGTCCATGACGATGTTTTTTTTGCCGCGGCAGGCATCAGCGGCGGCGACGTACGCGGCAAGCTGCTCCTCCGCAGCGCGGCGCCCGGAATCAGCGGCAGGCGGCAGCTGGAAGGAGGAACAAAAAATGTAGGCGGAATCCGCCGTCTCCGCTGTGCGCACAGAGACGGACGCAGCGGCACAGCTCCCGTCGCAGCGCACGGGTACCGCCCTCGCCTGCCCCTCAACCTCCAGCGTGACGGAATCAAGCGGCCCGGAAGACAGGATGCCCGCCCGGAACACGCCCTCCCCCGCCGCCGGATACGGCAGCAGCAAGGCGGACGAACCTGTGTACCGCTCGCCTTCCGCGACGCTTTCCGCCTCTGAGCGGAATACAAAGCCGTCCCTCACAAAGACCGGCGCGTAGTATACCACGCTGCGGGGACTCAGGCGGACGGAATAGTCGCCCGCGTACACGGCAAAGTGACCGTCAAGGATAAAGGGGGAAAGCGCCTGCACGATGAGGGAAGAGAAAAACGCAGTACTGACAGTGCCATTGCGCGAATGCAGCGCGCAGGAAGCCTCTATCTGCTGCATAGCGGCGGCGTCGTCAAAGCCTGCGGCAGCGGCACTGTCATAGGCGGCATAGGCGGTCTGCAGCAGGTAGCACAGAAGCTCGCAGTCCGCCGAGACGGCGGCAAGCGGAATCCGCGCGGGGACGGCAGCGGCGCCGCCGGCATCCTCGTCAGACGCAGGAATGCTGAGCGTGCGGTAATCCACGCCCCGGCTCTGCAGCACCTTCTCCTTCAGGAGCCCCTTGTCGCAGCCGGCACAAAACGCTGCCAGCAGGAGCAGGAGCGCCGGGCAACGGAGGCGCCGCCCCCTCTGCCCCTCAGTATCCCTGCTACCTCTCAAAGATTTTTCCGGCGGCGGACTCAGCCTGCATACGGTTGCCGTACACGGATACGGAATCCTGGTCAAGCCAGCCCTGCTCAAACTGGAACCATTGCGTCACCTGCCGGGTGCCGTCGCTGCCTTGTGAGGAGACGAGCGCCCTTCCCTCCACGCCGAAGATATCGCCCCGGCGCGCGTGACCGGTTACCGCCGCGTCAAAAGAAGCCTCGCTCCGGAACGCGGCAATCGGCTCGGTGACGAGCACCCATTCGATGCCGGGCACATAGGCAAGGGGATCATCGTCCTGCCCCCGGAACGGCACTTCCCTGTCATCGGAGCAGGCGGCAAAGAGCCAGACCAACGCCGCGCAGCAAAAGAGCCGCAGCGGACGCAGCCGGCTGCCCTCATCGCTGCGCCAGCACATATTCCTTCACCTCCGGATAGAGCAGCAGGTCGCTATCGACAAAATCAAAGCGAGGCACATCATCAATGTCAACCCAGCGGTATTCGGAATGCTCGGTCAGCGTATAGGCCGTAGCAATGCCGTCATGCGGCACAAAGACACGGTACGCGCGGAGCTGCACAGGAATGCCGTCGTGCAGGAACGAAGCCGCGGCAACCGCCTCGCCTGCCCTCACCTGAACACCGAATTCCTCAAGGAATTCGCGGATGACGGCATCCCCGTCGCTTTCCCCCGGCTCACGTTTACCGCCGGGGAATTCCCAGCGCCCGCCCATCTGCCCCACGGGATTGCGGTGGGCAATGAGGATGTTCCTGCCGTCAAGCACGATGCACGCAACAGAATGCTTTTCCATGCGCTAGAGCACCAGCACCCTGGGGAAAATGAAATGCAGCAGCCCCACGATGAGGCACAGCACACCGATATACTTGCGGGAGTCTATGAAGATTCCCTGCAGCCCCTCCGGCAGAGTGTCCGGATCGGATGCGTTCAGCAGGTAATACTCAATCAGCAGGGAAGCCCCGGCTGCGACACCCGCCAGCGCGGGGAGCAGATCTCCGAGGACAGGAATGCCGTCGTAGGCGGCAAGCAGCTTCATGATTCCCACAAAGGCCGAAAGAATGCCGATGACCAGACGGAAGGTCGCGTTGTTAAAGCCGTCAAAGTCTTTGAAGAGGGCGCCCTGCTCCTTTTCGCCTTCGCCGCTGCCATCTTCGATAAGCTCCAGCCCGTCATCAGCCTCATCGCCTTTTGTCAGGTCGCGCCCGTACACCAGGATGAGCCCGGCAAGGATGTTGAACAGCACGGAAAGAAAATAAAACTGCTCCATTTGCTACTTCTCCTTTTTTTACTGGACAAGCCTCCCGGAGGATTGCCCGCAGTCAACGTTGATACCAGCTATCCCGCAGTATTTCCCGGAAACATGAGGCATAGCCTTGCATCCGCCCCCGGCGGCAGTACCCGCTGCCCCCGAAAAAAAATCCCCTGCGGCAAGTTTTCCGGGAATCCTGCGAGTTATAAGCCGCCATGAGAGCGCGACTTGCTCCATCGTGCCCTCAGAGCTGCCCCATTATAGTACAAAAGAGCGGCTTTGAGCAAGTTGCCGGCGCCACATGCCACGGAAATCAGTTTTGCTTAGCATAGAGAAAAATATGAAAAAACTTGTTTCCGCGCCATCTTTCCGTACCTGTCACAATACTGCATGAAAATCGATTTCCGTAGCCGCGCGCTGCGGAAAGACAGGAATCGCCGCTAATGCCGCTCCACGCCGGTGCTCAGGGTGACGGATTCCTCCTCAGCACCGGAGCTTACCGTGCACTGGACGCGGACAATATCAAAATCCGTAAAGGACGTCCGCACAAAGCCTTCCTTGCCGCCTGCGGCCGCATCGTCGTAGACAGCATCCGCCGCGTCCGCCGCAATCTCGCTCCCGTCCTTGTCCAGCGCGCGGAAATCGAAGCTCAGATCCTTGGGCGGCACCGGGCTGTCCTTGCCCAGCCGCTCCCGCTCGGCCGCGGAGGTGCGGATTTTAACGGACGCATACACGGTGTCCTCCATGGAAAAGGCGGACAGCTCGCAGAAGACTCCTTCCACCGTTCCCTCCGACGACTTTCCGCCAAGAACCCGCACCAGAATGACGACGGCAAAGACCATCACCATTATCGTGAACATAAAGCGGTTTCCCCTGGTGGAGACGAGCACGCGGAAAAGCCCGCGCTTGGGGCTGTTCTTGCCGCTCGCAAGGTCACGGTACTGCGCGGCCTCGTACTTGCGGTACTCCCCCCGCTGATGGTAGAACACCAGCGGCTCCTCTCCATCCGCATATCCGTCTATCTGGTTGTCGCCGAACGCCATTGGCATTCCTCCTTGCGGCCAAGGCAGCGCATCAGCCGCGGTTCCTCATTGGAACTGGCTCTCAGTTCTTTATGACCGACTGGATGAGCGAATCCGTGCGCCACCAGTCGACGCGGGCGCTGCCGCTCTGTATGAGCAGCGCCGACAGTATACCATCATTGCTCAGGTTGAACGTATAATACAAGGTATCGCGGCGGAGCACCGGCAGCTTCCGCCGCAGAATGCGCTGCCCGTCAAGCTGCATCATCATGACGGAAAAGCCGTCGTCCGTGCTCACCATAAAGAAGCACCAGCCGCTGTCCGTCACGCCGATAAAATCAAAGGGTATGTCATAGTGGCCGCTGGAGAATCCCTCCGTCACCTGCTCCGTATACGGCGGGATTTCCAGGGGATGCTCGCCGTAGGCCGCGGAATCCACCTCGAACTGGTACAAAAAGGACTTCTCGTAGTGTACGCCGGACTCAAGGTGCACGGTCTCGTCCACAAAGCTGGAGTAGTAGTCAACCTTGAGGAAGAGCGTGCGCCCCTCGCAGCCGGGGATTATCTCCGCCACGTGCAGCCAATGCCCTCCGTCGCCATCCGCATAGGGGTCGGGGACACTGGCGTCGTCCACCGGAACCTTGTACAGCAGATAGCCGTCCGTGGAGAACCAGTACACGGTATAACCGTCATTCGTCAGGCTCACCACCACCAGCTCATTCTCTTCCGTCGCATACACGGCCTTGATAAAGGGGAACGGCGTGCCGCCCGGCCCCTGCTGCCCGATATAGTCAAGGAAATTACCGTCCCGGTCAAAGCGCAGCACAATCTGGCTCAGGACATGCTTTTTTGCGGCATCCTGCTCCTGCCGCTCCAAGGGCAGCTTGTCCACGGCATACAGGTATTTCCGGGAATCCACCGCTATGCAGGAAAGCTCGTTGAACGGATAGGGAATGGCCTTGCGCGTGGAAGTCTCCGCGGATTTCCCCTTCACGTATGAGGGGGTCGGGTTCACGTCCTCATTATAGTAGAAGGTAATCAGGTCGCCGTAGCTGTTCATCTCCATGATTTTCTTAGACTCGCCGTTGGCTATGTAAAAAAAGCCGTCCTTCATGACAAGGGACGTCTGGATTTCACCCACGCCAGAAAGATTCTGAAGGTTCAGCTCGTCCTCAAAGTTTCCGTATCCGAGCGAAAAAATCTCGTTGCGCTCAAGCTGGCTTACAGACTTCCCGTTCCGGCAGCCCGCAAGAACCAGCGGGGCGCAGAGCACCAGGGCAAGCAGCGGGGCGAGGCTCAGAGCGCCATCCCCCGCAAAAGCGGAACGTGCCAAGTCGCTATAATGGCGGGATTTAGAGCAGCGTCCCCACCTCTTCCTCACCCAAAAAAGAAGCTCCTCAAGCTTTTCTCTATAGAATGCACCCCCACGGGTATCGTCGTACAGCCTCATGTATTTATATAGAATAAAGAATAAAGATTATATTGTCAATGTGCAAAAAATCAGCTATATTATATCCTATTATGTTTGACAAGATTTTAACGTTTTTCTTCGGCTCGCAGAATGACCGCGACGTAAAGGCGCTGCAGCCGCTCGTAGCCCAAATCATAGCAAAGGAAGGCTGGGCACAGGCATTCAAGGACGAAGATTTTCCCCGGCAGACACAGGCATTCAAAGACCGTTTGGCAAACGGCGAGACTCTCGACGATATTCTTCCGGAAGCATTTGCGCTTGCCCGCGAGGCTGCATTCCGGGTGCTCGGAGAAAAAGCCTACCCCGTGCAGATTATGGGCTCGCTCGTGCTCAATTCCGGGCGCATCACGGAGATGAAGACCGGCGAGGGAAAGACGCTGATGTGCGTGGAGGCGGCATACCTCAACTCGCTTTCCGGCAAGGGCGTCCATATCGTCACCGTGAACGATTACCTCGCGGAGCGCGACTCCCAGTGGATGGGGCGCGTCTACCGCTTTCTGGGGCAGACGGTCGGCTGCATCCTGAGCAACCTGGACAACGAGGCACGCCGCGCCGCATACGCCTGCGACATCACGTACGGCACAAACAACGAATTCGGCTTTGATTACCTGCGCGACAACATGCAGATTGACCCGTCGCAGAAAGTGCAGCGGGGATTCAACTTCTGTATCGTGGACGAAATCGACTCCATCCTCATCGACGAGGCGCG
>DGUD01000091.1:8224-8463 GCA_002393865.1 Treponema sp. UBA4319
CGAGGCGCGTACCCCGCTCATCATCAGCGGGCAGGGCGAAGACGACACCTACAAGTACCACGAGGTAGACAAATATGTAGACATGTTCACCGAGATGGAGAAAGACCCCAAGACCGGCGACTACCCGGACGAGGTGGACATGGAGCCTGAGCAGCGCGCCGCGCTCCAGGGCGACTACAAGGTGGACGAGAAAAGCAAGCGCATCTCCTTTACCGACAAGGGCATGAACAAGATAGACA
>DGUD01000046.1 GCA_002393865.1 Treponema sp. UBA4319
ATCTGTTGGCTCGTCCTTCGTAGGTCCGAATCCTTCACTCCCCAGTAAACGGAAAGGTGCAGATCGCATGGTCTGCACCTTTTTTTGTAAATAATGTGAGATTCCTATAGAAAAATATATCTTTATATAGTACACTGAGTCTTACAAAGAACGGTGTTTTTTCGGGAGGAAGCGTGATAATTCATTTCTGGGGCACAAGGGGGTCTATACCGAGCCCTTTGACGCCTGAGCAGGTTCAGTCAAAGATTATTGCGGCCATAGAACGTATTTCTCCTAAAGATATAGAGAGCCAGGATGCGCGGATGCGCTTTATCGCCTCGCTTCCCCCGTGGCTCTTCGGCACGGTCGGCGGCAACACCCCCTGCGTCGGGCTCAGCTTCGGCAACGGCGCAAAATTCATCCTTGACGCGGGCTCCGGGCTCCGGGAGCTGGGGCTTCATGACTGTATCCCGAAGGACTTCCATTACACCCTGTTCTTCTCGCATTTCCACTGGGATCACATTCAGGGAATACCGTTCTTCGGCCCGGTGTTCAATCCAAAAGTCCATATTGACGTGTACTCGGCGTTCCCGGCCGCGGAGACCATTCTGAGCCGGCAGAATTCCTGTCCGTATTTTCCCGTGAACGCTCGCTGGGAGAACATACGGAACCGCTTCACCTTCCATCTCATAGAGAACGGCGAGACGTTTTTTGTCGATGACGTCAAGATTTCCGTAAAAAAAATGAACCATCCGGGGAATTCGTATTCCTATTCCTTTGAGGAGGGCGGGAAGAAATTCATTTATGCGACTGACGTGGAGCTGCAGCCTCATGATTTTGACCGCACGAGGGAGGAGAATTTCTTCTTTGAGAACGCTGATGTGCTTGTGATTGACAGCCAGTACAACGCGGACGAGGAATTCCGCAAGAAGAACTGGGGGCACAATATTTTTTCCCGCGCGGTGGACTTTGGGAACACCTGGCACGCAAAACGGCTCTATCTCTTCCACCACGAGCCGACGTACAGCGACCAGAAGATTTACGCCATCCTGCAGACCGCGCGCTGGTACAAGGATTCCTGCGAGAATCAGGGGATGGAAATCAACCTTGCCGTCGAAGGTCAGGAAATAGAACTGTAGCATGAGCGGAAAAAAGAAAGCCCTTATCATAGTATGTATCTGCCTTGTCCTTGTCGTGGCGCTCGTTGCGGCGGGAGGGGCTGCCTGTCTCTATGCCGTGAGCCCTGCGACGGATGCCGCCGGGGAGCGGAGCGGCGAGCTCCGGGTTCCGCAGGGGATGACGGTGCGGGAGGCCGCAAAGGAGCTGGAGCGGCAGGAGCTCATCCGCTCGTGGCGGGCGCTCTATCTGGCGGCGCGTTTCAATGTTTTTGACAGGGAGAACACGTTCAGCCTGAAAAGCGGTCTGTATACGGTCAAGAGCAGCATGCCGCTCAAGGATATATACATGCTGCTGCAGACCGGCTCGCCGGAGAGCATCCGGGTGAGCATACCGGAGGGGCTGACGATGAGCAAGACCGCCCGCGTCCTTGAGGAGGCAGGGCTCTGCGCCGCGGAGGATTTCATAGCCTGCTGCCGCTCGCAGGAGATTCTTGACAGCTACGATATTCCCCTTCAGAGCATGGAGGGCTATCTTTTTCCCGACACGTATTTCTTTACGCCTGACGAGCCAGTGGAAAGCCTTGTGCGTCGGCTCGCGGACACGTTCTTCCAGCGGGTGGCGGAGATAGATGCGCTCGACGGGCTTACGCCCGAGCAGCTTGCCCGCGTCCTTGTCCTTGCCTCCATTGTCGAGCGGGAGTACCGGGCTGCGGACGAGGCGCCCCTGATTGCCAGCGTATTCAAGAACCGCATCGATAACGGCATGGGGCTGCAGTCCTGCGCGACCATCGAGTATATCCTGACGGAGATTGAGGGGCGGCCGCACCCTGACCGCATCACATACGATGACCTCAAGATAGACAGCCCCTACAATACCTACCTGTGGGCAGCCTTGCCGCCCGGTCCCATCTCCAATCCGGGCATGGTCGCGCTCCAGGCGGCCGCCAGCCCGGCGGAGACGGACTATTACTATTTCGTGCTGACCGACCCGGCCGAGGGGAGGCATACCTTCAACAAGAGCTTCGACCAGCACCGCCGTGCGGAAAACCTGTATACCAAAAAGGCTCCCTGATGGCATCTTCGATTACGCAGGAATCCATCGACGAGGTCTCGCAGAAGACCGACATCGTCCGCGTTATCGGCGAGTATGTGCCGCTGACGCAGCGGGGCAACGACTGGTGGGGCTGCTGCCCGTTCCACCATGAGAAGACGGCGTCCTTCAGTGTCTCCGTGGAAAAAAGATTTTATTACTGCTTTGGCTGCCATGCTGGCGGTACCGTCTTCAATTTCATCATGGAGATGGAGAAGCTCTCGTTCCCGGAATCCGTCGAATTCCTTGCGAAGCGGGCGGGAGTGCAGCTGCGCTACAGCGACGGCGGCTATGTTCCAGAAAAGGACGACCAGGGCGCAAAGCTCAAAGCCGAATACAAGGATTTGTACGGGCGCGTCGCGACGATGTTCCATTACATGCTGACCGAAACCGAGGCGGGGCGTTTTGCCCTTGACTATATCACGAAACGCGGAATAAGCACTGAGACACTTGAAAAATTTAAGCTTGGTTACAGTCCTGCCGACCGTACCTGGCTCCGCGGCTTCCTCGAAAAAAAGAACTACAGCGCCGAATTCCTTGACAATTCGGGCTTATTCAGCAGAAAATACCCGGCGACGGCGTTCTTCTCCGACCGCCTCATGTTCCCCATCTTTGACCGCAAAGGCGATGTCGTTGCGATGGGCGGGCGCTTCCTGCGCGGAAACGCGGACAAGTCCCCGAAGTACCTCAATTCCGGCGACCTCATCCAGTATAAGAAGGGCAGTACGCTCTATGCGTTCAACTTCGCCAAGCAGGCAATCCGCGAGCAGAAAAAGGTGATTTTCTGCGAGGGCTACATGGACTGCATCGCCTACCACCAGTGCGGCATCTGCTATGCGGTGGCTCCACTCGGAACCGCACTCACGGACGAGCAGATCCGGCTGGTAAAGCCTTTTGTGGATACCGTGCTGCTTTCCTTCGATAGTGACGGGGCGGGGCAGACTGCCACAAAGCGGGCCATCCTGCTCTGCCGCCGCCAGGATATCACGGTCAAGGTCATCCGGCTGAGCGGCGGCAAGGATCCCGCGGAGATTATGCTGAATTACGGGGCTGAGACCTTGACAAATGAAGTGAATGCAGCTATATTAGACAATGATTATCTGTTGTCCAAGCTCTTGGAAGCCTATCCAAACACGACGCCAGAGAACAAGTCAAAGGCATCTCTGGCGTTTTTTGCTTATGTTGATTCCTTGCAGTCGGACATACAGAAAGAAGCGTGCCTGGAGCAGCTGTGCCAGGCATACAACATTGATATGGAGGCCGTCAAAAAGGATTTCATCAACCGTGGTCAGGTTTCGCTCCGCATAAGGAATGAGAATACGGCACAGGATAACGGCGGCAGCCCTCCGAGATTGAAGACAACTGCCGAGCTACGGGCTGTTCTGACAGCCGTCACTGAGGATGCCGGTCTTTTCCAGAAAATGCGTCAGGAAATCTCCGCTGATGATTTTGAGGATCCCCATGCAAAAAAAATGTTCACCATTATGGAAGAATGCTGTGAAGACGGTGCTTTTTCGGTGAGCGGCATACTGAACCGGTGCAATGAGAGCGACGGGCTGCGGGAGCTTATCCTTCAGTCTGTGCAGGAATACTCGGCACATGCAGAGCAGTCTGTGGAAGATAGTATCCGCCTCATAAAAAGAAATGCCCTCAAGCGGCGGCGGACTGAAGTGCAGGAACGTATCGGACGGATGGAACGGAGTACCCTGCCGGAGGATCAGGCGCAGCTTGCAAAGCTTCTTGCCCAGAAAATGGACATCGACAAGCAGATTGCTTTGTTGAAGGAATGAGTCTGTGATGGAACAAAAATCTTCCGGGAAGTCATCTTCCAGAACAAATACGGCTGCCGGGGGCAGTGCTGCGCCGGAAAAGCCGAAATCCAAAAAAAATACTACGGCAAAAAAAACAATGGCAGGAAAGACAGTAAAGAAGACAAGCAAGGATGAGGAGCAGGGGAAGCCTGAGGAAAAGGAGAAGACCCCGAAGTCTTCAGCCGCGAGCGAAAAGAAGAAGGCTCAGAAAGCAAAGCAGGAAAAAAACAGCCAGACAAAGAGCGGTGCGCCTGAGGACGAGAGCGATTTTGCCGCGGACGAGGATTTGAGCCTTGAGAGCCCGATTGATCCGCTGGTACAGAAACTGCTTGACTACGCAAAAAACAAGCAGGTCGTCTCGTGGGACGAGATTACGGAAATCCTTTCCGCGGACTTTGTGAATTCTCCCCGCATGGAGGAAGTGCTGCAGCTGCTTTCTCAGAACAATATCCAGGTTATGGAGGAGTCCGACAGCCTGCTGGACGAGGAGGAAGAGGAGGAGGAGCGCGCCGACGAGGACAGCGATGTCGCGGAGGAGATTTCCGTCGAGTCCAAAATCGACGAGAACGGACGCCACAAGCTTGTCGATAACGGGGACAAGGACAGCAGCATCGACGACCCCATCCGCCTCTACCTGCGCGAGATCGGCAAGGAGAACCTGCTGACCGCCGAGCAGGAGGTGACGCTCTCCAAAAAAATGGAGGACGGGCAGAATATCATAAAGAAGGTCATAAAAGGCTCCGGCATGATGATACCGGAATTCTTCGCCATTGCCCAGAAAGCCTTTACACGGATTGACCTGCACGAGCCGGGGCGCGCGCGCAAGGAGATAAACGAGGAGATGGCGGAAAAGCGGCGGCTCAAAAGCTGCTACGGCTCTGTGCTCAAGAGCGTGCTCTCGCAGATGAAGCAGTATATCGCGCTCAAAAAGCAGCTGTCGGACAACGATCAGAGCATGGCCATCTTTAAGGATGGGAATCTTGTCGCGCTGCACAGCGTCATTGCGCCTGAGCTGCAGAAAATCGATATCCAGACCGAGGAGATAGAGCGCTTCAGCACGAAATTCCTTGATGCTACGGCCAAAATAGACGACTATCACCGCAAGCAGGACAAGCGCATGAAAGAGCTGCGCATCATCGATACCGCGGGACTCCGTTCCATAGGGCGCCGCCTTGCGACCCATTCCGAGAGCGTCAAGCTGGAGCAGGAGCTGAATATGACCGCGGACGAAATCCGCGAGATATATACGCAGATTCAGAAAATCGACCGCAAGCTGCGCCGCATCGAGTATGACTTTGAGAACAATGTGGATGAGATTCTTGATATGACCAAGGAAATCCAGCGCGGGCGCGCGATGATGGAGCAGGCAAAGAACCGCCTCATCAATGCGAACCTCAGGCTGGTCGTCTCCATCGCAAAGAAATACACGAACCGGGGTCTGCAGCTTTTCGATCTCATCCAGGAAGGCAATATCGGGCTTATCAAAGCCGTCGAGAAATTCGAGTACCGCAAGGGCTACAAGTTCTCGACCTATGCGACGTGGTGGATCCGGCAGGCGATTACCCGCTCAATCTCTGACCAGGCCCGTACTATCCGTGTGCCGGTGCACATGATAGAGCAGATAAACAAGGTTGTGCGCGAAAGCCGCCAGCTGGTGCAGAAGCTTGGCCGCGAGCCAACCGACGAGGAGATAGCCCAGCAACTCTCCTGGCCGGTGAGCCGCGTCAAGCAGGTGAAGAATGTCGCGAGGGAGCCGATTTCCCTTGAGACGCCGATTGGCGAGGAGGAGGACAGCTCTCTCGGAGACTTCATCGAGGACAAAGAGGTGGAGAATCCCGCGCAGCAGACGGCGTATACGCTGCTGCAGGAGCAGCTCCGTTCTGTGCTCAGCACGCTTCCGCTGCGCGAGCAGGAGGTGCTCAAGATGCGCTTCGGGCTTGAGGACGGGTATTCGCTCACGCTTGAGGAGGTCGGCCTGTACTTCAATGTCACGAGGGAGCGAATCCGTCAGATTGAGGCAAAGGCACTGCGCCGCCTGCGTCATCCCCGGAGGGCATCTAACCTGCGCGATTATGTGGAGACTTGATGCGGGCTTTTGCAGCGCGTTCCTGAGGGACTCCGAAATCTGCGTTTTTGGGAATGTGCTGTATAGACATAAGTGAACAAATACTGTATATTGTTACGATAGAGCATTTTAGAGGTAGAGGTCATTTAATGCAAATGTCAGAGATTCTCGACAAGCTGAAGAATTTACAGGATGTGCTTGCCGAAAAATATGAGATTGAGGAAAAACGGAAGGAGCTGCCCAAAAGTGTGAGCGGCAGCAAAGAACTGCTTGAGCGCACGCAGAAGGAATTTATAGACAAGAACGCTGAGTATGAGGCCGAGAAGGCAAAGGTCTCCGCGCTGAAGCTGGAGCTTGACGAGGCGGTCAAAGCCCGCGAGTCAGGCGAGAAGAATATGGATTCCATCAAGACGCACCGTGAGTATGAGGTTCTTGAGAAGCAGATTTCCGAGGCGAAGGAGCGCGAGGACAGCCTGCGCAAGGATTTGCAGAAAGAAGAGAAGCTTCGCGACGAGCTGAAGGATAACCTTGCGGGAATCGAGGGACTGATAGAGACGACAAAGAAAGATGTCGAGGAAAGCGAGGAAAGCCTTTCCAAAGAAATGGCCTCCTATGACAGCCAGCTCTCTGATTTGCGTGAGAAAGAGACGGTCATGTCCGAGGGTATTGACTCTGAGACGATATTCAAGTTCCAGAGAATCATACAGCGCAACCGCAAAGGCATCGTTGCCGTCAAGGGCAATGTCTGCGATGGCTGCCACATGATTCTTCCGGCTCAGTTCGCGAACGAGGTTCACCGCGGGGAGAAGATTCTGTTCTGTCCGTATTGCAGCCGCATCCTGTATTACGAGGATTCCGTGGAGGGCAAGAACGATTTCTATACGATGAACGATACTGGCAGCCTTGCGGACTTTGGCGAGGATGACGCTGATTTGTACGAGGATGGAGAGCTTCTTGGGGAGGAAGGAATCGACGAGCTCGATGTGGACGCTTCCGACTCCATGAAGAGTGGGGAACAGTATGACTGAGCGGTTCCGGGACTTGTCGGGTTCCGGTATATGCTGTGCATGATTGATGGGGGTGCCGATGCGTGGGGGCGTTGGCAGCCCTATGGATATAAAAGATAGTCGCGCGCTGTGGGGCTGATGATAGCCGTGCAGCGTGAGGCAAAGTCCGGGCTCCGCCGGAAAAGATGCCGGTCAACAACCGGGGGGCAGCAGGCAAACTGCTGCCAACAGATAGTACTACAGAAAATAACCGCCCGCATGTATTTGCGGGTAAGGGTGAAAAGGCAGGGTAAGAGCCTACCGCATTTTTGGTAACAAAAGTGGCATAAGCAAACCTCATCTGGAGCAAAATCATATAGCGGTTTGGTATTCCGGCCTTAGTACCGCGGGTAGGTTGCTGGAGGTGGCGGGCAACCGCCATCGCAGATAGATGGCTATATAATCCAGAACTCGGCTTATTTTTATATCCTTTTTTTGTTTGCCGGGAGCGGTTCCAAAGGCTGCGCGTTTTGGGGCTTGCTCATTGTCCTTTTGGGTGGAAAAATGCTGGGGAAGAAGAGAGCGTACGGCAGGGTAGCGCGAAAAGACAGTAGAATTGTACTGCGGATAATCATACTCGCTTCCGTGCTGCTGCTTATCGCGGCTGCTGTCTGGCTTTGCTACAGGCTGACGCGCAAGTACGTGAGGAATTCCAATTCTGTTTCTGCCCTGTACAATTATTGGGAAGAGGGCGACAACAAAAAAGTCTACGAGATAGCGGACGCGATATTGGACAGGTCTCCGCTCCATAATACCGCGCGCACGATGCGCGGCTTCAGTGCGTTCAAGCTTGGCTTTGCCGAGCCTGATGATATGACGCAGCGTCAGACCTATTTTGACCGCGCCATCAATGATTTGCGGGTTGCCCTCCAGACTGCCCGCCGTGACTCGGTCGGCCAGACTGAATACGTGCTCGGCCTGACGTATTTCCACAAAGACAAATCATCTTCCTTCCATTATTATGCCGACCTCGCGGTCAAGTATCTTGAGGATGCGCGTGAGCACGGTTACAAGTCGGACGATATCCCGGAGCTTCTAGGTCTCAGCTATGCGGATTTGGGCGACACCGGGAAGAGCCTTGAGTCGTTTACGGAGGCGCTGCTGATACGGGAAAGCGATACGCTCCTGTACAATATCGCAAAGCAGTATTTCAAAAACGGCGATGGGGCGGTCGCAAAGCAGTACCTTGTCCGCGCGCTGCAGATGTCCGGCGATGACGACATATTGATAAAAAGCCATTTTATTCTTGGGCAGATATATACGGGCGAGAAAAACTACTCCGCCGCAAAAAGTGAATTCGAATCAATTTTGGAAAAAAATGTGAATTCTGCTGACGCGCACTACGGACTTGGTGTATTATATGAGCAGCAGGGCGACATGGCGAAAGCCCGTGCGGAATGGCGGACGTGCCTGAAATTGCAGGCCGAATATCCTGCCGCTGAAAAGAAACTTTCTGAGATCAGATAAAATGTATGTTCGGTATATGGAGGATTGTGTAAAAAAATGGGTCTGGTAAATGGTTTTACGACTGATATTGGTATAGATTTGGGGACTTGTAATACGCTTATTTACGTGCGCGGGCAGGGTATCGTCATAGACGAGCCGTCCGTTGTGGCTGTAGAGAAAGGAACGGGCAGGGTTGTCGCCGTGGGTGCTGACGCAAAGCGTATGCTGTGGAAGACTCCGAGCAATATCGTCGCTATCCGCCCGCTTGCGGACGGCGTTATCTCGGACAGCGATTCCACGGAGAAGATGATAAAGTACTTTATCTCAAAGGTCATCCCCCGGCACCACCTTTTCAAATCCATCCGTATGAAGATAGGCATCCCGTCCTGTATCACGCAGGTTGAGCGCGACGCGGTGATGACAGCGGCGCTCAAGGCCGGCGCAAAGGAGGTTGCCGTCATAGAGGAGAGCCTTGCGGCTGCAATCGGCGCCCAGATTCCGATTAACGAACCTGCAGGCCACATGGTCTGCGATATTGGCGGCGGCACAACGGAAGTCTCCGTCATCTCTTTGGGTGGCATGGTCATCACCAGCTCCATCCGCACCGGCGGGAACGAATTTGACGAGGCGGTCATGAAGCATATCCGTTCCGTCCACAATCTGATTATCGGGCAGCAGACTGCCGAGCGCCTGAAGATAGAAATCGGCAATGCGACGTCCGACGATACCATCGAAAAAATGGAGATAAAGGGTACCGACGCCATTACCGGCTTGCCGCGCCGCCTTGAGGTGGATTCTGTCGAGGTCCGCGAGGCGCTGAAGGAGCCGATTACCAAGATTGTTGAGGAGATAAAGAAGACGCTTGGTCGCACTCCGCCAGAGCTTGCCGCGGATATCGTTGAGCGCGGCATCGTCATGACTGGTGGCGGCTCCATGCTGAAAGGTCTCCAGAAGCTTATCTCCAAAGAGACGGGTGTTCCTGTCATCCTTGTGGAGAAGCCGCTGGAATGCGTGGCGGTTGGTGCCGGACAAGCATTCGAGCTGTTCAAGAATATGTCTTCGAACCGTTCGATTTATGACAATCTTAATAATTAGCGATGAAAAGCCCTTTCAGCTTTAAGCTGCCTGAAATTACACTTGCGTTTCTCCTGATAGTGAGCGGCATCGGTCTGGCCTTCAGCTCTGGTGGTTTTATCGTCGATTTCAATGCTATCGGCTTTACGGTCATGACCACCATGCAGAAAGGCCTCTATTCCGTGTACTCCTTTGTGACGGGGACATTCACCGCGGTTCACGATATGGCGACCCTGCAGCAGGAATACAAGGCGCTTACGGAAAAGCTGGAGAACTATGAGTACATGAAGCGCAACAATGTGGAGATAAACAAGGAGAATGCCTTGCTCCGCGAGCAGCTGGGCTTTGCCGAGTCCGTGCAGTACAAGAACATTGCCGCCCAGATAATCGGCAGGGATCCTGACAGCCAGTATTCCGGCATAACAATCGGGAAAGGCGCGAGGAGCGGCATCAGAAAGGGAATGCCGGTTATCGCCATTCAGAACGGGAACATCGGTATTGTCGGTAAAATCGTGACGGTCGGGGTAGGGACGAGCCTTGTCATGCCGGTCTACGATATGCAGTGCAATATCTCTGCGCGTATCCAGAATACCCGGGATATCGGCATCGTGACGGGAAACGGTACTGACAGCGAGACGCTCTCCCTGAAATATATCCGCAAAAGGGTGATTGATGAGCTCCACCGGGGCGATGTGGTCGTTACCAGCGGCGAGAACGACAACTATATGCGGGATATTCCTATCGGAACGATAGAGAATATTGCCGTCGTCGATTATGACACATCCCTGAATATCGAGCTGAAGCCGATAGTCGATTTTGCCCGCTTGGAGACGGTTCTTGTGGTGGATCAGCACGTTTTGAACGACCGCATACCGAGCGGCCTGGGAGGCAGCTGATGAAGACGTCCGGCATCATCACATCGTTCTGTATCGGCGTTGTCGTCGTGCTCTTTGCAGCTTTGATAGAGGTCTCTATTTTCTCAAATATGCATGTGCTGCCGACCGTTCCTGACATCTGCCTTATCTGCCTTCTCTATATCTCCCTCCAGAATGGCAAATTCGTGGGGGAGACGACCGGTTTCCTGTCCGGGCTTTTCCTTGATTTTCTGAGTGCCGGTCCGTTCGGGCTGAACTGCCTGTACCGCACCTTGTTCGGATATCTCGGAGGCTTGTTCTGCAAGTCGCTGAATACAGACGGTATACTCATCTCTGCCTTGCTCGGTTTCTGCGCGACCTTGGTGAAAGTGCTTTCACTCTGGCTGATTTCCTTCTTTTTCCCGACTTCAGTTACTGCGTATAATCCTTTTTCGTGGGAATTTCTGTTTGAGCTTGGTATGAATACTGTACTTACCCCGATTATCTTCAGAATTCTGGGCTTGTTCAGGAATCATCTTGTGCTGAAGCCGGAGATGGTGCCCTGATGCAGGAATTCTACTACGGCGAAGGTCTTGGCGAGCAGAACCGTTCCGAAGAGAGCTCCGGAAAGACATCGAAGTCTGCCTTCCTCGCGCTTTTTATCATCATCGTCTTTGCAGTATACGCGCTCAAGCTCTTCTCGCTCCAGATTATGCAGGGAAATGCCTACCGCCGCCAGTCGCGGACGATTTCGACGACGGTGACGACGATTCCCGCGCAGCGGGGGGAGATATTCGACCGCAACGCAAATCTTCCGATGGTCATCAACACGGACTCGTTCTCCGTGAGCCTTACGCCGGGGGAAATTCCCTCCGGGCTCTACGATACGGTCGCGATGAAGCTTGCCGGGTATCTGGATGTCTCTAAGGATGCCATCGACCGGAGGATTCCGAAGAGCCAGCGCCGTTCCTTTTCTTCCATAACGGTAAAGACGAACGTTCCTTTTGAGGTTATCATCAATATTGCCGAGAACATCACGGAGCTGCCGGGTGTATCATGGGCAAGCAAACCGGTGCGGAACTATGTGGAGACCGGCTCCATCAGCCATATCCTTGGCTATGTCGGGGACATCACCAAGGAAGAGCTGACTGTTATGTATAATGACGGCTACACCTCAAGCTCCGTCGTCGGCAAGATGGGCATAGAGAAGCAGTATGACAAGCTTTTGCAGGGAACGGCAGGGCGAGAGATTAGAACCCGTGATGCCCGTGGTCGTATCCTGAGCGCGGCTCCGGTCATAGAGCCCCCCAAGAGCGGTCAGAACCTTGTGCTCACCATCGATAATTCCATCCAGACGCTTGCAGAGAAAGCCTTGGGAAACCGCGTGGGTGCCATAGTCGTCCTGAAGCCGTCTAACGGCGAAATCCTTGCGATGGTGTCCTATCCATTCTTTGATCCGAACCTTTTTTCCTCCGATGATGTCGGTATCGAATACAACAGGCTCAAGAACGCGCCGAACAATCCTTTGCTGAACCGCGCTGTGAACGCGACGTATCCGCCGGCTTCCACCTTCAAGACGATTATGGCGACCGCAATGCTCAACGAGAAGATTTATCCGGCGGCAAATAAAATCGACTGTGCTGGCGAGATTGAGGCGGGCGGGCGCGTCTTTCACTGCCACGTAAAAAAACCGGGGCATGGCTGGCTGGACTTGAAGAATGCCCTTGCCCAGTCCTGTGACGTCTATTTCTGGCAGATTGGCAAGATGCTCGATGTGGATCGTATCGCCAGCTATGCGGGCGAATTTGGCTTCGGGCAGGATTTGAACATCGATTTGCCCGCGCAGGCAAAGGGGCTTGTCCCCACTTCCCAGTGGAAGGAGCGCCGCTTCCACGAGTCGTGGCGTCTGGGCGATACCTTCAACATGTCCATCGGCCAGGGCTACACGCTGGTGACGCCGCTGCATCTTGCGGATATGGTGGCTATGGTCTGCAACAGCGGTACCGTCTACCGCCCCCACCTGCTGAAAGAAATCCGTGACCCGGTGACAAACGAGGTCGTGGAGGAGACGCAGCCTGAGGTCATGCTCTCTTCCACGGTTTCGCCAGAAGTATGGCAGGAGGTGCAGCGTGACCTCCGCTATGTCATCTCGGATGGAACCCCGCAGTACCCGATGGGCAACAAAATCGTAAAAAGCGCCGGCAAGACGGGGACTGCGGAGGTGAACGGCTATGCAAAGGATCACTGGCACTCATGGATGGTGGCATACGCCCCCTATGACGCGCCGCCTGAAGAGCAGGTTATCGTTGTCACCATCGTCGAGGCTGTCAATACGTGGGAATGGTGGGCGCCGTATGCCACAAACATCGTCATACAGGGCATTTTTGCTGACCAGACATTTGACGAGGCTGTGGACGCGCTCGGATTCCGCTACCTCATAAATATGTACAATAAAAAAGCTGTTGGAAGGATGGAATAATGAGATTACATTTTTTTCGCAGGTTCGATTACGTCATTCTTCTGTGTGTGCTCACTCTGACAGCGTTCGGCATTCTTTTTATCTATTCGGCCGGAATCAATTCTGATGGCGCGCTGATTTCAAAGGAATACATCAAGCAGATAGTGTGGGCAGGCATCGGTTTTTTTGCCCTTATCTGCATGGCGCTCTTTGACTACCGCCGACTGAAACGCTATGTACCGTATATATATATAGTGCTGCTGCTGACACTGATATACATCCGCCTGCTTGGCCATGAGTCCCACGGTGCCCGCAGCTGGATTGGCATCGGCAGCCTTGGTATCCAGCCTGCCGAGCTGGGAAAAATCATTTATATACTCTTCCTTGCATGGTATCTGGAGCGTACTCCGAACGAGAATCCCCGCAAGCGCTTTATCGTCGCCCTGCTCATCATGTGCCTTCCGATGGGGCTGATTCTGCTTCAGCCCGATTTGGGCACTGCCAGCGTCTACCTGCCGATATTTATTTGCATGTGCTTTATGACGAACATTCCCTTCCGCTATCTGATGCTCGTCATCGGAACTGGTATCCTTACCATCATATTCACGGTGCTGCCCATCTATCAGGACTCAATCCTGCACAGGACGATACCCATCATCAGTGTTTTTACGAACACGAAACTCCGCCTGCTCGTCATCATGGCGGCGCTAGCCATCACTTTGATTGGTACGCTGGGGCAGATTATCTTCAAGAACCGCTATTATTATTGGATTACCTATGTGTTCGGTATCATCACCATGGCGCTGCTGCTTTCTATGGCTGCGGGCAAAGTGCTCAAGCCCTACCAGACGATGCGTCTCATCGTCTTCCTTGACCCGTCGAGCGACCCGCAGGGCTCCGGCTGGCACATCACGAATTCCAAGATAGCTATCGGTGCCGGGGGATTGTGGGGCAGGGGATTCAAGCAGGGCACGCAGAGCCACTACCATTTTATCCCGGAGCAGAATACCGATTTTATATTCAGCATTCTTGCTGAAGAGGCCGGCTTTTGGGGCGGCATGGTCGTCTTTGCGGGCTTCCTTGTGCTGATGCTCCGTATTATCCAGATTATACGTAATACGCCGAATATGTTCGGCAGTTTTATCGCCGCGGGAATCCTCGGTATGTTCTTCTTCCATTTTGTGGAGAACGTCGGCATGGTTATGGGAATCATGCCTATTACTGGTATTCCGCTGCCGTTCCTTTCCTACGGCGGCTCCTCGTTGCTGACGGCTATGATTTCCGCCGGCTTGCTGATGAGCATAAGCTCCCGCCGCCTTGATTTCAATGTAGAAGCCTTATGAGATTAGTCCGCCCTCTGGAAGAATTCGCGTCGCTGCTGAACACCGTGCAGGCGCCATCCCGCTATATCGGCGGCGAGTTCGGCGCGACCATAAAAGCGCATGCGGAAAAAGATACACTCTACAATGTGGTGGTGGCCTTCCCTGATTTGTATGAGATTGGCATGTCCAATCTTGCCATAAAAATCATATACAATGCGCTGAACGCGCTGCCCGATGTCCGCTGCGAACGGGTTTTTGCCCCGGATGTGGATTTTGAGCGCCTGCTCCGCGAGAGACATGTCCCCCTCTATTCGTTGGAGACCGGTATGCCGCTTGCTTCCGTCGATTTCATAGGCTTTTCCATCGGCTACGAGCTGGGCGCTACGGAAGTACTCGCCATGCTGGATACGGGCGGAATTCCGCTCCTTGCCGCCGAGCGCGGGGAAGGCTGTCCGATAGTCATCGCCGGAGGCTGCGGCATGACAAACCCCGCTCCGTTCGCAGACTTTTTTGATGCGGTGATGATTGGTGAGGCGGAGGGCGGGCTCTTTGATATGGTGGAGGAGCTTGCCGCCATGAAGCGCAGGGGCGCAAGCCGGGCTGCCATGCTCGCTTATGTTGCCTCCAAGCCCTTTATCTGGACAAAGGACTGCACGCATATCGCCCGGCGGGCAGTGCAGGGGGATTTCGGACTGAAGCCTTCCGTTCCATCGTGGTTTCCGCTCCCGAATGTAAAGCCCGTGCAGGATCACGGTGTTGTCGAAATTATGCGTGGCTGCCCGAATGGCTGCCGTTTCTGCCATGCGGGCATATACTACCGCCCGACGCGTGTCAAAAGTCTTCCGCTTATAATAGAAGAGATTGACCATCTTGTCTTTGATGCCGGATATCGTGAAATCAGCCTTAATTCGTTAAGTTCTGCGGACTTCCCTGATATCGAAGGGCTGCTGGACACTCTGACAGAGCGCTACCGGGGCTATAATGTGTCGTTCCAGCTGCCGTCGCTCAAGGTGAACAGCATGTCGCTTCCCCTGCTGGAAAAACTCTCGGCTGTGCGCAAGAGCGGCCTGACCTTTGCGGTTGAGACCCCGGAAGAGGCGTGGCAGCTCAGTCTGAACAAGGAGGTGTATGCCCAGCACCTGGAGGCCATCATCAAAGAGGCAAAGGCAAAAGGGTGGAGCAGCGCGAAATTCTACTTCATGGTGGGGCTGCCTGTCGGCGATTATTTCGGGGGCGAAGGCAATCCCGGCGGCAAGACCGAGGAGGAGACCATCGTCGATTTTCTGCTGGAGCTGCAGAAACGGACCCATATCCAGTGCAATGTAAACGTCGGCGTCTTTATTCCTAAGGCGCACACCCCGTACCAGTGGGTGCGGCAGCTGACACCAGAAGAAGCCGCGCGCAAAATGGATTATATCTACCGCCATCTGCCCCGCGGAAAATTCAAGCTTGGCCGGCACAATTACGACATGACGGTGCTTGAGGGGCTCTTGAGCCGGGGCGACCGCAGGGCAGGAAAGCTCATACTGGGAGCGTACCTGAAAGGCGCCCGGCTTGATGCATGGGACGAGCATCTGGCGGAGAACATGCGCTTCTGGAACGAAGCCTTCGACGAGGCCGGCTGGGATGTCAAAGGGTGGATTTACCGCGACTGGAGCACCGATGAAGCGCTTCCTTGGGACGGGGTAAGTCTCGGTCCCGCCAAAGGCTTCTATAAAAAAGAGTGGGAGAAATCTGTCCGGCATCTGCTGACGCAGCGCTGCCAGCACGACTGTGACCATCCGTGCGGCATCTGCAACGGGCGGGAGCACGTGGGCGTGCATAGTCCTCAGGAGATAGCGGACAGCTCCCGCGGATTGGCGAACAAAAAGCTTGTGCTTCCTCCGGAACGCCCGGAAAGCAATATTCCCATCCTGTACCGGGTGCTTTTTAGCTTCCGCCGCACAGACGGGGGCGAATATACGGCCTATCTCGCGCAGGTCGAGATGTTCCGTAAGGCAATTCTCAGGAGCAATTTGCCCTTTGTCTTTACCGTCGGCTTTAATCCTCTTCCGCGCTTGGAATTTGCGACGGCAATGTCTTTGGGAATTCCGTCGCTAGAAGAAACCGCCACCTGCTATCTTTATGAGCCTTGTACACCGGAGGTATTCCTTGCCACAATGAACAAGGTCTTGCCGCCGTTCTTCCGGCTGACAGAAGCTCTTGTCTTTCCCGTGACAAACCTGCGCAAGCGCGAGACGCTGAGCCAGGGCTTATGGGGATGCCAGTACCGCTATGACTGCGCTGATGCCTTTGCCATCTCAGATTTTTTTGCCTCTCAGGAAGCCCGGCCGTTTTTTGCTGAGGGCAGCGCGTACCGTTTTGCCCCGCTTATGCAGGAGCACGGAACAGACTATACGCTCATTTCCCCTGCAACGGCCGCTGCTTTTTCCCATGGTGCGGACAAGCCCCGTTCCTTTCTTGTCGAGGCTCCCGCAAGCGACAAGAAATTCCGGGCTGCGCTGGAAGCTTTCACGGGGTACAGGTGGTATGAGCTTGTACGCGTGCAGAAGACGCATACCATAGCCCTTGCCGATGTTTCCGGGTGGACGGCAGCAGACGAAGAGAACTGGCGCTATAATAACGCTTCGTTCCATCGGCCGGCTCCTGCTTCCGTGTCCGGCGCAGAGCGCCACGTGCTGTTTATGGACTTGTACCGGAATATCGCTGCCATCAATCTTGAGCTTATCAACAAAAAGAAGGAGCTTGAGGCCGAGCGTAAAGAATTCTATGCCCTGCATCCCGACGTACTGAAGAAGCATCAGTACGAGGACGACCGGAAAAGAGCTGATGGCATAAAGCGGTAGGAAAAGGTAGGATGGGGTATGCTGAGGATGGTTTTAGGTAGACAGAATATACATTATAGTCAGTACGATATGGGGAGTATGTTTGGGGGCAAAATACAGCGGTACTCTGCATATCGTATTGACATTGAAGGTGGAATACAGTATAAGAAGCTGGAATATTTTTTGTGCTAGCCTGGCAGCGGCAGCTGCTGCCAGGTTCTGGAGAAAGCGTATGATTACCAAAAAGACAATGATTGCGTGCGCATGTGCGGTGCTGCTTGTCACGCTGTGCATCGTTTCGTATGCCTTTACGGCTAAGGAAGTAAAGAAAAACTTCGGGCGCGGATCCTACCCGGAACGCCGCTTTTCCGCATCCTGGTGGTATGACCATTATCAGGAGGAACATCCGCGTGTGGCCGTCCAGTTTCAGTCGGGCAAGAATACCTTGAACGGATGGGTGTACTGTCCCGCCAATTCCAGGGGGCTGATTGTATTTGCTCATGGTATTGGCGGCGGTCATGAGACCTATATAAACCTGCTGATGCAGCTGCTTGACCGCGGCTGGTGTGTCTTTGCGTATGATGCCACGGGAAGCTGTACGAGCGAGGGTGACGGAACGGTGGGGCTTGCGCAGTCTGCGCTGGATTTGCATCGGGCGCTGTGTTTCGTGGAGCAGGACGAGGCGCTTTCCCGTCTGCCGCTTTTTGTGCTGGGTCACAGCTGGGGCGGTTATGCGGCTGCCGCCGTGCTGAATTTCAATCATGATATACAAGGCTGCGTCTCCCTTGCGGGCTATTCAAAGCCCTTTGCGGAGCTTGCCGAGCAATGCGACCTCAAGTTCGGTAAGGCGGGGATACTCCTGCATCCCTTCCTCTGGCTGTACAACAAGGTGCTTTTCGGGCGCTACGCATCGCTGTCTGCGGTGACCGGCGCCGAAAAAGCTGCATGTCCTGTTCTGATTTGCCACGGTACGGAGGATGAGACCATCTCGTTCAACGGGGCGTCAATCATCTCACAGCGGAACAAAATGAGCAGTCCGCTCGTAGAGTACCATGTGTTCTCCGAAAGTGGCCGCAACGGGCACAATTCCTTCTTCTACACTGAGGAATACAGAGCCTACAAGGATGATGTGCTTGTGCCCCGGCAGGAGGAAGTGTTTGCCTCTTATGGCAAAGACACCGTAGTCCCTGACAGCGTGCGGGAAGCTTTTTATGCTTCTATTGACAAGGAGCTGTACAACGGCACATCGCCGGAGCTGGTGAATCTGATAGACGGCTTCTTTTCGCGCTGCCTTGGTGAATGAACAAGGCAGCGCTGCAATCCCTGCATGGTGCGCCTTACTTGTGCAGTTGAGCCTGCATAAAATCTGCGACCAAAGCCCTCGCTTTTTCCCCTCCTGCAGGAGAAAAGCCGTGCCCCTCGCCCGGCAAAACCTCAAGTTCTGCATGCTTGTATAGTTTTTGTGCCTCTTGTGAATAGGAAAGCGGGACGACCGGGTCTTTGTCACCATGGATTATCAGAACGTTCCCTTCATAACCTCCAATCGAATCAAATGTATAAAAATCATGAATCGATACAAAAAAGTCCTTGCCGAGATCCAAGCCCCAAAAATTCAGTTTGTCAGGGATAGAATCCGTATCAGGGAGCTTCTTCCGCCAGTCATCCGGAATGCAGAAGGCCGGAAAGTACAGTGTGACGCCCTTGATTGCCCCCTGCAATTCTTCTGCACAAAGAGCCGTTACCATCCCTCCCTGGCTCGCACCCATCAGAAAAATGCTACCGGGCAAAACACTGTCCATGGATTGCACAAAGGCAAAGACCGCCTGCAAATCCTCTTTTTCGGTAAAGAGCGTCATGTCGGTAGACTTCCCTCTGCTCCGTGAACGGGCGGAGCCTCCGGAAAAATCATAGGACAGCGCGACGAATCCTCGCTGTGCATCGAAGAGGCAGTCTGCAGTAAAGTCGTCGCCGCTTCCGTTGAAGCCGTGGCTGCAGATGACGGCCGGGTGTTTTTCCGTGTCATCGGGAGCATGCATGATGGCATAGATGGACTTGCTGTTTGATTCGATGGTGAGCGTTTTGCTTTGGACGGGCATAGTATCCTCTTTTTTAAGCTGATTTTGTGTTTTTTGCGGGGAATCCGCATCCGCTTTTGAGCAGGAGACAGAGCTTACACAGAAACTGGCGCAGAATACTGCTGCGGCAAACAAAGTTTTCTTCATACCGAATTTCCTATGCAACATGCAAACATACGCTGGCTCATGCCGTACGTGCCTCAGGTACCGCTTTTGACGGGTGCCAGCTCATAGCTGAATTCCTCTGCGTTGGTGGAATACGGGTCAAGGTAGAACGCCCCGGTTTTATGCCGCTCAACGGGAAAAACACGACCGGCGCTACCGGCCGCAGCGTCTATGCAGAAATAGCAGCTAATCCGGACCGGCTCGATTCCTTCTCCTGATGCTCCGGAGCTTTTCTTCTTCTCGTTCTCATCGTAGCTTTTGCTTCCGTAGCTTTTTTTTGTGGTACGGATTAGCTCTCCCCGGTAAACCGGCAGCGTCGTGTATATCTCCTCCAGGTTCATGTCTTTGTAGATGTCCTGCACCCCGAAGTCTGTATATGTTCCGCCTGATGCGTCGCTACCAGAGGATGAGCCGCTGCCTGACGAAGATGATGGGTTGGACGGGCTTGAGCAGGACACGAAAAGAACTGCCGCAAAGACAAGGTTTGCGAGCACACAACGCAAAACAAAAGGTTCCGGAACTTGTTTCATGGAATCATGCTAACCTATCTGCGGCGTTTATGCAAGAGGTCTGCTGTCAAGGAGGGAGAAAAAAGAGGACGTGGTACGCATAAGTGTGAATTTAATATTAAAATATATTTTATTTTTAATTAAAATACTGTTTATTTTGAATTAAAATGTATTATATTTAATTCAAAAATAAACGGTATATATGCTTAAAATGCGTTTTTACATAAGCTGCTCCAGTTTTTCCTTTATGAAGTCGCTTTTTGTGCTGAGGTCTATGGATTCTGTCTTGAGCATGAGCTGGTTCGGGTGCATGGAGTCTAGCATCACTTTTCCAGAGCTTGTTTTGATAAGGCGCAGAATCTTGTCGATGTTCACTTTTGCGACGGAGCTGAATTCGACGCGCACGATACCTTGTTTTTCGCGGAGTGAGCTGATGGCAAGCCGGTTGCAGATGATGCGGATTTTAGCGAGGCTGAGCAGGCTGTTTGCTTCGTCCGGGACGGGGCCGAAGCGGTCGTACATCTCGTCGTATACGGCGTCCAGTTCGTCCTGGGAGCCAATCGCCGCGATTTTTTTATACATCTCCATTTTGGTTTCGGCTTCCTGAATGTATGAGTCGGGTATGTAGCCGCTGTACTCAAGCTCCAGCAGAACCTCTTCCGGTGCATGCCAGTCGCTGCCGGAAAGCCGCTCGATAGCGGCGTTCAGCAAATTAAGGTACATTTCAAATCCGACGGCATAGACTTCCCCGCTCTGGTCTCTGCCGAGCAGGTTTCCCGCGCCGCGAATCTCCATGTCCTTCATCGCAATCTTAAAACCGGAGCCAAGCTCCGTAAAATCGCTGATGACCTGCAGGCGTTTCATGGCGACCTCGCTGAGCGCTTTGTTCTCCGGATAGAACAGGTATGCGTAGGCCTTACGGTCGCTGCGCCCTACCCGCCCGCGCAGCTGGTACAGCTGGCTGACCCCGTACATGTCGGCGCGGTCTATGATGATGGTGTTCACGTTGGGTATGTCGATGCCGTTCTCGATGATGGTGGTGGCGACAAGGACGTTGAAGCCCCCCATCTTGAACCGGCGGAAGATGTCGTCAAGCTGCTCGCTGGACATCTTGCCGTGGGCGACGTCCACCATCATCTCCGGCACAAGGTGCTCCAGTTTGAGCCGGGTCTCCTCCAGTGTCTCTACTCGGTTGTGCAGGAAAAAGACCTGACCGCCCCGGTCAACCTCGCGCCTGATGGCGGCAGTGATTTTCTCGTCGGAATAGGCCTCGATGGCAGTCTCGATGGGCTGGCGGTTCTGCGGCGGCGTGGTCAGCAGGCTCATGTCGCGGATTTTCAGCAGGCTCATGTGCAATGTACGCGGAATCGGCGTCGCGCTCATTGCAAGCGAGTCGATATTCGTCTTCATCACTTTAAGCTTTTCTTTATCTTTTACGCCGAAGCGCTGCTCTTCGTCTATAATCATCAGCCCCAAATCCTTGTAGACCACATCTTTCTGGATGATGCGGTGGGTACCGATGAGGATGTCCACCTTGCCCTCTGCCAGCCGGGCAATCACTTTCTTCTGCTCCGCCGGCGGGATAAAGCGGGAGAGCATGGCTATCTGTACCGGAAAATTGCGGAAGCGCTCCACGCAGTTCTCGTAATGCTGCTCGGCAAGGATGGTCGTCGGGGCAAGGAACGCGACCTGCTTGCCGCCCATCACCGCCTTGAATGCTGCCCGCATGGCGATTTCTGTCTTTCCGTAGCCTACGTCGCCGCAGACAAGGCGATCCATCGGCACGGGGCGCTCCATGTCGGCCTTGATGTCCTGCGTCGCGGAAAACTGGTCGGGCGTGTCCTCGTAGGGGAACGCGGCTTCGAATGCCGCCTGCCACTCGCTGTCTTTGGGGAACGCGTAGCCGCGGGATGCCTTGCGCTTTGAGTACAAGTCGATGAGCTTCTCGGCGATTTCCTCCACGTGCTGCTGCACTTTTGCCCGGCGGCTGCTCCATGAGCGGGAGCCGATGCGGTCGAGCTTCGGTTTCTCGTACTCGCTGCCGATATAGCGCTGCACCATGTTCACCTGCTCTATCGGCACAAAGACGAATTCCTGCTCCGCGTACTCCAGCTTGATGTAATCCCGCTCCATCCCCATGGATTTGACGCGCTCTATGCCTTTGAACATGCCGATGCCGTAGTTCACGTGCACGATATAGTCACCGGGCGTCAGCTCCACGAATGTGTCGATAGCGCGGGATTTTGCCCGCCGGATTGACTTTGGGGCGGCTTTCCGGCGGCCGAATATCTCGCTTTCCTGTATGACGAGCAGCTTTTCGTCGGCGACGGAAAAGCCTTCGGTGATTGCCTGGGGAAAGACGCGCACGGGGAAGAGGCTTCTGTCTTCCGGCTGCTCCGTGTAAGCCCTGACGACCTCCCGGATGCGGAGCGCCTGGTTCGGGTTGTCGGCAAAGATGAAAATCTGCCAGCCGGATGCCTGTAATGAGCTTAATTGTTCCTTAAAGTAATTGATATTCCCGAAAAAACTCTGGGGCGATTCGCTTGTTATATGGAAGATTCCTGTCTCTGCTGGGAGCGGCGCGTCTGCGCTGCGTTCGCCCTGAGCGCTTTCCATGGTCTCCAGCGTGCGGAAGAGGATGCGCCGCTCATGGCTTGCGGCAAGCTTGTCAAAATCGAAGAGCATATACGAGGGCAAAAGTATGGGCAGCTTCTGCCGCATGGTGCGGTAGGACACGTCGTATTCGTTGCGCAGCAGTTTCTGCGCGTTGCAAAGGCGGTCATAGTCATAGTAGAATACCGTCGTGTTCTCCGGCATATAGTCGAGCACGGAATAGCATGCGTCCCACAGGATGCCGTAGAAAAGCTCCTCGCCTTCCGATTCGTGCTGTACGGCAAGTTCCGTGAGTATGCGCTCCTTTTCCGCGCGGGCATCGGCCGTCAGCGCCAGGTGGACGGGTCCTTGCCTGACGCTGTCCGTTGCGCCCTGCTTTTCCGCATCCTCATCCGGGGCTGGCGCGGAGCTTGTGTTCTGCGCGCTGGTACCGGGTTTTCTCTTTTGGGCATCGTACTCGGCAAATGTGTTGATTATGCCGCCTTCGTCCTCCTGCCGGAGTATGTCCTCCAGCTTTGCGCACAGCTCGTCTGTCCAGATGAGCTCCTTCATGGGATAGATGAGGAGCGAGTCAAGGTTGCCTTTTGAGGACTGCGTTTCGGTATCGAATGTCTTTATCTGCTCCACGGTGTCAAAATCAAAGACAATCCGGTTGGCGTACTGCTCGCCCGGCATGAAAATGTCGAGCACCTCGCCGCGGAGGGCAAATTCCCCCCGCACACTGACGCGCGGCACACGGATGTAGCCGTGTGAGGCAAGCCGGGCGGCAAGCTGCGCGCTGTCGAAGCTCTGCCCCTTGCGAATCCTGAACAACAGCGATCGGATATAGGACGGCGGCGGCACGGGTGTCAGCAGCGCCCGCTGCGTGACGATAAAAATCCGTGGTTTTGCGGCCTTGGGGTTTGCGTCGGCAAGCTTTGCGAGTACCCCTGCCCGCTCGCCAAAGACGGACGAGCCTTTTGCCGCCGGCCGGTACGGCAGCATGCCCCACCATGGCAGCTTCAGCACGTCGGCGCTGCCGCCGAGTATGGTTCCCAAATCGGTCTCGCACTCGTCGGCTTCCTTCTGCGACGGCACGACGATGACAAAGTCTTCCTGCGTCTGTGTGTGAGTCAGACCGTACTGCTCGTCGTGGATGGCATTAAGGCGGCGGCGCTCCATGAACTGTGCCACAAAAAAACCGGGCAGGCTTCCCTTGAGCCCCAGAATCTCCGCGGGAAAAGATGTCTCCCCGTCTGCGCAGGCAAGCAGCACCTCGTGTAGTTCCTTCCATGATTTCAGTAGCGGGAGAAGCGATTCATTTAGTGATAAATTATTTTCCATATTTGACCGATATATAAGTAATAGGAAGCTCTCTTGCAGACCGTCAGGGTGCAGAGTTTCCAGTCTGTGCTTATCCGCAAAAACATGCATTTCTGCGGATGCCTTAAAAAATTAACTAAGTCTGAAATTCAGACGGGAGTTATTGTTGTGAAACGAACACTGCTTGCCATTATAACAAGTTTTACCCTTTTTGCCCAGCTCTTTGCGGCAGAAACGACGACGGCTTCTCCTGATACCGATGCGGCGGCTTTTGCCAGAAACGCAGCCGTTTCCATCAAATTCTACGACCGTACCATGTATTATCCGGGAAACACGATGAGCAATCCCGTCCAGATTCACGTTACGATTACCAACACCGGAAGCGAGACGCTCCGCTTCAAATTGGCAGACGACAAGATGTTCAGCATAGACTTTGAGGCCTATGACATAAAGAACGCGCAGCTCAAGAGCACCGATTCGCTCATCCGCAAGCGGACGACAAGCAGGACGGTGTATTTCCGCGAGATTGCCATTGAGCCGGGCGAGGCGTATTCCTTTATCGAGAACCTCAAGGACTTCATAAACATCAATTCTCCTTCTATATATTATGTGAATCTCCGCTTTTACCCGGAGCTGTATAGCGACGTCGCGAACTACGTGCCCTCCAACCGGCTGAGCCTTGAGATCCGCCCGTCACCGTCTGCGGCTGCATCAAACAAGATTCCCGTGGAGGCGGCGACTGCCGCGGTGCTGCAGCCTGAGGCAATCAGCCCCGACAAGGTCATCGAGCAGACTATCATCGCGCGCCAGCGGAGCCTCTGGGATCAGTTCTTCCTCTACATGAACGTGGAGGAGATGCTCAAGCGCGACCCGGCACGGAGCCGCCGCTATAATTCGGAGAGCGCCGACGGGCGTAACCTGATGATTGAGGCGTTCAAGGCTGATTTGATGCAGAGCCGCATCGAGACGAATATTGTTGCCATTCCGTCTGACTTTACGGTCGAGACGACCACCTACTCCCAGACTGAGGGGACGGTAAAGGTGACCGAATACTTCAAGAATGAGACTTACACGGAAAGAAAGCTGTATACGTACTATGTCCGCCAGCGCGACGGAATCTGGCAGATTTACAACTATACGGTTGACAATCTGGGGACAAACTGATTTATGGCAAAAAGCACGCAGGCTAAATATTTTTGCGAGAACTGCGGAAGTGAGGTCGCGGCAAACGCCCGTTTCTGCCCCCACTGCGGCCGCTTCTTCTCCTCGGTACGATGCCCGCAGTGCGGTTATACCGGCAGCGTGAACGCTTTCAAAAAAGGATGCCCGCGCTGCCATTATGCCATGACACCCGAAGACATCTTCGGTTCTTCCTCTGATAGTGCTGGCACGGATAAAAAGCACAGCAAAGAAAAGAAAATCAAAAAGCGTGCATCACGAGGCGGTTCCCGGGAGACTGCGGGCGATGACGTTCCCGTCTGGCTGTATATCGGCAGTCTCTCCGTCCTGATACTCTTCCTCTGCCTGGTGCTCTTCCGCTGCGGCATCATCTGACAGCAGCCCTCCCCTCAACAGACCTGCTCGGAAACAGAACTTTCCTGACAGGTCTGTCGGCTTTACAGCTGGGCGCTTCTCGTGTATAGTGGAATTACGCCACTGAGGCGATGAAAAGAGGCACACTATGGGCATACAGGATTTTATACCAAGCGGCAGCATCCGGCTGGATCAGCAGCTGCGCTTTACGGCGGAGATAGACAAGATGACGGCCATCCTGCGTCGCACGCTGCTCATCGACAAGTCCCGGCGCGAGAACGATGCCGAGCATTCCTGGCATATTGCGGTGATGGCGCTCCTCTTCTCTGAGTATGCGCTGGAGCCGGTTGATGTCGGCCGCGCCGCAAAAATGTGCGTC
Source organism: Treponema sp. UBA4319 (assembly GCA_002393865.1). Taxonomy (GTDB): domain Bacteria; phylum Spirochaetota; class Spirochaetia; order Treponematales; family Treponemataceae; genus Treponema_D. The sequence continues at coordinate 25,665 of DGUD01000046.1, forward strand.
GTCCACGACCTGATTGAGATTTATGCGGGCGACACCTTCGCGTACGACCTGGATGCGAATAAAGACAAAACAGAGCGTGAGTCTGCCGCCGCGGACAGGCTGTTTTCCCAGCTGCCTCCCGACCAGGGGTCGGAAATCCGCGCGCTCTGGGAGGAATTTGACGCGATGCGGACTCCCGACGCAAAATACGCCGCCTGCATGGATCGCCTGCAGCCCTTCCTGCACAATACGCTTACCGGCGGGCATACGTGGAAGGAAAGCGGCACGGGGCGCGCTGCCGTGGAGGGGCGCATGGCTATCATCAGGGACTTTATGCCGCAGGTCTATCAGTGGGTGGCGGAGAACCTTGATGCGGCCGTCGCAAAGGGCTGGCTGAAGGCATAAAATCGGCGGGACAGCCGTGGTCGGAGGGTGTTTTTTGTGCAGTGAGATTCTCTGGAAAATAGAGGGAGATTCTCTAAAAAAAATATGTTGTATAACATATAATTTGATGATATATAATTTACTTTTTTCTTGGCTTGTGCTATAGTTTTTTTATGAAGATGTCCAGAATATTTTTCACGGCTGTCGCAGCTGCGGCACTGCTGCTCTTTTCCTGCGAGACGGTAAAAAGCGGCGCCATGGAACAGCCTGTCACGGAAGGCTGGCATAGCAATTATCCCTTTGTCTTTGTGCACGGGCTTTCCGGCTGGGGGCATTATGACGCGCAGAACAAGATACTGCCGTATTGGGGAATGAAGAACGGATCGCTGATAAAGCAGCTCCGGAAGGAGGGCTTTTTGGCATACGACGCGTCCGTGGATCCCCAGGGAAGCGCATGGGACAGAGCCTGCGAGCTCTACGCCCAGCTCAGCGGGACGGTCACCGACTACGGGGCAGAGCATTCCGCCCGCTGCGGGCACGAGCGCTTCGGCAGGGATTTTTCAGCGGACCCCCTCCTGCCCCGCTGGAGCGAGGAGACAAAAATCAATCTGGTAGGACACTCCTTTGGCGGCGTCACGGTACGGCTGCTGGCCTATCTTATGGCGGAAGGTTCCGATGCAGAGCGTGCCGTCACCCCGGCGGACGAGCTGAGCCCGCTTTTTGCCGGCGGCCATGCCTCGTGGATTTATTCGGTCTCGGCCGTCGCGGCTCCCCATAACGGAACTTCTGCCTACCACGTCCCCGACGAGGGGAGCGGCACGAGGAGCCGCATGCAGAAGGCCATGCACAGGAGCACACCATCCATGAAGGACGGCCGCGCGGAATTTGACCATGCCGCCTATGACATGCACATACCGAACGCCGCGGAAATCAACCGCTGGCTCAAGACCGTTCCCTCGCTCTATTATTTCTCGTTCCCGTGCAGCGCCACGCAGGAGGCCGCCGACGGGACGCAGGAGCCGGTGCCCGGCCTTATGGAGAGCATGTTTGTGGGCAGCTCCCGCCTGATAGGGCATTTTGAGGGCACGAGTCCTGACGGAATCATGCTTGGCAAGGAGTGGCAGGAGAACGACGGCCTTGTCAATACGATATCCGCACGGGCACCGGACTTTGCGCCGTCGCAGGAATTCCCTGAGCCTGCATCCCCTGATCAGCTCAGCACGGGAATATGGTACATCATGCCGACCTGGCGCGGCGACCACATGTCCCTGCAGGGCGGTTTTTCCATCAGGAACGATATAACGGCGTTCTATGTCACCCACCTGGACATGATAAACAGGCTGGGAGCAGGCGGCGACTGAGGCCGGCATCTGGCTGCTGCACGGATAAGGAGCATCGATATGACAGGAAAAGAAAAAGCTGCGTGCGCCATAAACCTGCTTGTGTTTGTGTGCACGGCCTTTGCGACCGCGAGCATGATAATCGGTTTTACGTTCATCGGAGAAATACAGGTGCTCTCGGCGATAAGCTTCAGGGCATTCAGATACTTTACGGTTGACTCGAACGTCTTTGCCGGAATCGTCTCGCTCGTGTACAGCCTCTGTCTCCTCCGCGGAAATGCGGGCAGAAAGGCGCCGGAGCTGCTGATGTGCCTCAAGCTTGCGGCCACCACGGGCGTCACGCTCACAATGGCGGTCACCATGCTGTTCCTTGCTCCCCGGAGCGAGACGGGCTATTTCTCCTGCTTCATGAACTCGAACCTCTTCATGCACCTGATTACACCGCTCCTGTGCATCGTAAGCTTCGTATTCCTTGAGCCCGCACGCATCAGCCTGTCCTGGAGCTGCTGCGGGGTGCTGCCCATGCTTCTCTATGCCCTCTACTATATCCCGAACATACTGCTGCATCTGGAGGACGGGCAGCCTACGAGGGACTATGACTGGTACGGTTTTCTGGATGGCGGGCTTGGCACAATCGGCATCGTCCTGCCGCTCATGCTTGCCGTGACGTGGCTCATCGCGCTGGGCTTGCGCGCGGCCAACAAAAAATGCGTGCGGGCAGGATGACGGCGTTCCCGTGCGCGCCCGCAGCTTTTATGCCTCTTCCGCCTGCCCGCGCTCAAAGACAAAGAAGCCGCACTCGGTCGGATGGTCGATGAAGAGCACGTCTTTTCCCTTTGTCCTGACGGCGAGCATGCCGTAGACCATGAGGAAGTCCCCTCCGCCGCCAAAAAGCATCAGCATGCCGAGCGTGAATACAAAGCCGTTGCCGAGCAGGCTCGCGGCTATGCACGGCAGGAAGCCCAGCACGATTGTCGGCATGAGGGCGGATATGATGTACCCGCCCTTGCGCAGCGGCACGAGGCAGGCGCAGTACGGCGCGAGCGCGGCCGTATGGAAACCGAACTGCACGGACTTCCATCCGTCAGGACTGAAGCGGGAGAAGCAGATGCCGTGAATCAGCTCGTGCACGGCTGCGAGCGCCAGCGCCAAAGCGATGAATGTGCAGAGGAAGACTGCGTATGACGGAAAATAATTACTGAAGCGGAACGATTCCAGATCAGCGTGTCCGGGGAGCAGCCAGAAAAACACGGCCATCAGGATAGCATACGGCAGCATGATGATGATTGCCATCACGTTTACGAACAATGGCTTGTAGCGTTTCTCCCGGCAGCTATATCCCTGGGCCTGAAGCACCTCTCGTTTTCCGGCAAATGCCACCTGCCGCCGCTGCTCAGCTGCCGTCAAAGTCCGTTGTCTGGCAGCCATCATGTTCCCCCCTGATAAAAAAAAGCCCTTCCAAACGGAAGGGCTTCTGCCCGGAACCTGACTTGAACAGGCACACCTCGCGGCACTAGTACCTGAAACTAGCGTGTCTACCAATTCCACCATCCGGGCAAGTGATAGTAGTATAAAGAAAACCTTCTTTTTAGTCAAGGGCTGCGGCGCTTTTTATTGAAAAAAATTGCCGGATTCCGCTCTTTGCGTCAGGGAAGGAAAAAGATTCCGCCGTGAACGAAAATCCAGCTTCCCCCGCCCCGTCAGGAGAATACAGCGGATCCCCCTGTATCGGAAAACCGAGCCATGCCAGATGGCAGCGAACCTGATGGCGGTAGCCCCTGCTGATGCTGCAGAGCGCGTTCCAGCGGCCGTCTTCCTTGCGCAGGGAAATCTCTGTACGGTACAGCAGCGGGGCTGCTTTTTTTTGCGCGGCCTTCCCTGCCTGCCCGGTCACCGGGCGGACAGCCTTGCCATGCTCCCCATAGGGGCGGAAGCAGGATTCTATGGTGGCGGAGAGACAATCGTGCTGCACGCGTAGCGGCGGCGGGGGAAAGCCCCCCAGCAGCACCCCGCAATCCGGGCGGCACAGGCATTCCGCGCGGTACTGTTTTATGAACAGCCCCTGCTGCTGTATGTGCTGCAGGTAGTCGTAGCATGGCTGGGAAGCAGCGATGAGCAGGATACCGCGCGTGACGGTGTCGATGCGGTGCACGAGCCCGTGCTCGGTGGCTTTTCTGCCGCTGACGGCCTGCAGCTCAGGCCAGCGGGCAGCCGCCTGCGTGTAGGCGCTCTCGTCCCCCTCGTGGAGGGGCGCGCTCGGCAGTCCCGCAGGCTTATCGAGGACGACAAAAGGCTCTTCCTCCGTCGGCTCATGGATGATGCGGATAAAACGCTCGCCGTCCATAGCCGCTACCTGTCCTTGGGGAGAATGGTCTTTGGGTAACGCCCGTGCAGCTCCTTGAGCACCAGGCGGAACCTCCGTGGTGTCGGGGAGGTGAATGTGCTGCGCGTAGTACTTCCCGGCAGGCGGATTTTGAGCAGGTGCGCATGCAGCATGAGCGTTGCCTGCGGGAAAAGCTTGTCGGGGCGGGCATAGACGGAATCTCCGAGCACGGGGCAGTTCAGGTACCGCATGTGCACACGGATCTGGTGCGTGCGGCCGGTGGCGATGCGGATGCGCATCAGCGAGTATTCCCCGTAGCAGGCGATGCAGCGGAAGGCCGTCACCGCGTATTTTCCTTCCTCCGTGTCTGTGACTGCTCGGAACCTGCGCCGGTTCTTTGGGTCGCGGATAATCTGCGTGCGTATGATGCCGTGCTGGTGCTGCGGGCGCCCCATGCAGATGGCAATGTATTCCTTTACCAGCGAGGAGTGCCTGCGGAACTGGGCGCCGAGCCATTCCTCCGCGTCTCGGTGCTTTGCCGTGATGATGACGCCGGACGTATCCTTGTCAAGCCGGTGCACAATGCCGGGGCGGCGCTGCGCAAGGAGCTCCGCGCTGGAGCCGCCTTCCTGCTGGGGAATGCTCTCCCTGCCCCAGTGGTAGAGCAGTGCGTTCACCAGCGTTCCCTTCCAGTTGCCGCAAGCCGGATGCGTCACCATGCCCTGCGCCTTGTCCACGACGCAGACATCATTGTCCTCGTAGATGATGCTGAGCGGGATGGGCTCCGGCGCTATGTCTGTCGGAATGTTCTCTTCCCATTCGATATCCAGCTGGTCGCCGGCCTTTACCTTGTAGGAGATTTTTTCGTTCTTTCCGTTCACAAGGATTTCCACGACGCCGCTTTTCAGCTTGCTGCGGTTCATGCCCTCAGGAAGCGATGCTATATATTTGTCGAGGCGTTCGTGACCTTCATAGGACGGCGGAACTTTTGTCGAGAAATAGGGCATGCTACTGCTCGTCCCTCTGGTTTTTCCGCAGCAATTCCCCTGCTTCCTCCGGGCTTATCGGGCGCACGTTCTCCCTGTCTTCGGCTTCCTGCAGCGCCTGCTGGCGCTCGGCCTTCTTCCGCTGCACATACGATATGATGAAATCGGTCAGCCCCACCGTGGCGCTGACGCCGAGCGACGCTCCCACGATACCGACTATTTCCCCCGTGCTGTAGCCGTTGTTCTTGTCAAAGGGATTGGGAAAGCTGTCCCGAGAGCCGGAAAGGTACTGGAATGTGCTGTAGCCCACCGTCGCACCGGCCGTCACGAAAGGCAGCGCTCCGAAGGTGATGATTTCCGCCCGGCGCAAGTCCTTTGCCCATTGGGGGAACTCGTCCTCGCTATACGGAACCGGCTCAAGCGATTCCGTGTCCTCAGGGCTCTCTTGCGCTTGTAGCGGAGCCGTAAGCAGGAGCAGCCCGGCCATGCATGCCGTCATGATTTTTCGTATCATACTATGCCCGTGCCCCGAACAGCGCCGTCCCGATACGGACTTCGGTGCTTCCTTCTTCGATTGCAATCCTGTAATCCCCGCTCATGCCCATGCTGAGCGTATCAAGCCTCAGCGAGGGGAATTCGGAGCGGAGCTTCTGCTGGAGCGAGCGGAGCGTCGCAAAAGATTTTCTGATTTCCTTTTCGTCCGAGGTGAACGGAGCCATCGTCATCAGCCCGGCGGGGACGATATGCGGGTAGCGCCCCTCGGCGCAGTGCTGCGCGGACTCCAGCAGAGAGGCCTCGTCCGGATAACCGGATTTTGAGTCCTCGCCGGTGTGCAGCTCAAAATAGATTTCAATGTTTTTTCCGAGCCGGGCACAGTGCTTCTCCAGTTCCGCGAGCAGCTCCTCGCGGTCGGCAGACTCGATGCAGGATGCAATTTCCGCGGCTTTCTTTACCTTGTTGAGCTGCAGGGCTCCTATGATATGCAGCGTGCATTCCTTGCCGGATTCCCGGATGCCGCTGAATTTGGCGGACGCTTCCTGCACCCGGTTCTCGCCGAAGAGCGTCTGCCCTGCCTGCATGGCGGCATAGACATCCTCCACGGGATGGAATTTGCTTACGGCGCAGAGCCGCACGCTGCCTGCCGCCCGCCCGGCCTTCGCCTCCGCCACGTGGATTTCCTCTCTGATTTTATAGAAATTGTCTTTTATCTCGTTCTCTGTCATCGCAACGCCTTTGCCCTTACCGGACAGCCCGGAATGAGGCTGTAAGCCTTGCCGCCTCTGCGGTGCTCCGGATAGCTCCAGTATAGCAGAGCGGGCGGCAAAAGTCTACAGCTTTTAGTCCTGCCGGGCGGGCGGCAATGCCTCGGTCAGACGGACAAAGTCCTCCAGAGCAAGGTTTTCCGCACGGGCGGAAGGATCCAGCCCCGCCTGCGTGAACACGGCGCGCGCGTCCGCGCCTTTGGGCAGGAGCGGCTTGATGTTGTTCAGCAGTGTTTTCCGTCGTTGCGAGAACAGCGTGTGTACCGTCCGCACAAAGAGCGGCGGATTCCCGCAGCGCGGCGGGTGCTGCTTTTGGGTAAGCAGCACGGCCTGTGAGGAGACGTTGGGGCGCGGCCAGAAATTGCCGGGCGCAAGCTCCATGGCAGGCTTCACGTCGTATTGCCACTGGCAGAGCACGCTGAACGCGGAGTACTGTGCCGTCGATGGCGCTGCCGCCATCCGCTGCGCGACCTCCTTCTGGACGGTAAATACGCAGCGCGCGAATATCAGGTTGCGCGTGATGGTGTCCGCGATAAATGTCGCCGCGATGTTGTACGGCAGGTTCCCGAACAGACTGATGTCCGTGGCCGGAACCTGCTGCCGTGCAAGCTCCTGCTGCCATGTCCTGAGCACATCGCCTTCCACGATGCGGAATTTGCCCTGCCGCGCATAGTCCTCAAAAAACTGCCCCAGCAGGCTGATGAAGCCGCGGTCTATCTCAAAGACCGTTACGTCTGCCCCGCTTTCCAGCATCCCGGCTGTCATGCAGCCCAGACCCGGCCCGATTTCCCAGACCCGGCTCCCCTTCTCCAGCGCGAGCAGCCCGGTGATCCTGCTGCGGGCGGCGGGGTTCACCATGAAATTCTGGCCGAATTTCTTCTGCATAGCCAGACCATTGGCTTCCATAAAAGCCTTGAGCGATGCCGGGGCATTGTAGTCCGGAAGTTCTGTCATTCCTATCATTCCTTGGGAATCGCCGTCCGCGCACACGTATCCGGTATTCCCCGTGAGCAGGTTTCAGAACTCGTCCGACTTCTGTAACCTGCTTCCTTCTTTATAATCAATCTGCCCGGAAAGCGAAGTTTCCGGACAGGCGCCTGACGCTGTACGGCGTCCTGTCTCTACAGCTCCAGCGGCGGCACCTTGGCAAAAAACGATACCGTGCATGCCGTTACCTTGTATATTCCTTTCAGTATACACCCAAAGAAGGGGGAAAGAAAAGGCATTGCGAGGCAGCAGGGCACTGCGGCGAGCGCAAGGGACATGAAGGCGCTGACCATCGGGGAGACCGCCAGCGATGCGACGATGCCGGCCGGCATGACAGAGCCGAAGAGCTTCAGACTTAGCGGCGCGGTCGCAATCTGTGCCCCGGCGGAAGCGGCAAGCGCGCGGGCGGCCGCGGGAGGAATCCATCTGGCGGCTATGCGCTCCAGCCTGCGGGCGCACAGCAGGATGCCGAGCAGCGCCCCGTACGAAAGCTCCGCGGCCGCTGTCCCCAAATCCCCTGGCCGGAGCAGCAGGTGAATCATGAATGTGGCGGCAAGCACGGCGAGAGAGCCGGGCGACTTGCAGGACACAAGGCCGCACAGCACCATGATAAGCGCAGAAATTCCCGCGCGCACGAGGGAAGGCGTGGCTCCGGCAAACCAGATAAAGCAGCTGATGCCTGCGAGCTGCGCGAGGAACGCGTAGCGGCGCCCGAAGACCCGGCTCCAGAGACTGCACGCAAGGCCGGAAAAGAAGGAAAGGTGCATGCCGCTGAGCGCAAGGATGTGCGAAAGCCCCGCGTTCCGGAACGAGTCGCCGAGCTCCGGCTCCGTGTATTCGCGGGCACCGGCAAGCAGGGAGAGCGCCAGTCCTCCGGCATCCCCCCAGCCGTACAGAAGCCGCCGGAATGCGATGCGGCAGGCGGCACGGAAACGCGCGATGGTGCCGGCGATTCCTGCGGGAAAGGAGCCGTCGCTCACCGTAGACACGAGGAATAGGCCGCTTTCCGGCTCCCAGCGCCCGCTGCAGCAGAGCCTTGCCCCTGCCTCGCAGCACAAGCCCTGCGCTCCCGTACGGGCTGCAATCCGGCCGGGGTACCGGCTTTCCACAAAGCGTACAGGCAGCAGCACGGAGATGCAGCCTTCCGCCTGAGAGCGTATGCAGGCGCCGGCCGCCTGCCCTTCCACGGACGAAAGCCGGAGCTGTGACACATAGCTGTGGCCGCTGGCTGTCTTTACGGGATTTGAGCTGATGGTACCGCAGACGGAGTCCGCCGCCTCCAGCGGCAGCAGGGAACGGCATGGTTTTGCCCTGCTGCAGGGCATCATGCCGCCGTAATACAGCACCGCGAGCGCCGCCGCTGCTATGCACAGCGGGTTCCTGGCACAAAAAGAGAGTGAATTGAGTGATGGTTCTACCACTTAAGCTGCGCGAGGGCGTTTCTGGCCGCGTCCGTCACTTCCTGAGGATAATCGAGGTACGTCACATAGAGCAGGTAGTCGAAAGCGGTCTTGTCGCCCAGACCTCCCAATGCATTGATGACGGAAAGCACAACGGCTTCAACAGGGGCATCGTCTGACTCCATGCACTTGTTGAGAAAATCCAGATAGGAGGAAAGCACCTGCCCTGTCTCGGCGCATGCGACTGCTGCGATGTCGCCGATTGCCTGCGCGAACTGCACCGGCGTAATCAGGCTGCTCTCGTATTCCAGGCGCGCAATAGGAAAGTAGTCGGTCACCATCTTTGAGGCCCGTGTCCACTGCGTGTCGGAGATAAGCTTTAGCGAGGCAAGCTGGAGCTGCACGTGCTCCGGGCTCAGCTCTTCCGCCGCCGGAATTTCCCCGTCTGCTTTATAGATAGACGCCGAAAGCGCATTTTCCGCAAGCTCGCCCTTTATTTTTTTCGAGATTTTCTCGTTCCTTCGAACAATGTCGAGGATGTCTATTTTTTCAGACAGTCTCACGGAGGACATCATTCGTATGATTTCGGGCCCGCAGCTGTTCGCGAGCGGTCCGAACGCGTCCTCCAGCTCGTCCTTGTAGCCCGGCCAGATATTCATGAGGTCGGCGACAAAGAGCACGTTGAAAGATGTCTTGTTCCCCGCCGATTTGAGCAGGCGGACTGATTTGAGCAGCACGTCGTCCATCGGCGCGGAAAGCGCGTCCTCCGCTGCTTTCTGGGCCTTCTCCGCCACGTATGCGTTGATGAGCGATACATTGCTCTCCGAGGGGAATTCCTCGAATTTATCAAGCACCGCGACACGTATCTTGTTGTCAGGAAAGGCTTTGAACACCTGAGCAAGCTTTGCGGACACATCTTTCGCCTGCTCTTCCGTGAGCATCGTCTTTTTAAGGAGTCTTACAGAGACTGTCACCAGCTCATGCAGGTCGCTGTCACCGGCAAGGACATCCTGCACATCGAGCGCAAAATCAAGCGCCTTGAGGCACAGGGCGACGGAATCGTTCTCCGCCGCCTCCCGCACTGCGCTGGTCTTCTGCTGGATGCTGCCGCGCAGAAAATCTGCCTCTATCTGCCGGATGTCGCGCGCGCTGGCGGCTGCCCCCGCAAAGAGCAGCGTCATGCCAAGGACTGCTCCCCGGCGCCGCGCCCTACGAGACAAAGCTGAACCTTTTCCTTCCATAGCTGTCACTCCTCATTGCATTCGCAACGTCGCCCTAAAAACCGGAATTTTCAGGGGCTTTATCCTCTGTGTCCGCCGACTCAAAACCGTCGTCGTCCGTATGTGCGGCGGTGTCCCCGCCTGAGCTTGGGGCCGCGTTCCTCGCGCTCTCGGAGGCATTCTCGTATATATAGCGGACGAGCGCCTCCTTCATGTCGTTCTCGATGTACGTGCACTCAAAATGCAGCCGGGACTGCCGGATGCCGCGGTTGTATTCGACGGCACGGATGACGCCCAGCATGAGGACGGGGACGCTGTTCAGGTTGAACGCAAGCTTGACCTGGACGCCCTGCCGCCCTTTTCCCCCGATGCGTATCAGCGCTCCGCCTTCGCTCAGATCCTCCAGCATGCACGCTGAGCCGCTCTCGCCTTCCTTTATACTATAATCAACAAGCTTGCTTTTGATTACATACATCTGGGCATTTATTCTGCAGCTGCAGCGGATGGAGCTGCGCTTCTGCATGCGGTCAATCCGGGCGGAATGCTGCAGGTTCAGGCAGCGCTTTCCGCCGGACTCGCCCGCGCTCTCCACAAGGGAGTCGAAGACGTAGCACGCGTCGCCGGAAAGCCCCGCATATACGCTGACCCGCTTGCCTATCCACTCCGTCGAGGGGAGCTCAAGCGGCGGTCCCCGGAAGAGCTTGCGGGGCTGCACCGGAAAGGAGATGACCAGCTGGCGGCCTGTGGCCAGCACGCGGGAAGAAAAAATACCCTTCCCCTTGAAGATGATGCTGAGCCGCTGCCCCAGCTCAAGCTCGTGGCTGTCCTTGAGCTTTCCGTGCTCTGTGGTCTTGAGCGCGAGATGCCGCCGGAATACGTTCAGCGACGAGAGGAGCTGCTTTATGTCCTCCCGCTCCGCCGTGCCGTTCCGCCGGCTCTCGCTCTGAATCATCGCGATGCATTTGTTGAGCAGCGGCACGGAATCGTATAGCAGGGACGGCGTGCTTATGCCGCATTTCTCCGCGGTCTTCCACAGGGTCTGTATCTCCTGCCGGCGGAAGCCCTTCGTGCTTCCTTCCGCAAAAAACTGAATCTTTTCTTTGTGCGCGACAAAGAAGACAAGTACGACAAAAATGAGGATGACGACAGCGGCAAGAGCCAGCGCTATAGTGGTATCCAAATTGACCTCCCGCTTATTTTGCCTTATACTATAGCATATTCCGTATGAAAAAAAAATATCTCGCTGCGGAATTTGCCGCTGTTTTTTTCCTGCTCGTCCTGCCGCCGCTCCTTGTCCGTTCCGGCGAGGGGAGCGCGACGCTCGTTTCAGCCGCTGACTTCTCATGGACGGCGCTCATGCAGCTGGCAGTCGCGCTTTTCCTTGACATCCAGTTCCGCTGTACGCAGCGACAGGTCCTTCCGTCCGCGCCTGCCGCGGCGCAGTCATTCCAGAAGCTCGTGACGGTTTTGCTCTGGGGCTCCACGACATTCGGCTGCCTTATGCTTATCTATGCGCTCATGGGGACGCTCGCCCTGCTGCTGCCGTCTTTTTTTGCCGCCGGCAGGGATTTCCCTGTTCCCGCGCCGGGGCTGCTGCTGGCGCTGAACCTCGCGGCCGGCGCGTATTACGAGGAGGTGTTGTACCGCCAGTTCATCCCCGGAAGCCTCCGCTCCCTGCTCCCTGCGCGGCGGCTTGCCATCCCCGTCGAGCTGGTGTCGCTCCTGCTCTTCGCCTTCTCCCACCGCTACCTGGGGGCGCCGTCCGTGCTCAATGCGGCGCTCTGCGGCATCATGCTCAGAATCTGCTGCATCAGGACGGGAGGCGTCCGCACCGGAGCCGCCGTGCACTTCCTGTACAATATGTTGCTCGTGCTTGCCTCTGCCCTGCTGGGGGGGGGAGGTTGAATTCCTGCGTCGTGCCGAGGGTTTTGCAAAAAAAATAGGGCGGATTTCCTGAATATACTTGCATACCGTGACATATTCCGGTATACTGAACTATATTCTTTAGAATGTATGAGCAAGTTTCAGAAGCCTGTCGCTTTTGAGACCGCTTCACATATCAATGCGGGGAGAGAAAGCGCAAACGTTTTCCCGCAGACATAAAAAAGGTACTCGCCATGATTTATACTGATACTCGCGATAAGAAGATACAGGCTGATTTCAAGACCGCCGTGCTGAGCGGCATGAATGCGGCGACCGGGGGGTTGTATATCCCCGTCGAATTCCCCAGGCTGGATCCGGCTTTCATCGGCCGCAATCCGGAGCCCTCGTTCCGGGAGATAGCCTACGAGATGGCGAGGCCCTACGTGCAGGGCGAGATACCCGACGCCGACCTTGAGTCGATTATCCAGGACGCCTACCCCTTTATGCCGCAGGTTGTGCCGATTGACCCGGTGACCTATGTGCTTGAGCTTTTCCACGGCCCTACCTGCGCCTTCAAGGATTTCGGCGCACGCTTTATGGCCCGCGTGATGTCCTACTTCAACCGCGGCGCGGACGACAATCTGCACATCCTCGTCGCCACCAGCGGAGACACAGGCTCCGCCGTGGGCAGCGCCTTCCACAACGTGCCGGGCATCGACGTGACCATACTCTACCCCGACGGAAAGATATCCCCGCTGCAGGAGAAGCAGCTCTCCACCTTTGACGGCAATGTGCGCGCGCTCAAGGTGAAGGGAACCTTTGACGACTGCCAGAAGCTGGTGAAGACGGCCTTTACGGACAGCGAGCTTCGCGGCAAGTTCCGTCTGTCCTCCGCCAATTCCATCAACATCTCGCGCCTGCTGCCGCAGAGCTTCTATTACATGTACGCGTCCCTCGTCGTCCGCAACCGCATACCGCATGACAGCAAGATAGAGAATCCGTCTATCATCGCCGTTGTGCCCAGCGGCAACTTCGGCAACCTGACGAGCGGCCTCATCGCATACGAGGCCGGGGCGCCCATCGGCGGCTTTGTTGCCGCCACGAACGCGAACCATACGATACCGGACTGGATTGCGAGCGGCGAATACAAGCCGCGGGAATCGGTCGCCACGCTGAGCAACGCGATGGATGTCGGCGCGCCGAGTAATTACGAGCGCATCGCCGCCATGTACAGCCTTGAGCAGGTGCGCCAGATGTTCGCGTCTTACTGGACTGATGACGCTGGCACGATAGAGGCGATACGGGCGTGCAACGAGAAGACCGGCTATATCATTGACCCGCACGGAGCCGTCGCATGGAAGGCGTGGAACGATATCCGCCACGGCAGCATGGAGAAGCTTGTCGGCGGCCTGAAAGGAGACAGCGGCAAACCCGGCCTTACGCCGAATATTCCTGCGTGGGCAGAGAGTATCCCCGGCAAACAGGCGGTCGGCATCGTGCTGGAGACCGCGCATCCCGCAAAATTCGGCGCGACGGTCACTAAGGCTATCGGCAGGGAGCCGAGCATTCCCGCCCGCCTGGAGAAGGTCATGCATCTGCCTGACCGCGCGATTCCCATGGAGAAAGATTACGCAAGCTTCAAGGAGTGGCTTTCCTCCAGCTTGTAGCAGCAGAGGCAACGCACTGGCCGGCTTTGCCGCCTTGTGTATTGCTGCGGCAGGACAATAGGCGGCCCCCGCATAAGCGGGGGCTGTTTTTTTTAGGGCAGGCTACATGTTCTCGTAGGTCTGGACGCCGTCCTCAAGGTGCTCTATTCTGATACCCGCTTCGCGGAACATCTGCATGGAGTCCGCCTCGTCATGGTAATGCTTCTCGCAGACCACACGCCGGATGCCGCAGTTGATGATGAGCATGGCGCAGGTGCGGCAGGGCGTCATCTTGCAGTAGACGGTTCCCCCGTCTATCGATATGCCGCGCTTTGCCGCCTGGCAGATGGCATTCTGCTCCGCGTGGACGGTACGGACGCAATGCTGCGTGATGGAGCCGTCAGAGTGAATCATCTTGCGCATCAGGTGCCCGACGTCATCGCAGTGCGGGAGCCCTGCGGGGCTTCCCACATATCCGGTCACCAGAATCTGGTTGTCGCGGGCGATGACGCAGCCAGAGCGCCCCCGGTCGCAGGTCGCCCGCTTTGCGACCGTCCTGCAGACCTCCATGAAATAATCATCCCATGTGGGACGCACGTATTTTTCCTGACCATCCGGCATCGTTCACCTCCCTGATTCATGCTGCCCGGCCGCGCATGCTTTGCCTGCGTGCGCGCTTGCGGGCAGCTCTCGCAAAAACGTAGCCTAGGCGCTCACGGCGTCCATGACAATCTTAAAGACGAAAATCGCGGCGAGCACCCAGGTGACGGCCGGAATGTCCTTTGCCTTCCGCCCGGCTACCTTGCAGATGACGTAGGCGATGATTCCCCAGGAGATGCCGTTCGCGATGCTGTAGCTGAACGGCATGACCATAATCGTGACGAAGGCGGGGATTCCCTCCGTGATGTCGGAGAAATCGATGGACGTGACGGACTTAATCATCAGGAATCCCACGAAGATAAGCGCCGGAGCCGTCGCCGCGCCCGGAATGAGCGCGAACAGCGGTGACAAAAAGAGCGCGAGGAGGAAGAGGATTGCGGTGACGACGGAGGACAGGCCGGTGCGTCCGCCAGCCGCCACGCCGGAAGTGCTCTCGACGTAGCTGGTGACCGTGGAGGTGCCGAGACATGCGCCTGCGACCGTTCCGACCGCATCGGCAAAAAGGGCTCCCTTGATGTTGGGGATGTTGCCCTTCTTGTCCACGAGCCCGGCCTGCTCGGCGACACCCATCAGCGTGCCGACCGTGTCGAACATATCGACAAAGAGGAACGTGAAGAACACGAGGAAGAATTGCCCCGTCAGAATATTGCTGAAGTCGAACTTGAAAAGAAGCGGTGCAGAGGGCAGCGAAACCGGCCCGCTCCATCCTTCCGGCACCGATGTGACGCCGAAGGGAATGCCGATAATCGTGGTCGCGATGATGCCGATGAGTATAGAGCCGGGCACTTTCATCACATAGAGGACTATGGTGATGATGAGCCCCAGCACGGCGACCAGCGCAATCTTGTTGTCAAAATTCACAAAGCCCATGATAGGCATGCCGCCGTCGGACTTTGCGAGGATGCCGCCGTCGGCAAGCCCTATCATCGCGATGAACAGGCCGATACCGACCGCCACGGCCTTCTTCAGGTGCGCGGGAATCGAATTGATGATTGCCTCGCGTACGCCGACCGCCGACAGGATGATAAAGAGCAGGCCTTCGATAAGGACTGCCGTCAGGGCTGTCTGGAAGGAGACTCCCATGCCAAGCACGACGGAAAAAGCAAAGAACGCGTTCAGCCCCATGCCGGGCGCCAGCGCGACAGGAAGGTTCGCGGCAAAGGCCATGACAAGCGTCGCTATCGCGGATGCCAGCGCGGTGGCGGTAAACACCGCCCCGAAGGACATGCCCCCGCATGCAGAGAGCATTCCGGGGTTCACCGCAAGGATGTAGGACATTGCCAGAAAGGTCGTAAGCCCGGCGATAATCTCACGGTTCACGGTGGAGCCGCGTTCCTTCACCTTAAAAAATTTTTCCATAGTTTTCAGTATCCTCCTAAAGATAAACTGCACGCTTATTGTAGCACCAATAGTTTTTTTTTACAATTTCCAGAGCTGTATATTGACAAAAAAAAAG
>DGUD01000200.1 GCA_002393865.1 Treponema sp. UBA4319
GCATGTCGCCCTTGCCGAGCAGCTTGTCCGCTCCCGGCTGGTCGAGTATGATGCGGCTGTCCGTCTTGCTTGCCACCATGAACGCGATGCGGCTGGGGATGTTCGCCTTGATAAGCCCCGTGATGACGTCGATGGACGGGCGCTGCGTGGCGAGCACCAGATGGATGCCGACCGCGCGGCTCATCGCCGCAAGCCGGGCGAGCACGCTCTCCAGCTGTTTGCCGGTGGTCGCCATGAGGTCGGCGAATTCGTCTATGACGACGATGATGTAGGGCAGCTTTTCTGTCGCGATGTGCCGCTCCACGATGCGCTTGTTGTAGGTGGAGATGTCCCGCACGCCCATGCTGTCAAGCAGCGCATAGCGGCGCTCCATCTCGCAGAGGCAGTACTGCAATGCCTGCATGGCCCGCTTGGGCTCGGTGATGACCGGCGTGAGCAGGTGCGGGATGTCGTTGTACAGCTTGAGCTCCACGATTTTGGGGTCGATGAGAATCATCTTTACCTCGTTGGGGCTGCGCTTGAACAGCACGCTGAGTATCATGCTGTTGACGCAGACCGACTTGCCGGAACCGGTGGAGCCGGCGATGAGCAGGTGCGGCGTCTTTACCAGATCCATAATCTGCGTCTCGCCTTCGATGTCTTTGCCTAGAATGACAGGCACCGCCATCTTCTTCCATTCGGGGATGTCCTGCTCGATGCACTCGCGGAACGAGACGATGGCGCGCTTCTTGTTGGGGATTTCTATGCCCACCGCCTTCTTGCCCGGTATGGGCGCCACGATGCGCACTGAGCTTGCGGCAAGGCGGAGCGCGATATTGTCCTGCAGCGAGACTATTTTGCTGAGCTTTACGCCGGGCGCCGGGAGAATCTCGAACATAGTGACGACCGGCCCCTTGCGGATATCGGTCACCTCTGCCTGAATGCCGAATTCCCGGAGCGTCTCCTTGAGGCTCTCCGCGGCCTGCTCGGTCTCCTCATCGATAATCCAGTACTGGTCGTCCTCGTATTGCGTGAGCAGCTCCGTCGGAATCTCGTAGGGGCCGTGCGCAATCCTGCGGTGTGCTGGCGGCGGTACGGGGCTGCCGTCCGCGCGGACTGCGTGTGGCAGCGCTACGGGGCGTACGTCGTCGCTTTCTTCTTCTGCATAGGAGAGCTCCTCTTCCTCGACGTAATCGCTCTCGTCAATCTCAAGGTCTTCTTCCGGGAACGGAGTGTAGCTGTCCGTGCCGTAATCCTCCTGGGTCGTCAGGTTGCGCTCTATCTGCTGGGGGCGCAGCTTGCCCTCGCTGTCCACGACAGGCGCTGCCACGGGGTCGAACTGCGCGCCCTCGTAGCTGGTGGATTCGTCCTCGTCGATTTCGACCGGTATCGGCTCATCGTTATATCCGTATGCGGACTCTGCTGCTGCAGAGGCTTCCGCTTCAGGAATGCTCTCAGAAGGAATCGATTCTGAAGGAATCTCGGACGGGTGCTGCCAGCCGGATGTGTCTGCCGCGGAAGCGCCGCTGCTTTCTGCGGCTGTATTCGGCGCAGTGTCGCTGTTATCCAGCTGGGCGCCGGCGTCTGCCTCCATGCGGGCAAAGACATCACTGAGCGATGAGATGATGACGGAATGTTCGGCTTCCGGCAAAGCGGGCGGTTCCTGCCGGGGCTCATCGCCGGCGGCACTGTCTGCGCCGTATGCGGGAGCGCTCCCGGTAGCAGGGGTTGTGTCTGCTGCAAAGGAATCGGCGTCCGCGCCGTATGCGGGTGCAGCGCTGTAGTCAGCGTCCGCGGCGGCATCTTCTTCCTGGGGAATGCGCGCTGCATACTGCACCGGCTCCGCCTCGTCTTCCGGAGAGACGGAGCGTGCTTCTGCTGCGGCAGCAGGGGTGGCATCCGCTGCAATTGGATTGCAGTCCGCTGCAAAGGAATCGGCGTCCGCGCGGTATGCGGGGGCGGAGCTGTAATCAGCGTCCGCGGCGGCATCTTCTTCCTGGGGAATGCGCGCTGCATACTGCACCGGCTCCGCCTCGTCTTCCGGAGAGACGGAGCGTGCTTCGGTTGCGGCAGCAGGGGTGGCATCTGCTGCAATTGGATTGCAGTCCGCTGCAAAGGAATCGGCGTCCGCGCGGTATGCGGGGGCGGAGCTGTAATCAGCGTCCGCCGCATCTGCTGCAATTGGATTGCAGTCCGCTGCGTGCAGCACCGGCTCCGCCTCGTCTTCCGGAGAGACGGAGCGTGCTTCGGTTGCGGCAGCAGGGGTGGCATCTTCTTCCTGGGGAATGCGCGCTGCATATTGCGGCGGCTCCGCCTCGTCCTCCAAAGAGATGGTATGTGCTCCGGGCGCAGGCGCTGCGGGGCTGCCGTTGTCGGCGTAGGCTGCCGCTGCCTCGTAGGAGATGGTGCTGTCCGCACTGCGGGCTTCTGGCTGGGGCTCGTCGCCGTTCAGGGCGGAATCCTCTTCCGCGACGGTCTGCTCGATGATGCTCAGCTCTTCGTCTGTGACCGCGTCCTCCATGAGCATCTCGTCCTCGTCGCCTTCGCTCGCGACGTTCTCCGCAAAGAGGGAATCGGCCACGCTGTCTATGTCTTTGTCCAGTGATTGCGCCAGCTCCGCTTCTTCCGGGCTCAGCTGAAGCTCCTCGTCCGCCGCGCCGGAGACGATGGTCTGGGCGGACTGCTGCTGCGCCTCGTCTTCCCCGGCGTCGTCCACCGCGCGCTCCTCTTCTTCTACCCGGAGCTTTTCTTGCAGCTTCTGCTGCGCTGCCGCGAGCGCCTCGCTGCTGCTCTTCTTGAGCTGCAGGATTTTGGCAGCCGCCAGATCTTTGTAGCCGTGCAGTTTGGGCAGAATCTCGTCCTTGAGCGATGCGGAGGCAAGGAGCATGGTGACGAGGTATTCCATGGCGACGAGCAGCACCGCGATTGCCGCAAGGATGCATATCTTTGTGATGGCGATAGGGCTGGCGTCCTGCGTGGCGATGACGCGCCCGTGATGCTCCGCGAGCGCGATGGTGAAGAACGGGATGATGCTGACGGCAAGGCAGGCGATGCGCTGGCGTGACCAGCGGCTGTCAATGCTGGCAGCACCGCATGCAAGGAGGTAGAGGGGGATGAGGTAGCTGGAGATGCCGTACACGGAGAAAAGCATGGTGCCGCAGGCAAAGAGCAGGCTGCCTCTTCCTGGACTTGCGGCCCCGAAATTCAGGGAGCCTGAAATCAGGCTTATGGTGATGAGCGCTGCCAACGCAAACAGAGCTATGCCGACGATGAGCGGCATACGATTATTCTTCTGAGACATACGATACCCCTGTGGGCAGCCTGGATGAGGCTCCTTCCGCCAGATGCCGCGGCCGGAGCGTTGTGCTGCTCATTTAAAGTCAGTTTTCAGGAATTTTCGCTGCGGGGGATTCGCGGTGTGAGCCCGCATCTTTGAGGTAGAAGATGTGCGGCTTCCTGCGCGCGCGTTTTGCCCCCTTCCGCCGGAGAATACATGAAAAACTGTGTCACCCGGCTTCATTATCGGATTTTCAGAGGGCTGTTTTAGCATTTTTGTGCCCCGCGCTCCCGCTGAGGGCGGAAAAACGGGGTAAATGCTTATATTTTAAGTCCTTGTCAATGAATCTTTTTGTGGCGCCGTGGATGCAGCTGAACGTTTTGCTGCTTGCTGTTGTCTATTTTTTTTCAGGCAAATTTAATATCATTCCCCTGAGCTGCCCCCGTCCGAATCCCTGTGCGGCCGGGTACATTCCTGGCGCCCCGCCAGCCTTCTGGAATCCCTTCCCTCTAGACCGCTGGCCGAAAGTGTGTTAAAATGGCAGTGTGTCCGAGCTTTACATTGTTGCGACGCCCATAGGGAACTTGGGCGACATTACTTTCCGCGCGCTGGAGACGTTCAAGGCTGTGGATGTCATTGCGGCGGAAGACACGCGCCATACGCTTGAGCTGCTGACCCACTTTGAGATCAGGAAGCCCCTTGTCAGCTGCCGTGCGCAGAACGAGGAGGCCGCAGCGGCAAAAATCATCCGCCTGCTGGACAGCGGGCAGACTGTCGCCTATGCGAGCGATGCCGGTACACCGGGAATCAGCGACCCCGGTGCCGTGCTCGCGGGGCTGGTGCGCAAAGCCGGGCATCGCGTCGTTCCCATACCGGGGGCAAGCGCCTTTGCCGCCCTTGCGAGCGTGGCGGGGGCAGGCGGCAAGACGCTGGTTTTTGAGGGTTTCCTTTCGCCCAAACCGGGGCGGCGGCGTTCCCGTCTCCGCGAGCTGATGGCGACTGGCAACGCTGTGATTTTGTACGAAAGTCCCTTTAGAGTCTTAAAGCTTTTAAAGGATATTTCCGATATTGATAGTGGGCGGCGTGTGGTGGTCGGTCGCGAGCTGACCAAGCTTCACGAGGAGATAAGCGACGGTACGGCGGAGGCTGTGCTGGCGGAATATTCCTCCCGGACGAAAATCCTCGGGGAATTCGCAATTTTTATTTCTGGAAGCAAAAACGCTCAAGTTGCGGGCGCAGATGCCGATAATGAGGAAGAGGTAGATTATGATGATAGATAAGATTTCAAGAGTCAGTCAGCTCGGAAACGTGCAGGGCACGAAACGCACATCAGCGGTGCAGGAGCTTTCGTCTGCTTTGGATGAAATCAGCGTCTCAGCCGAAGCGAAGGAAATGGCGGATGCATTCTACATCAACAAAGTTTCGGAGGAGACCCCGGATGTCCGCTCTGACCTTGTGGAGCAGATTAAGCAGAAAATCAGGGATCCGAATTATCTGAGCGAGGCTGTCATCGCTGCTACGGCAGACCAGATACTTTCCGCGTACGGGTTCTGATTCGGTTCCGGAGTATAGACGTGTGTAACGAGGACGGAAAGCTATATTTCCGTCCTTTTTTTTGGCAAAATTATTTTCAAGTGTTTTTAAGAAAAAAAATACATGAAAACTGCTAAGGGAGTTTCTAATGTCTGATTTTATTTTCAGGATTCAGCCGAACATTGTGCTTGGCTCTTACACGGTGAGCAGGTTGGGCGAATTTGCCGGTGGCATCGGCACGAAATTCATGCTTGTCATGGATCCTATCCTGCGGCAGGTCGGACTTGCTGATAAAATCACGCAGTCCCTGAGCGACCGGAAGGTCAATTTCTTTGTTTTTGAGGATATTTCCGGCATATCGGATACCCAGACGCTCATGAAGGCGCTCAACCTTGCGCGGCAGGCGCATATCGACGGCGTGCTGGCGGTCGGCGGCTCCAAGATGATGAATCTTGGCCGCGCGGCGGCGTCGCTGTATAACGAGGAGAAGGATGTCTATGCCCTCCTCGACGCTTCGGCGGATACGGCTGCGGAGCCGCTGCCGCTTATCTGTGTGCCTTCCACCATCCGTGACGCCTTTGTGTTTTCCGGGCGCATCCCGCTCGTCGATTCCCGCTCGGATGTCGTCCGCCTGCTGAAGGCGCAGCCCCTGCTGTGCCGCCAGGTGCTGTTTGACCCCAACCTGATGCTGCCGCTCTCGGAAAAGCAGAACGCCGCCATGCAGCTGGAGACGCTGTGTATCGCGGTCGAGTCCTATCTGAGCCAGAAGGCGTCGTTTTTTAGCGACATGATTGCGGAAAAATCCGTGGAGCTGCTCGGCTACGCGGCCGACGGCGCTCCGAGCCTTGAGATAACGACGCCGCAGGAAGTCCTGCTCTCGGAGGGCGGCTGTATGGCATCCCTTGCCTCCGCGACGTCTTCCTTGGGCGCTGCTTCCCTGATAGCGCTCTGCATCAATTCCCGCTATAAGATTTCCCGCTCGCTGACGACGGCGATACTCTTCCCCTACATCCTTGAGGACGCCGCAAAGTTCCGGCAGGACAGGCTCGCAAAGCTGTCGCGGATTCTCCGTGCCTCGCCCGCCGATTCCGATGTGGCAAAGGCGGCGTCTGATTTGACCGACTACGTGCGGCAGAAGCTTGCGAAGGCAAATCTGCCCACCCGCCTCAAGGACTTGGGGGTAAACATCGAGCAGCTTTCGCTTGTTGCGGAGGATGGCAGCAAGCTGGAGCTGATAAACAGCCTTCCCCGCAGCATGACGAGCGATGATTTGTTCGACCTGATAAAACTGGCGTACTGATGATTCCGCCCGAAAAACTCTTCCAGCTCGCTGCTGGCCAGAAGCGCCGCAAGCTTGCCCTCTGTTTTGGGGAGCTTGAGCGTGATATTGCCGGCATCGCGGAGCCGGGTACCTGCTACAATTTTCCGCGGATGAGCCGCGCCGATTACACGCGCGCGCTTGCCGCCATTGTCCTGCAGGATCCCAAGCTTCCGGATGATGCTGCGCGGCAGCTGCGCGGTCTGCTTGCGGCGGAGCCCTTTGACGAGCGCCGGGTCTGCAATGCCGCACGCAATGCCCTGCTTGCCATCATCGGGACGTTCCCCGCGGAGTGGGATCTGGTCATTGCCCCCCATCCGCAGGAGCGCGTCTCCGTGCAGGAGCGGCGCTTTTTCCCCGGCGTGGCGGTCTATGCGGAAGATATTCGTTCTCCATTTAATGTAGGTTCAATATTCAGGACGGCAGAGGCTATGGGCTGCGAGCGGGTGTACATATCCCCGCAGTGCACCGACCCTGCCCAGAGCCGTGCGCTCCGGAGCGGCATGGGTTGCATCGAGACGATGGGCTGGACGCGCTGCACGCTGGATGACTTGCCGCAAGACAAGCCGGTCTTTGTGCTGGAGACAGGCGGAACGCCTCTGCAGGATTTTGTTTTTCCCCGCGAAGGCGTGGTGATTATCGGCTCCGAGGAGCTCGGCGTGAGCCCGGAGGCGCTTGCCCGCGCCACGTATGGCCGGGTCACGATTCCCATGACCGGACTGAAAGCATCCTTGAATGTTGGCGTTGCCTTTGGCATTCTCATGCAGGCATGGGTTTCTTCCCTCAGAATCCCGGCATAAGGCGCCGGGTTCCCGCGGAAAGCATCGGGCTGCTTTTCTTTCCGGATACACAATGCCCAAGGGCATCGTTGTGCGCTCTTACGCGCAGTTTTCCTTCAGTTTGAATCCGTAGGCGTCGTGACCGGGGTATACAAGCGTATCCGGCGGGAGCGTCGTGTAGAGTGTCCGGAGGCTGAGCCGTATGGTGGCCTCACTGCCGCCGGGCAAATCCGTCCGCCCGTACGACTGGTAGAAGATGGTGTCGCCGGAGAGCAGCACCTGCTGCCCCTCGTTGTAAAGGCAGCAGCTTCCCGCCGTGTGGCCGGGCGTATGCAGTATGCGCCATCCGGCAAGGTCAGCCCGGCTGCTGCCGATGCAGTCCGCGAGGCTCCTGCCGCCTGCGAGCAGTACATCCGCCTCCGGGAGCTTGTCCACCGCCGGAAGGAATTCGCTGAAGCCGATTGCCGCCAGGCTTGCTGCCTGCACGGCAGCGCCCCGCGCACCGAGGTACGACGCATCGTCCGCGTGGATGCAGATTGGTGCGGCGGGGTAGGCCTGCCTGAGGGCAGGGAGCCCCGACACGTGGTCAAAGTGCCCATGCGTCAGGACGATTGCTGCCGGGACAAGCTCCCGCGCGGCGAGCCAGCCGCTCACTGCGGAGCCGTCCCCGCAGAAATCGCAGGCGGCGGGATCCACGACAAGGACTTCCCGGCCGTCCAGCGGCACGATGTAGGTGCTTACGCCGAACGGCCCTGTTGCTATCCGGGAAATCAATAGGTCGCGCCGGAGCCGAAGTGTGACTTCACCTGACCGTCATCGGTGGTCTCGGAGAAGGGGGATTCGTTTGAGCTTTCACCGGAGGAGACCTTCGCCTGCTGTGCGGCAAAGGCGCTCTGCTCGGCGGAAAGCTTTGCGGACTCGGAATTCTCCGTGCCCTGCAGGCCGAGGGATTCGTTCGTCACGTTTGCGGGAATCACGTCGTCCTGGCTGACTGCGGCTTGCGCGGCGCTGGCAGCTGCGCTCACGTTCACGATTGTCGCGTCCTCTGAGCTGTCAGCGGCGTCGGCTGCACTGTCGCCTTCCTCGTCGCGCTGGCGGGAATAGCTGACGCTGAGCTTGCGCCCGCGGTAATCGTAGCCGTTCAGCGCGGAGATTGCCTTCTCGCAGTCCTCGGAGAAGAGCTGGATGAAGGAGTAGTTCGCAAGGACACGGATATCGCCGATGCGCTCGCGATCAAGCCCGGCGACGCTTACCAGCAGCCCCACGAGGTCGCGGGGGAATACGCGGCGGTTGCGGCCGATGCCGATAAAGATGGTCGTTGCCTGTGCGGGGTCAATCATCACGCGGGGGGCACGCTCCTGCCGTTCGGGGCGCTCGCTTGCCGCCGGGCGCTCTGTGTAGCTGGAGCTTGAGCTGTGCTCCCGGAATGACGGCGCGGAAGCGCTGCGCTCGTACTTGCCGGTGCTGCGCTCGCGGTTAAAGCGCTCGCTGCGCTCAGGCCGTTCGCTGCGTCCGCTGCGCTCGTAGCGTGAGGCGCGGAAGTTGCCGCCGGATGCCGCCTGCTTGATGAGCAGCGCCGCCACGTAATTCCTGCGCAGCATGGACACGTTCTTTTTGAAAAGCTTTTTGATTTTGTTGAAAGACTGAATGTCAGCTTCGCTGGCATTTTCCACGCGGTTTACCGCATCCTTAAGAAAAGAAACAATCTGCTCCTCAGTCGGAGCATTCCCCTTATTGTACATGTCATTACTCCTGAGATAAATCTGCCAGAAAACCGGAGCCGAGCTTTTTGAAGCCCCACTGGGCGAGCATCTGCTCCATGGATTCCGGTACAATTGTGTTTGCAATCAAAAACCACTGAATTCCCTGTCTTTTCAATCCGGCATAGCATTCTGAAAGGAGCTCTTTGCCAATGCCGAGACCCCGGAAATTCTGCAATACAAAGAAATCGGTAAGAGCGACCGTCTTCCTTGCTGAGGACGGACAGCGCGAGACAAGTATGCAGCCTGCAAATTCTTCTGACTGCGTGCGGCAGGCAAAACCGAATTTCTCGTCTGCCGCGACGGATGTTGACAGCCTGTGCCACATGGCGGCAAGCGCCTCGCCAACTTCATACGGAAACTGCGTACTGTATTCCTCTGCTATCGCCACGGCACCGCGGGTAATATCATCCCTGTCCTTGACGGGATTATACACACGGAACATAAAATCATCCTGTACAAGCTCGCCAGTCTCTGCGTCTCTGTCGCTTTCCTGGCACGCAAGCTTTTCCAGGCCCCATGATTCGCGGAGCGTGTTGTACCAGTCCATCAGGCGCTTTCTCAGGTGGCTGTCCTTGAAGAAATGCCACTTGCGCTCGACTTCCGGGTACGATTTCAATACGTTCTTAAAATTCCTGAACACCCCCCTGCCGCTTACCAGCACGCGCTTTAGTTCCGCGCGCGCGAGCGGCGCATGCAGATTATCCGTAAAGTCCTGCCGCAGCGCGTAACCGTCGCTGCTGGACCATTCCGGGAGGGCATAATAGTTTTCTTCGTCTATGGTCACTGAGTTTGCCGGAACGAGCACCCCGCGCGCCGCATCGACTGCCCGGCGCGTCTCCTGATCTTCCATGGAAAAAAGGATGTCGTTCTCCAGCGTGGCGCTGAGTTCAAAAATCATCTGCCCTGCCCACGAATCCGTTTCAGTTCAGCTCGGAGCGCTTTTCTATCACCTTGCTGATGAGCCCGTAGGCGGCGGCTTCCTCCGCATTGAGCCAGTAGTCGCGGTCGGTGTCCTTTGTCACCTTGTCCAGGGCGGTGCCCGTCTCTTTCGCGATAATCTCGTTGATGAGGGCGCGGGTCTTTGCCATCTCCGCCGCGTGAATCTCGATATCCGTGGCGACGCCCTGCATACCGCTCGACGGCTGGTGTATCAGGTAATGGCTGTGCGGCACGCCGAGCCGGCGCTCCTTGGGGGCGGCAAGCAGGATGAGCGCCGCCGCGCTGGCGATGAGCCCCATGCCTATCGTGTAGACCGGCGCGTTTATAAAGCGGATTGCGTCGAATATGGCGAAGCCCGCATCGACATCACCGCCGGGGGAATCGATATACATATAGATGGGTTTGTCGTTGTCTGCCTCAAGGATGAGCAGCTGGCGGATTATCTTTTCGGCGTTGTCCTCGTTGATTTCCCCGCTCAGCAGAATCTGGCGGGTTTTAAGGAATTTTTCAGCAAGAGGGTCGGCTCCTTCATTTTTTTTCTTGTCGTCCTCTTTCTCGCTACAAATGATGTTCATCGTTTCTCCAAAAACTTCGAAGGTGTGGGCTGGATGTGCTGGCGATGCCGCCCGCGGAAGAGCCCTGCCTCTATAATACTGAAAAAAGCGCTGGTTGTCCACTGAGCAGGACGGAACGGACAGGGCTTCAGCATGAAAACAAAAATGCGCTCCCAGCGGAAAAACACCCGGACTGCCTGTTGCACGCTTCGCTTTGCAAATGGCAGCACGGGCGCTTTTCCGCTTCCGCGCATTTTTTATGTTGGATCCTTGGCTTTTGTAGC
>DGUD01000078.1 GCA_002393865.1 Treponema sp. UBA4319
GGATTCAAATCGTTTGCCGACAAAACGCTCATCAATTTTGCGGACGGCATAACAGCGCTTATCGGGCCGAACGGCTGCGGCAAGAGCAATGTCGTAGACGCGCTCAAATGGGTGCTTGCGGAGAACAAGTCCAAGAACCTGCGCGCAGCAAGCATGGAGGACGTCATATTCAACGGCACGGAGGCACGCCCGGCGCTCTCCATGGCGGAAGTCACGCTCACCATCGCGAACGACAAGGGGCTGCTCCCCATCGAGGACACGGAAATCGCGCTCAAGCGCCGCCTGTACCGTTCCGGCGAGAACGAGTATTTTATAAACGGCAGGCAGGTGGGCGCCACAGAAGTCCGCAAGCTCTTTATGGATACCGGCGTGGGCAAATCCGCCTATTCCGTCATGGAGCAGGGAAAAATCGACCAGATTCTTTCCTCCAAGCCGGAGGATCGCCGCTACCTCTTTGAGGAGGCCGCCGGAATCAGCCGGAGCAAGGCAGAGGTGGCGGAAGCCGAGCGGGAGCTTGAGCGCACGCGGGCAAACCTTGCCCAGATAGAGATGGGGCTGGTGGAGACCAAGCGCAGCTACGAGACGCTCAAGGCGCAGGCGGACAAAACGACAAAATACCGCGCGCTCAGCGAAGAGAAATTCAACTACGAGCTGGACATCCAGCTGCTCCGCCTGAAGGACTTCACGCAGGGCAAGGCGCACCACGAGCAGGACCGCATCGAAGCCGAGCAGCGCCGGGATGCGGTTTCCCGAGAAATCGAAGAAATTTACAACACGCTCAACGAGAACACCGACAAAATCAAGGAGATGCAGGAGCTCGTCAACATAAAGCAGCAGGAAGTCATCAAGATAAGCGCCGAGCAGACGGGCAAAAAGGCGCTTGCCAAGCAGCTGCACGAGCACCAGAGCGAGGTAAAAGAAAAAATCGGTCAGCTGGAGAACCGCATCAAGAACGTGCAGGAGCGCATCGACGAGTACAACGAGGAGATAGACAGCCTGAACGCCGAGCTGCACGAGAAGCGGAAAAAGCTGGACGACATCAGCGCCAACATCGACGGCTTTACGGAGAACATCCGGCTTTCCTCCGGGCAGATTGAGGAGAACCAGAAGCGTATAGGCGCGAACAGCAGGCGCATCCAGGAGCTGGACGACGAGCGTTCCGCGCTCCAGAAGCAGCTCGCAGCCATTACGGAAGACATCGTGACAGAGCTTGACGCAAAGCTCAAGGACGCAGGCTACTCCTCCGCCGCAAACCGCAAGGCAAAAGAGGCGCTGGACACCGTGCTGGAGCGCATAAAGATTTTTGCCGCCGGGCGCGCGAACATCTTCCGCGACTTTGCATCCCTTCCCTCCCACCCGGAAAAGGACGCCGCCCAGTTCGGGGCAGACGCGGTGCAGGCATTCACGGATCTGGCGGGCATGCTCGCCGAGCTTTCGGCGGCGGTGGACGGCTATACAAAGACAACGCCGCAGTTCATCGACGAATTCCTCTCGCCAGAGGGTATCATCACGCGGAAGCGCGGCATAGACGCCAGCATACAGGACAATCTCTCGCGGGCTGACGGCATCCGGCAGGAGAGCGACGCCCTTGCGAAGGCAAACGGCGAGCTGAACAAAAAGATAAACGAATACAAGGACACGCTCGCCAAGCTGCGCATCAATCAGGCGCAGATGGCGCAGCAGATTACGTCCGGCGAGCAGCAGGTCTCCACGCTGCGGAAGACGCTCGCCTCCGAGGAATCCTCTCTGCGCGAGCTGCAGGAAGAGCTGTACGAGGAGAACAAGCGCAAGGAAGAGGCCGACGAGCAGATTGAGGAATGCGAGGAACAGATTGCGGAGCTTGAGGAAAAGGGCATCGCCATCACCCGCGAGCTGAACGTGCTGGACAAGCAGATACAGGAATGCAACAGCAAGGTGAGCGGCAAACAGAGCCTGCTGCAGAAGAAGCAGGAGGAGAAGAACAAGTATCAGGCGCGGCTCGAGAAGCTCAGCGTGGACATCGCGCAGAACGAGACGGAAATCCGCAACGTAAAGCAGAATTTCCAGGACAATTTCTCACGCGACCTCATGGAATTCGAGGAGCGCATGTACAAAATAACGGCGTCCTCCGCAGAGCTGAGGGAAAAGCTCTCGCTGACAAAGCAGAGAATCCAAGAGCTCGGCCAGGTGAACATGATGGCGGTGGAGCAGTTCGCGGAGGAGAAGGAGCGCTACGAGCGGCAGCAGGCAAGCTTTGACGACACAAAGAAGTCGCTGGACAACCTTACGCGCGTGAGCGAGGAAATCCGCACAAAGTCCTCAGAGCTCTTCCTTGACACCTACAACAAAATACGCCGGAATTTCCACAATATGTTCCGCCGACTCTTTAACGGAGGACGGGCGGAGCTGCGGCTGGTTGACCCGGCAAACGTCCTGACCACGGGCATCGAGATTTATGCCCAGCCTCCGGGAAAAAAGCTCGTCAACATCTCGCTGCTTTCAGGCGGTGAGAAGACGATGACGGCGGTCGCGCTGCTCTTTGCCACCTATCAGGTGCGCCCCAGCCCGTTCTGCCTGCTCGACGAGATTGACGCGGCTCTGGACGACAAGAACGTCACCAGCTTCGGGGAATCCCTGCGGGCCTTTGCCAACGTCAGCCAATATATCGTCATCACGCACAACCGCAAGACCGTCCAGTGCGCCTCCAGCATGCTGGGCGTCACGATGGAAGAGAGCGGCGTCACCAAGGTACTCCAGCTCCGCCTTGACGAGGACACGATAAACGGGCGCGTCAGCTACGGCAGCGACGACGATTTTGTGGAGGAGGATGTTCCCCCGGAGGAAGGCATCGTCATTCCGCCGCGCCCCCCGCGCCGGGAGCATAACCCCGACGGCACGCTCAAAGAAAGCGCCGAGAACACAACCCAGGCGCCTTCCGCGGAAAAAGAGGACGGAGCAGCAAAGATTCAGGGGGAAAATGCCGAGAATGTAGATACAATACAAGCCCCGGCAGCAGAGGAGACGGTACAGGAAGATGGAGCTCATTGACAATGTAAAGGATTCTATACAGAATTTTATAGAAGAAAACAGCAAACTGACAGCTGCTATCATCGCTATCTTCCTGCTTCTCATCGTGAGCGGAACCGCAGTGCTGCTGCTGCGGGGAAAAACGGGCACAGGCGGGCGCAGTGTCAGGCTTCCGCCGGAGACATTCACAGAAACTGAAGAATTCCTGAAACCAGAGCAAGTCAATCTGACGGAAGACTATTACTTTTCGCGCATATCGCCGGACAACTGGTCTGATGCGGAGCGTGAGCGCTGGTTCACCCCGCCGGACGAGCAGAACATGCAGGAACTGGGAAAGGCGAACGACAAAATTATAGATACCATACTGGAGGCAGCCCCATGAACTTGACAGGCACTCATAGAGCAAGATACATTCTCCGCGCGGTGCAGGCGGCACTGCTGCTGGCACTGGTCCCGCTCCGCGCGGCGGCACAGGAGGCGGAGGCCGCCACGGAACTGCCCTCACGCTCGGTCGTGCTCAAGAAAAACCAGAACCTTGACATCGTATATCCCGGCTCCGGCTGGATTTACCTTGGCGAGACGACGGGCTCTTCACTGCTGCGCTATGCAGGGCGCAAGCTTTCCGCCGACACAACGATGTTCACACTGCTTGCGCAGGAGAACGGCTCCGCGGTGCTGCATTTCTTTAAAAGCGACGCGCTTACCGGAAAATACATAGACGATTACCTTGCTGTCACCATAGAAGGGAGTAGCACCGCCGCCGACCACGTGACGGCTCCATCCTATGCGGATGTCGTTCCGCCGCGCCCCACATTCAACGCAAAGGCATCGTCCGGCACGGATAGCGGGCGCACGGAGTTTGCCCAGCTTGCCGGACAGCAGCAGGAGAGCCCGGCGCAGCAGCCCCCTCAGAAGCAGCAGCCGGCTCCGGCGGCAGAGACAGCTCAGGCGGCGGCACAGGGCAAGGGCTCAAAGGACGCCGCCACGACGGTCATCCAGAACACGGATTCCGCGGCAGAAAGCACGGCGCCGGCCACGCAGCAGCAACAGCAGCCGGCGGCCACGGAAAGCGCAAGCGGCGGCAGCACGGGCAAGGAGGACACAACATCCCTCTCTTCCGACAATATTCTGGAGCTTGCCCAGAAAGCCTATGACGAAAAGGACTATCAGCTCTGCCTCTCCTACCTGGCGGACTTTCTTGACTCGTCCGTCACAAAGATTGACGAAGGCATGTACCTGCAGGCGCAGGCGCTGGAAGCGGCATCCCCGGCGCGGGACATAAAAAAATCCATCAGCGTGTACCGCAAGCTGGTGGAGCAGTTCCCCGAAAGCACCCTATGGGAAAGCGCAAGCGAGAGGATTGTCTACCTTGACCGCTTCTACTTTGCCATCCGCTAAGGGAGGAGACAGAAAATGAACAAAGCAGGATGCTTACTCGCAGCCGGGCTGCTGCTGGCGCTCGGCCTCCCCTCCTGCCGGATACAGCAGGTGCAGAACCAGCCGAGGACTATCACCGTCACCGGCAACGGCAAGGTAAAGATTCCGAGCAACCAGGCAAACATAACGCTTTCGGTCATCACGAGGAACATCGATGTGGTGGAGGCGGCCAAAGAGAACAGCGACAAAATGTCTGCCGTAAAAAAAGCCATCCGCGAGGCAGGGGTTCCCTTTGCGAACATCACGACCTCGAACTACGCAATCAGGCAGGAGGAGAGCTACCAGAACGGAAGGACGTTCGTGCAGGGGCAATATGTCGTCTCGAACCAGGTGAACATCACGCTCGGCGGCGTCTCCTATGCGGGCGCCGTAATCGACGCGGCCGTCAAAGCGGGCGCAAACCAGCTGTCCGCCCTCACCTACACGGCGGAAGAAAGCGATGACTCCGTAAAGCAGGCACGACTGCTGGCCATAAAGCAGGCCGAAGAGAAAGCGAATACGCTCGTAACGGCAAGCGGGGCGACGCTCGGCAAGGTGCTGCGCATCGTAGAGGAACAGATTCCCATGGACTATATGTCGAACGCGGGGCTGCGCAATGCCGTGGATGACGGGCAGACCGGGGACATCACCGGCGGCGACTACGAGATAACGGTCTCCGTGACCGCAACCTACGAGATTCTCTGACCGATTGCAGGAAAAGCGAATTTAGGGTATAGTAGAGCAAAAGCGGCGCCGGCGCGCGATTTTTGGCAGGTAGCCGCATGCAAAGAGGTACAGTATGCTGGATTATAGATTCATTAAAGAAAATCTTGATGCCGTAAAGGAGAACATCAGGAACCGCAACATGGTGGCAGACGCGGATATCGTCGTCGCCCTCTACGACCAGAAGACGGCGCTCATCACGGAGCTTCAGGGACTGCAGCAGAAGCGCAACGCCAACGCGGCCGCCATGAAGCAGAAGCTTGATGCCGAGACCCGCCAGAAATACGTGGCGGAAGGCAAGCAGCTCAAGGACGATATCGCCGCGGTGGAGAAGAAGCTCGCCGATATAGAGCCCAAGCTTGACGAGGCCGCGCGGAAAATCCCGAACATGGCAAGCCCCGCCGCCCCCGTCGGCAAGCTGGATACGGAGAACCTCGAAGTCAAGAAGGTTGGCACCCCGCGAACATTCGACTTCAAGCCAAAAGACCATGTGCAGCTGGGCGAATCGCTCGGTCTGCTTGATTTTGACCGGGGAACCAAGGTCTCCGGGCAGAAATTCTACTATCTGAAGAACGAGGCGGTCTTCCTTGAGCAGGCGCTCATCATGTACGCGCTCAACATACTCCGCAAACACGGTTTTACTACGTTCATCACGCCGGATGTCGCCCGGCAGGAAGTGCTGCAGGGCATCGGTTTCAACCCCCGTGGCAACGAGAGCAACGTCTACTGCATCGAGGACGAGGGCACCTGCCTCGTCGCGACCGCGGAAATCACGCTCGGCGGATACCACTCCGGCGAAATCCTCGACAAATCCAAACTGCCGCTGTTCTACTGCGGTCTGTCACACTGCTTCCGCCGAGAGGCCGGTGCGGCAGGGCACTTCAGCAAGGGCTTATACCGCGTGCACCAGTTTGACAAGGTGGAGATGTTCGTATACTGCCTGCCGGAGCAGAGCGACGAAATCCACGAGAAGCTCCGCCTCATCGAGGAAGAGATATTCACCGGGCTCGGCCTGCCGTTCCGCGTGGTCGATACCTGCACCGGCGATCTGGGTGCCCCCGCTTACCGCAAATGGGATCTTGAGGCATGGATGCCCGGCCGCGCCGACGCGGAGCACCCCGACGGAGACTACGGGGAGGTAACGTCCACGTCAAACTGCACGGATTATCAGGCGCGCCGCCTGAACGTAAAGTATCACGACGACGACGGCAAGAACAAATACGTGCACATGCTCAACGGAACAGCCGTGGCGGTCGGGCGCGCGATGCTCGCCATTCTGGAGAACTACCAGAACGCAGACGGCTCGGTCACGGTGCCGCCCGTGCTGGTACCCTTCTGCGGCTTTGACCGCATAGCCCCCAAGGAAAACGCCGCTTCTCCGGTTTATGTCTCCGCAAAGGCAAAAAAATAAACCTGCCCGGAAACCCGATGGTTTCCGGCAGCTCTGCAGAAGCTGGCTCCAAAGGTCGGCAAAGAGGTGTTCGTGCTAAAACAGACAAATTACGCGCGCTCTATTTTTATGCTGATTCTCATCGTCTGCCTGTTTGCTGTGGCCGCCGTGCTCAAGCTGACCGCCGATTTCTTCATCCCCGTAACCGTGGCGGTGCTGCTTGCATTCGTATTCTATCCGTTCTGCAAGAAAATCCACGCCCTGCATGTGCCGTGGGTGCTCTGCATCCTCCTCATGCTTGTCATAGCCGGAATCGTGCTGTACTTCATCAGCACGCTCCTCATCTCCAGCATAAAAGTCATCCTCAGCACCTACCCGAAGTACGAGATGCGCTTTATGTCCATCTACAAGACATTCGCGACAACATTCAAGATTCCCTACGACGAGGATTCCACGCTGTTCATGAACCTGTGGAATTCCCTGAATGTCAGGACTGCGCTGCAGAATTTCGCCATCGCGTTTAGCACGCACATCGTCTCCTTCCTGAAGGTGCTCATGCTCGTCACGCTGTTCATCGTCTTCCTGCTGATGGAGCTGAACAACATAAAGGAAAAGATTGACCGCGCGTTTACCGAGCAGCACATGAACCAGAAGATAGTCTCCATCGCACGGAACACGGTCTCCGAGGTAACGCATTTCATCTCCATAAAATTCGTCATATCACTGCTCACGGGGCTCATCGTCGGGCTGGGGACTTCGCTCATCCACATGGACTTTCCGGTCATCTGGGGCTTCTTGGCTTTCATCCTGAATTTTATCCCGACATTCGGCTCCGCAATCTCATGGGGGCTCACAACACTTTTTGCCATCATGCAGTTCTATCCCAGCTGGGAATACGTCATCTTTGTGGCCCTGCTGGTGCTCGTCGTGAACATGGTGCTGGGCAACATCATAGAGCCGCGCTGGGAAGGCTCCGACCTGGGGCTGTCGCCCTTTGTCATACTGGTAAGCCTTTCGTTCTGGGGCTGGATGTGGGGCTTTGTCGGCATGATTCTCGCGGTTCCGATTATGGTTATCCTGAAAATTATCTGCGAGAACGTGGAATTCCTGAATCCCGTCGCGATTCTTATCGGCAACGCGCACAAAAAGACCAAAGAGGCTCCTGCCGCACAAGAGCAGCCGGAAGAGAGCAAAGGAAGCGCAGAATAATCCGGCGGCGGATTATATTCAGAGCGACAGGCTGCCGGCCAGATACTCCGAGAGAAAACGCTCGTCCTCCCGCTTGAGCTCCTTGAGGGCGCAGACATAGCAGCGGGAGCGCTGGGCTTCGTGCAGGTACACATCCGACACCGTGCAGCCGAGGGAGAGCTTGCGCCGGAACGAGGCATTGCTCCCCGTTTTGAATTCGAGGAGCAGCCCGTAGTCTGCCTCCAGCTGCAGCCCCTGATCCTGCTCGCGGCTGCCGACAATAAGCATGCTCGTATCGATATAGATAATCTCCAGCGGCCGGGCAAGCCCTTCTACCGCATGCAGCTCCGGCTGTTCCGTCAGGTAGCGGCATACAGAGATGAGGTAGGTGACGCTTTCGCTGTCCACGGCATGCAGCTCGTAGACGTAGCGCTCAAAGAGCTCCTGCGCGACGGACTGTACGCCGGGCTTGATGCTGTCCCAGCCCGGCCGCCCCAGCAAATCATATCCGGACGCAGGCAGGCATGGCAGAGAGACGTGGCTGCCCTGGACGGTATACGATATCTGCGCGCTGAACGGAACATCGTCCGCCGCGCGGGAATCGGAGAGTTTGCGCAGCTGGGAAGGAACGGCAAGCGCATAGCCGCGCTGGCTCTTGACGAGCTTGGCCGTAAAGCAGAGCCCCAGATGCTGGAAGTAGAACTGAATCCTCACCTGCTGGTTCACAAAGGGCTTTATGCTGCGTATACCCTTGCTGAGAACCACGATGCCGTCATCAAAAACCTCGGCCTTCCCTGCGGGGATAAGCACGGGAAAGAGCGCCGCCGGAGGAATACCGGCAGCGGAAGCATCCTCATCCTCCCGCTCAAGGCTCATCGTCAGCGGCACCGGATTATCGCGCAGATGCTGCAGGACAATCCCCCGCTCCATAGAATTCAGCTCATCGTTCCCGTCCATTTTCAGCTGCCTCCCCATTTTTATATGCAATCTGTTCTATTTTCCAAACATCACCGGATTGCGTAAGGTACACAAAGACATCCGTATATGCACCCTCCCCGGTCAAAAAACGCACGGGGCAGCGGCATAGCCCGTCCTCCAGAAGCGGCTCTCCCAGCACATAATCCGAAAAAGCCTTTTTGTCTCCGGAAGCAGCGGGGCTGTTGTAGCGGAACAGCACGAGCGTATAGAGCCTGCCGTCAGCAATAAAGGAATCCGCATCCCTCCCGCTCAGGATAGCGCCGCAGAAAGCATCAAGCGTACGCAGCTGCGCCTCGTCCAATGCGCCGGTATAAAGCCCCCCAAAGCCCGGTATGGAAGGATATATGCCGCCAGAAAGCTGCTGACCGTCGGCAGCAACAAGGGCAAGCGGAGTCAGGGCAAGCGACGGGTCTATGCGCTCGTCCCGCCCGGCGCCCATAGCGACGGGGTGCAGCGCCTCAGTCCAAGGCGTCCCCGCGTCAAGCAGCACGGCAGCCTCGCGCAGGGTCTGTGCCTCGCGGGGAAGCGGCGGCTGCTTCCGGGCGCAGGAGATGAAAAAAAACACAATGCCTGACACCACACAGGCAGCGTACAGTCTTCTTGCGCAGGACATATTCCCAGTATACACGAGCACGGGGCAAAAGTCTACGCTTTTCAGGGGAAGCTTTCGGTGGCTTCGGTATGAAAACACACATGCGCCTCCCGCCGCCTGCTTGTAAAAATCACGCCGAAACTGTATGATAGGACAATACACACAAGAACGAGGTACAGTTTATGGCACTAACGCTGGCAGAAAAAATCATCCAGAGGCACATCGTTCCCGGCACCCTTTCCTTTACGCCGGGCACCCCCATCGAGCGGGGCACTGACATCGCAATCAGAATCGACCAGACGCTGACGCAGGACGCGACTGGTACCATGGCCTATCTCCAGTTCGAGACCATCGGTATTCCCCGCGTAAAGACGGAGCTGAGCGTAAGCTATGTCGACCACAATACGCTCCAGACAGACTTCAAGAACCAGGATGACCACCGCTACCTGCAGTCCATCGCGGCAAAATACGGTCTGTATTTCTCGCGCCCCGGCAACGGCGTATGCCATCAGGTGCACATCGAGCACTTCGGGAAACCGGGCAAGACGCTGCTCGGCTCAGACAGCCACACTCCCACCGGCGGCGGCATCGGTATGATAGCAATCGGCGCAGGCGGCATTGACGTCGCGGTCGCCATGGGCGGCGGGGCATTCCACCTTGCCATGCCAAAAGTATTCGGCGTAAAGCTCACCGGCGCCCTCCGCAAGGGAGTAAGCGCAAAAGACATCATCCTTGAGGTACTCCGCCGTGAAAGCGTAAAAGGCGGCGTCGGTGCCGTCTATGAGTATTTTGGCGAAGGAGTCGCATCCCTGACGGTTCCGCAGCGCGCCACCGTCACCAACATGGGCGCCGAACTGGGAGCCACCTGCTCGCTGTTCCCCTCGGACGAGACGACAAAGCGCTTCCTTGAGAGCATGGGTCGCCCGCAGGACTGGACGGAACAGAAAGCGGACGATGATGCCACCTACGACAAAGTCATCGAGATAAACCTTTCGGAGCTTGAGCCGCTCGCCGCCTGCCCCAATTCGCCGGACGCAGTCAAGACGGTGCGCGAGCTGCAGGAAACCGCAGTCACACAGGTAGCAATCGGAAGCTGCACGAATTCCTCGCTCGACGACCTTGCGGCAGTTGCAGCCATCGTACGTGGCAAACACATCGCACCGGGCGTGGAAGCCGGCATCGCACCGGGAAGCCGCACTACGCTGCTTATGGCGGACAAGGCCGGCATTCTCGGCGACCTCATCCGCGCAGGATTCCGCATCCTTGAAAGCGCCTGCGGACCGTGCATCGGCATGGGCTTTGCACCCAACTCACAGGGCGTATCCCTGCGCACATTCAACCGCAACTTCAAGGGAAGAAGCGGCACTGCCGACGCCGGAATCTATCTGGTAAGCCCTGAGACTGCGGCAGCCAGCGCCATCACCGGCCACATCACCGACGCAAGCACGCTCAGCTACGATGACCCGTCCTACAAGGGCGGAAGCAAGCTGTCAATGCTTGAAGGCAAAGATTCCCGCCTTTCCGCGGAAGAAATCAGGGCAGACGCACAGGACGAAGGCATGCTCATCGCGCCGCTGGACGAAAAGGCTGCAGCCCAGGTGGAGATTCTCCGCGGGCCGAATATCAAACCATGCCCGCCGTGCAAGCCCTGCGAGGACAAGCTCGTGCTGCCGGTGCTGCTCAAGGCGGGGAACAACGTGTCCACCGACGACATCATGCCGGCCGGAACAAAAGTGTTGCCATTCCGCAGCAATATCCCCGAAATATCAAAGTTCACCTATGAGCGCATCGACGCTGACTTCTACAAGAAAGCCGAGGCCATCAAGTTCTCCGGCTGCTTTGTTGTGGGCGCGGAGAATTTCGGGCAGGGCTCAAGCCGCGAGCATGCGGCGCTCGGCCCGATGTACCTTGGGGTGCGCGCAGTGCTCACCAAGAGCTTTGCCCGTATCCACAAGGCAAACCTCATCAATTACGGCATCATTCCCATCACGTTCAAGAACCCGGACGACTATGACAAAATCGAAGCCGGCGACACGATGGAAATCAGCGGTATCTTCGAGAGCCTGAAGGCGGCAAAGCCATTCTCCATCACCGTGCACGGCAAGAACGGCGACATCCGCATAGAAGGCGTGAACGACCTTGCCGAGCGCAGCAGGAACATACTGCTCGCAGGCGGGCTTGCCGCATACACCCGCAGCGGCGGGCAGTGATGGGGAACAGCTCTTTCCGGGGCAGCACGCTTACGAAGCTGCCAGTTTGCAAAGCGGCAGCCTGAAAAATGCAAGGTCATACCGGAAACATCCCGTTTTCCGGACTGGCCTGTTCAGCAAGCCGGCAAAACTACCGACAATAAAGGCATTATGGAAAACGAAGAGCTAAGAATACACAATCAGGAACCAGGCTGGATTGACTTCATCCAGTACTACCAGAAGCTTGAAAAACTAAGGGCATCAGCCGATACGGACACGCACAGGCTTGTCGTATACACAAAATACTGCCATGACTACATCAGGAGCCTGACAGATTACGAATACCAATATGCATGCAGCATTCCGTCCTTTGCGGAACGTTTTGAGCGGGTGGAGGCGCTGTACGCAAGAATCGAAGGCATCATCAAAGAGGCCATCGATTCAATAATAGGAAGCAAAGAAGACCACCAGCAGGAAGCGTAAGGCGGCAAAGGCGCAGAGGCAGATGCCAGCCGCTCCGTACATAAGCACATCCGAACGGGGAATATCCTGCGCCTCAACCGGCCGGAGGGCATCGCCGAGCAGCGGCTTGTGCTCCACCACGCCCTTGTACGAGGCATCCCCGGCAAGCTGTACCCGCAGCGCGCCGGCACAGGCGCTTTCCGTCTGGGCAGCATTGGGGCTTTCGTGCTTGTATCTGTCCCGAAGGAACACCTTCCACGCGTTTTTCCCGTCAAAGCAGAACAAAAATGCCGCCGCTATCATGGCAAGGGCACAGAGCCGGGCAGGCACAAAACCCGCCGCATCGTCACAGCGAGCCGCTACCGTACCAAAAAAGCGGTAGCGCCGGTTCTTATACGCAATCATCGAATCCATCGTATTGATGGCCTTGTAGACCATGCCGCACACCGGGCCGCCCAGCAGCAGATAGAAGAGCGGCGCGACCACGCCATCGTTCGCATTTTCGGCCACAGTCTCCACGGCAGCTTTCGTGATTCCCTGCGCGGACAGAGTGGCGGTATCGCGCCCCACAATCATCGATACGGCCGTGCGGGCAGCAGGAATATCGCCGTCCCTGAGGGCACGGAACACCTTCATGCTCGCGTCCATGAGGTTCCGGGCGGCAATGCACTGGGCACACATCAGGCTCTCCACGGCGATGCCCGCAAGCACGTGGACACGGAACGCCGCAGAGACGGCAAGCGCAGACAGGCCGGCAGTCGCGCCGCAGACACAAAGCACAAGAAGCGCTCCCTTTGCCCGTTGCTTCCGGGGGGAATCGGCGTAACGGTGCAGGCGCACATCCAGCGCGGAGATAAGCGTCCCCATCCATCTGACAGGATGCGGCAGTTTCTCCGGGTCGCCGACAATGCAGTCCACGGCAAAGCCAATGAGCACGCTCAGCAGGATGTGATGCCTCAGCAGCAGAGCCATGAGATTCCCCCTGCGGCAACGGTGCCCCACAGCTCGCACGTGCAGACAAACCAGCCCGCAAGGTCGCCGCTAATCCCCCCGAACTGCCTGCGGGACATCAGCAGGTAGCGGACAAAACAGACAAGGCTCAGCACAACGATACATCCTCCGTATAACGGCGACAGCATGCACATCGCCCCCGCGCAGAGCAGCGCTTCCGCCACAAGGATACAGCGGACCTGCAGCCGGGCCGCCCCTTGCGCAAAGGTATACAGGACGCCCTCTTTCTTGGCGGCAGGGAAAGTAACGACCGCAATGCCGCTGAGCGATCGGGCAAGGACAAAAAGCAGCGTCCATGCGGCGGCAGGGCGGCAGATTCCCCCGGAGAGACACGGACTTTGCGCAGGGGGAACGACAGGCGGCAGAACGAGCGCCCCGGCAAGAAAGAGCAGCACAAAGCCAAGCAGGCGGATGACCGCGAACGCACCGATATGGGAATCCTTCAATATGGCAAGCTTCTCTTCTTTTCCGCGGAAGGAAGCGAGGGCATCGCTCGTATCCATAAAGCCGTCAAGATGTATGCCCCCCGTCACGGCAAGCGGAATGCACAAAAGCACCAGCGGGCGCAGCATACCGTCCGCCCCCCGCAGAGCGCAGAGCCAAAGCCACGCGTACGAGAGCACGGCAATGACGGCACCGACCGCCGGAAAAAAACAAAGCGCATAGCGCATATCGCGTTCCTGCCATACAAAATGCGGCACAGGAATACGGGAATACATCGAAAATGCAATGAAAAAAGCCCGCAATACAGTCATACGTACGCTCCTTCCCCGCTGCGGGCAGCAGGAATGCCGCGGTACGAGCATGCCCCGCCGCAAAACTCAAGCTCGTAGCCGCAGCCAAAATCCGGCTGCCATTCATAAAGATTTCTCTTCTCCGAAGGAAAAAGCTCCTGCATGATTGCCGCAACAGGACCGCCATGAACGAACAAAGCTATATCGCTCCCCGGCAGCGCAAGCAGCTCATGGAAGGCAGCAAGCACCCTCCGCTGCATCTGCGAGCCGCTCTCTCCGCAGGGGCACGCATCCGCCATCGTGTCGCCGCCAATCCAGCGGCGGTAATCGGCGCGCTCCTTCAGCTCCCCGTAGGAAAATCCCTCAAAGCTGCCGAAATGCATCTCCTGCAGGCGGGAATCCGCGCTATGCGGCAGCGCGCCGTAG
The DNA here is from genome assembly GCA_002393865.1 of Treponema sp. UBA4319. GTDB lineage: Bacteria > Spirochaetota > Spirochaetia > Treponematales > Treponemataceae > Treponema_D. The sequence continues at coordinate 14,116 of DGUD01000078.1, forward strand.
AGCAGGGAGAGCGTCTCCTCCGTGCGCCGCATGCCGCTCGTCACAATGCGGCAGGAGGAGATATCGGGATAGAGGAATTCCGATTTGTTTTGCAGCAGCAGGCGCCTTCCCTGCCCGGACAGCGGGACATCGGTCGCCCCGCAGTAGCAGCGGCGCTCATTCATCCCGGTCATGCCATGGCGGAACAGATAGCAGCGCCGTATCACTGCAAGTCCTCCCCGATACCGCAGAAAATCCGGGTCACGTGGGCGCGCGCGGCCAGCTCCTGCAGGAAGCGCCCTGTCCGCTCCCGCCATGCCCGCTCAAAGGCATCGACGGGAACAATCCCGCAGAAAATATCGTCGCACACAAGCACCGTCCCCGGAGGAAAGGCGCTGTCCGGCTCCATGCCGTGCGCCATGCAGTAGTAGACATAATTTTCAAGATGCACGATACAGCGGCGGCTGAAATCCGGCGGGGCATTGCGGGAACAGCAGGAAATGTCGGCGTCCTCCAGCCGGAAACGTTTTTTTGCGTACGAGGTCTTCCCCTGCCCCGCACCTCCGATAAGCAGATAGAAATCCATGGCATGTTCCTTCTGCGGCGGCAACAAAGGCCGCATGGCGGCAGCCCCCGCATGAACGACGGAAATCCCCGCGCAAAGTTCGGCGACTCCGTCACAGCGACTTGCGACGGCTTGTTCCAGGGCGGCAAGCGCAGAACGATAGCCCTCGGTCAGTGCATCATACGCCCCGGAATCACAAAAAATACCGTCGCTGACAAACACACCGTCCGCGACGGAATCCGACAGCAGGGCAAGCTCCTCGGAGAGCGCAGCTCCTGCATCCGCCAACGGCTTTCCGCCGGGCGGGAACATGGCATGGGCAAGCAGCGCCGTCAGGCTGTCCAGCAGGAACACGGCATCATGCGGAAGCTGCCTCCAACCCGCCGCAAAATCCTCGCCGCATTCTATTGTCCTAAAGCAAAGCCCCGCGCGCTCAGCCACATGGCGGCGTATGCGCTCCCAGTCCTCCTCATCCTGCGGAACCATTGTGGCCAGGTAATAAAGCTGCCGCCCACGGGAAAGCCTTGCCGCAAGATGCTGCGCAAGACGAGACTTGCCGCTTTTGCAGCCTCCGGTCAAAAGGATTTTCACCGGCGCCTCCCCGTATCGCGAAGCGCATCAAGGTAGGCGTCGTCTATATCCGCCTGGCTGAAGCTTGCCATCCCCGTCATCAGGGCGCAGGAGGCCTCCACAATACGGAACATGAGCGGGCAGCCGCTGCCTTCCCCAAGACGCATCCGCAGCATGAGCGGGGGCTGCATGCGCAGCGCCCGCATGGCATAGGCATAGCCGGGCTCCTCGGAGCGGTGCGAAGGAATACAGAAGTCCCGCGAGAGAGGCGCAAGGCGGAAGGCGCAGAGCGCGGCAACCGCCGATATATACCCGTCTATGACGGCAGGAATGCGGCAGAGCGCGGCGCCAAGGAAAACGCCGCACATGGCGGCGATATCAAGCCCGCCAAGCTTGGAAAGCACATCCAGCACATCGTCCGGGCAGGCCGCGTTGCGGCGCAGTGCCTGCGCCACAATCTCTTTCTTGTGGGCAAACGCGGCATCGGTCAGCCCGCTGCCCCGCCCCGTCACTGCCTCAGGCTCCAGTCCCTCCAACGCAGAGAGAACGGCCGCGCTCGTGGTGGTGTTCCCGATACCCATCTCGCCGACACCCAGAAAGCGGACATGCTCCCCGGCAGCCTGCTCCGCAAGCTGCATTCCGGTCAGCACGGCACGCACAGCCTCCGCACGTGTCATGGCCGGTCCCAGCGCGATATCCGCAGTGCCATGCGCCCGTATCTTCCTCCTGAGAATTCCGGCTACGGAACTTTCGCCGTTTATGCCGACATCAACGACCTGAACCTCATCCCCAAAACGCTCCGCAAGGCAGGACATTCCTGTTACCCGGCGGATCATATTCTCGGCCTGCTTCAGAGTGACGGACTGCGGCGTAGAGGCAACCCCTTCGGCAACAACGCCGTTATCCGCGCACAGCACGATGACCCGCTTCTTTCCGTCCGGATATGCGCAGCTGCCGCCGATGCCCGCAAGCTGCACGGCAAGCTCCTGCAAAAAACCCATGCTACCGGGGGGCATGGCGAGGCCGTCCTGATACGCACGGGCAGCAGCTTGGGCGGCAGCATCGAGGGGGCGAATCCGTGCGATGCGGGAACGGAGCTCTTCTTCTTCAGCAAGCACCGAGCGCCTCCCTGACGGCCACGACGAGCCGCTGGTTTTCAGGAGCCGGGCGGACTGCGATGCGGTAGTCGCAGGCACCAAGCCCGCGGAATCCTGCGCAGCTCCGCACGCATACATCTGCACGCCGCAGCTGCTCCGCGATGTTCCGGGGAGCAGTCCACAAAAGGAAATTTGCCTGCCCCGGATACACCGTGCAGGACAGTTTTCCGAGCTCCTCCGCAAGGAAATTCCTGCCCGCCTCCACAGCGGCAAGCGTCATTCCGAGGTAGGATTCATCCTGCAGCGCGGCAAGCCCCGCAAGCTGCGCGGCCTCAGACACGCTCCATTCAGGCTGGAGCTGCCGCATGCGAGCCAGGAGCATATCGCTGCCAAAGCCCCAGCCCAGGCGTATGCCGGGAATCGCATAGAGCTTTGTGGCGGCATCGATGACAAGTACATGCCTATATGATACCAGAAGCCTCCGCGCAGACAGCCGCTCAGCCCCGCGCACAAAGCCGAGGAAGCATTCGTCCACGACAAGGAATGTTCCCTGCTGCTCGCAGCGGCGCGCTATCTCATGCAGCAGCTCCGGCTCCATGCATGTGCCGGTCGGATTATTCGGCTGGCAGAGGAATACCATATCGGGCTGCTTCTGGAGCAGCACAAAGAATTCCGTGGCAAAGCGCCCGCCAAAAGAAAATTGCTCCTCGCGACGCAGCGGGCAAAAGGCAAGCTCCGTGTGCCGGGCGGCAAGCGCGCGCTCATAGCCGGAAAAAGTCGGCGCAAGCAGCAGCGCGGTGCGGGGCGCAATCGCCGCGACGGCAAGCGCGATGAGCTCAGAAGCCCCATTCCCCACGCATATCATACCGGAAGGAAGCCCGTAGCGCCGGGAAAGCGCGGCGCGCAAAGCGGCGCAGTGATAGTCAGGATAACAGCTGCCGCGTTCCGCAAGGCCTGCAAGCGCGGCGCGGACAGTCCCAGGCATTCCAAGAGGGTTCACGCTCACGGAAAAATCAAGGGAATCAGCCCCTCCTGTTCCGCCATGAAACGGTTCTGGGATGGGAGCGGCTCCGGAAGCCGACGGCTTCAAAAGCCGCATAATCCGCTCATAGTTTTCCGGGCGGTGCGGGAACGTACAGCCGGTGCATTTTTTTATCACCGTCCCGTCCGGCTTCCTCACAAATTCAGGGGTTCCCGGACAGGGAATACGCCCGTACAACGGGCAATAGCAGAAAAGACAGTTAAAGTCAGAGAGCCCTTCGTGGCAAGGAAAATAGCGGCATGCCCTGTTCTCAAAAAAACGATATGAATCTTCCACAGTCGGTCTCCTCACGGAATTCCTGCGTACAAGCGGCACTGAGCGGCAAAGGCAATCGCAAGCGCAGGCTCAGAATAGTAATACAGATGCGGAAAGCCCGCCAGCATGGTGGAGCCAGCCTTCATGCAGTGCCATGACACGCAGCTCACCGGCTTGCGGGCGCTAAAGGCATCGCCGTTATCCGTGCTGTCAAAATAATGGAATTCATGCCCGCGCACACAAAGCGTTTTTGGGCACGCAAAAGCCATACCAGAAAATTCCGCATAGCCGAAGCGCACGAGCTTTCCCTGATTGCTGCCTGCACCGGGCAGCGCCCCGACCATCGCACAGGCCGCGCCGTCGCCGGCGTACAGCGTCTCCTGCAAGTACAAGAAGCCACCGCATTCCGCCAGCACCGGCATTCCGCCTGCAATAGCCGCCTTCACGGACTGCCGGAACGCTGTATTGCGCGAAAGCTCCTGCGCGTGGAGCTCCGGATAGCCTCCCCCGAACACAAGCCCGTCAAGTGGCGGCAATGCGGTATCATGGAGCGGAGAAAACGGCAGAAGCTCGGCTCCGAGCTTGGCCAGCAGGCGAAGGTTGTCTTCGTAGTAAAAGCAAAAGGCCTCGTCCTGCGCAATACCCACGCGGAATTTTTTCCCTGTGGCGGCAGGAAGACCCGCGCAGGATTCAGGTGTGGCGGCATGAAGCACAGGGGCATCCCTTGCCAGCTCAAGCAGGGCGGGAACATCGACGGTCGTCTCAAGGACTGCGGCGGCAGCATCAAGCTGCTCCCTGAACGACGCTATCTCCCCCGGAAGCAGCAGGCCGAGATGGCGGCTCTGCCACATAAATTCAGGACGCTTTGGCAGATAGCCATACACGCTGACGGGGGCAGCGGCCTCAATGGCGGCCTTGATGCGCGGATAGGCAGCGGCGGAAACACGGTTCAGGATAACGCCCCTGATATGGGCATGCTCCTCGTAGCTGCAGAATCCCTGCACGAGCGCCGCCACGGATTTCCCCATGCCTTCCGCAGAGACGACGAGCACCACCGGCACGTCAAGCGCATCCGCCAAATCGGCGCTTGAACCGGCAGCATCGATTCCCCCTGCGCCATCAAAGTAGCCCATCACCCCCTCTATGACGCTCAGGTCGGCAGCTGCCGCATGCTCTGCAAAGAGCGCGGCCGTCAGCTCCCTGCCGGTAAAGAAGGTATCAAGGTTGACAGAGGGAAGCCCCAGCACCTGCCGGTGAAAGAGCGGATCGATGTAATCGGGACCGCATTTGAAGGCCTGCACGCGCAGCTGCATGCGCTGCAGCAGACGGAGCAGCGCGCAGGTCACCAGCGTCTTGCCGCTAGCGCTCGCAGGTGCCGCGAGCATCAGGCGCGGAGCCGCACAGGAGCAGTTCGCCGTCATAGCCAGGCCTCCGCAAGCATATCAGCCCCGCAAAGTCCGTCGTCCGCAATGCAGCGCCCGTCCCCCGTGCAGGAGACAAGGAATACCGGGGACTGGGCTTTCAGGGCATGATAGCTTCCGAGCGGCTCAACCCGGCTGACAGAAACTTGCACGGCACTCACGTCCGTAAGCGGCAGCTGATGCAACAATTGTTGCATCAGAATAGCATTTTCAACAGTTATTGCAGAAAACACAATCCGTACCGAAGGATTCTTCGCGAGCACCGCGTGCACAATCTCCTTCAGTTTTCCGTCGCTTCCCCCGACAAACACGTGGCTGGGCGCCGGAAGCTCATCAAGTCCGTCCGGGGCCAGAGCCTGCACAAGCCGCACATTGTCAAGCGCAAAGTGCCCGATATTCTGCCGGATAAGGGCGCACGCGTCTGGATTCCGCTCCACCGCGTACACCATGCCCCCGGTACAGAGCCGTGCAGCCTCCACTGAAACGGAGCCTGTGCCAGCCCCGATATCGTAGAGCACGGCGTGTTCTGTCAGGCGGAGCGCACAGAGTATCAGCGCACGCGTCTCGCTTTTTGTCATGGGAATATGCGCCTGCCTGAGGAAAAGCCCGTCCGGAAGCCCCGGCACCAGAGGCTGCTGCCCGGCTGCGGCGTGCTCCAGAAGCAGCACGTAGAGACCATCGGCCTGCATGCTGCACAGCGCTTCGGGGCTGCAGCGCATTGTCTGCTCATCGGGAAGGCCGAGCTGGAAGCCGACATGGACGCGAAGCTCCCCAAGCACGCTGTTCTGGCGGGCGGCACAGAGCTTTCTGCCAAGCAACCTGACATCCCGGCAATCAGAGACAAGCAGGAAGCAAGAGCGCTTAAACCGGAGTGTGCCCACAACATTGCAAAAACGCCCGTGGCTGCTCAGCAGCGTCCATTCCTGATAGGGAATCCCGATGCGCGAAGAAAAATACGAGATAGTGGAGATTCCGCACAAGACCCGCAGCTTCCAGCCAGAGCGAAGGAACGCAGCCTTTTCTTTTTCCGCAAGAAAAGAAGCGGCACCGCTATAAAAGCCGCTGTCACCGGAAAAAAGAACAAGCGGATGGCTGCAGGACGGATGCCCGTCAAGATACGAACGCACTGCGTCCGGGCGGTAGGAGGGAACAAAAGCCGCTGTCCCGCGAAGCTCCTCCGGCATCACACGCGGCGAGGCAAACAGCACATCCGCTTCCGCGATGGCCCGGCTCACCTCGGCCGTGATGCACGCTGTTCCGCCGGGACCAATGCCAGCCAGCAGCAGGGTGCGCTGCCGCTCAGGCTCAAGCCCTATGCCATACAGCGATGAAAGCTCCGCGAGCAGCCCGGAAAAGGAAAAGGCCTTCTCTCCCTCAGGGACGAGCGCCTTCTCCGGGTTGCGGATAACGACGGCCGTTACCCCGCATCTCTCTGCGGCGGCGCGTTTTTCCTTATAGCCGCCGGGCAGCCCGCTTTCTTTCGTCATCAGGAAAGATGCGCCGCATTCCTTCAGCTGGAGCTCATTCATCTCCTGGGAGAAAGGCCCCTGCATCGCGATAATATGGCGGCCTTTTATACCGCAGTCATTGCAAATCCTGATGCTCTCGGCTGTAGGCAGCACCCGAGCGAAAATCCTCGATGTATCATGCAACGCGGCGGCAATCGCAGGCAGCTCCTTGCTGCCCGTCGTCACAAGGACAGCGCCCTGCACGGAATCAAGATATGCGGCAGCATCCTGCACGGAATCAAAAAAAACGGCATCCGCCCCCGGAAGCTCGTCCGTCCGGCGCGCAAGGCGGTAATACGCAAGCCCCTCTGCCCGGCAGGCGCGCCGTATCTCTCCGGACACCGTGAGCGCAAAGGGATGCGTCGCGTCCACAACACAGGCATAGGGCTGCATTCTGAATGCGCCGCACATGTCCTCATACCTCAGGCGCCCCTCGCAGACATGCAGGAGCGGATTGTCCGGCATCAGCGTCGCCCCGTACTCAGTCGCGACGCTCACCGTGCAGGGAATCTTTCGGGAGGCTAACCAGCAGGAGAGCTCTCTTCCTTCTGTTGTTCCTGCAAAAATATATATGGGGCGGACTGTCACCGCAAGCCTCCTTCTGATACATAGCCTCGTGGCGTCACAAGTTTTCCTGCGACTATACGGCTCGTGCTGTTCCCGATGAACACGGTGGTGAACATATTCACTTCCTGCCCCTGCAATTCCCCCAGCGTGCAGATTGCAGAACGCTCGCCTTCCCGGCCGATATGCTCCACGTAGCCGCAGGGTCTGTCTGGCGGCAGATATTCTAGCAGAACCGAACAGGCCTTGGCAAGATGGCGGGGACGGGCGCGGCTCGCAGGATTATAGAGGACTATGCAGAAATCAGCTTGGGCGGCGGCACGGAGCCGGGCGGCAATTTTCTCCCACGGCGTAAGCATATCGCTCAGGCTGATGCAGGCAAAATCATGCACCAAAGGAGCGCCCAGCAGCGCGGCGCCGCTCAGGGCAGCGCTCACGCCGGGCAGCACCTGCACGCGCACAGACGGCCACGCCGCCACCATCTCATACAGAAGCCCCGCCATGCCATATACACCGGCATCTCCACTGCACACAAACACAACCTTCCTGCCAGAAGCAGCGGTCTCCAGCGCAAGGCGGCAGCGCTCCTCCTCCTGACGCATCGGGGTCGTAAGCACTTCCTTTCCGGGAAAATAACGACATATCAAATCGGTATACACCTTATAGCCAACGATGACATCCGCGCCGGCAATCACATCGATTACCTCGCACGTCATCTGCCGAAGGCTTCCCGGCCCTATTCCCACAACAAAAAGTATCTGTTCCGCGTTTCCGGCCATTTTCCGCTCCTATGCAAGACTGATATGCACGTGCCGTATGCCCACGGCGGCGGTCATGCCGTCACGGGCAATCTTGCGCACAAGCAGGCGGCTGGCTCCGGCTGCGACTGCAGAGCGCTCGCATACATTGTCAACGCCGACGGTCTGCCGCACAAATTCCGAAGGAAGAAAGCTGCCCGGCACCGCACGCAATGTCTCCGCCGAAAAAAAGAGCGGAGGCACATGGTAAAAAGACGCAAGCTCCTTCACGGCAGGCTCATCAGCCTTTACGTCGATAGAGGTGATTGCGGCTATAGCCGCCGGGTGCAGCCCCTGCTCCTCAAGGACAGCGGCGACGAAATTCCTGAGGGACGCTGCGGGCGTATTCCGCTTGCAACCGACCCCCACAAGCAGACATGAAGGCACAAGCTGCAAGAGGCCGCTTTCTGCGGCAGGAGAGATGCAAAAGAGCGCATCCCCAGCAGTACCGGCGGCCTCGTCATCCTCGGAAACAATCGAAAGCTCCGGAGGAACAGAGCCAACGGAGATGCAGTCCGCAAAATCTTCCGGCAGCAGGACAAAGCCCCTGCGATGCTTGAGCAGCGCGGCAGCAAAACGCTTGGCCTGCTCCATGCTGGAAATCGCGCAATGGTTCTTCCGAGCGCACACATCAACGGCAAAGAGGCCGTTCACATCGCTCGCGGTCGTAAGCACAGCAAGCCCCCCCGTCATACGGGCAAGCTGCCGCGCAAGCTCGTTGGCTCCGCCGATGTGACCGGACAGCAGGGGAACAACAAAGCGCCCCTTCTCATCAAGCACAAGCACGGCAGGGTCAGAACGCTTATCCTTCACAAAAGGAGCGATGCTGCGCACGGCAATACCGGCAGCACCTATGTAGACGAGCGCATTGCCGGACATAAAATGCTCCTGCACCCAGCCGCCCAAGGAGACAGCGGGAATGCCGCAGCCGCTCCGGGCAGCGCTGGAAACCGTAACGTCAAAGAGAATAGCCTCAAGCTGTGTCCTGAGCATTAGGGCAAGGCGCATGCCCTCCTGCGTGAACGCGATGATATGAATCTGCTTCACGGCTCGGAAGCCTCCCTGAAGCCGGTAGCAAAGGAAGGGTCATATAGTTTTGAGCGCGCATAGTCCTTGTGCCCCACGACATCGCCGATGATAAACAGCGCCGTATTCCTGATACCGTGCGCGGCAGCAGTCTCCGCCAGCGTCCCGACCGTGCACGGGTACAGAGCCTCGTCTTTCCAGCTTGCCTTGTAGACGATGGCGGCAGACGTAGCGCCGCTGTATCCTGCGGCAAGAAGCTGTTCCTGCGCTGCGGCAGCCATACCGGCGCTCAGAAACAAAACCATAGTGGCGTGATGCGCCGCAAGGGATTCAAGCTTCTCTTTTTCGGGAACGGGTGTCCTTCCTTCCATCCTTGTCAGGATGACAGTCTGGGAGACGGAAGGAAGCGTGTATTCTATATGCAGTGAGGCGGCAGCGGCGCAGAACGAACTGACACCGGGCACGCTCTCATAGGGAATTTGCAGCGTGTCGAGGATGTCCATCTGCTCCCGTATAGCACCGAATAATGAAGGATCCCCGCTATGCAGGCGCACGGTCATTTTTCCGGCACGCTCGGCATGCTGTATGGCAGCCATCACCTCTTCCAGCGTCATTGCCGCGCTGTCAAAGAACTCGCAGCCCGGCCTGCATACATCAAGAAGCTCCTTGTTCACCAAGGAGCCCGCAAAGATAACGACATCCGCATCCTTCAGCCTCTGCTGCCCGCGGACAGTTATCAGATCCGCGGCTCCCGGACCGGCACCGACAAAATACACCATAGCTCAGGCCTCCGTCTTCCGCGCACAGAACGAGCGGAATTCTTGCACATAGGCAGGCGCGTCGCTTGTCATGCCGAGCACGCCATGCACATTCGAAAATACGATGACAGCAATCCGCAGCCTGCCTTCGCCCCATTCCTGCATATTCAGGCGGATGCGCTCCGTCATATCGGCAAGGACAGCGGACGCGACTCCTGCCTCCTTGAGCACGCGGACAGCCTCATCCGTACTCACGCAGGCAAAAAGCTTCTGCGCGACAAGCGGAAAAGATTCCGCCGGGCAATAACGCTTTGCGATGTCCGCAAGAATCTCCATGCGCCGGTCTCCGTAGCGGGAATGCGTGTTGCGGACACCGCCGGCAATCTTTACCAGCTTGCCGATATGTCCGACGAAGAGCATGCGCGTGTATCCCTCGGCAACGGCAAGGGCAAGCGCATCCGCTACGAAGTTGGAGCATGCCACACAATCATCCATCGGAAGCCCGTAGTGCCCCAGCAGGAATTCTTTGCCATAATTGCCGGGAGCCATCAGCAGCAGCGGAACATTCTGAAGGCGCCGCACATGCAGCTCTATGCGGATTGTGTCCAGCAGCGCCTGCTCGCTCATCGGCTCCACAATGCCGCTCGTGCCGAGCACGGATATGCCCCCAACAATTCCCAGCTTAGGATTGAACGTCTTAGCGGCAAGCTCAGCCCCTTGGGGAATGGCAATGATGATTTCCGCGCTCGGACAATACGGCCGCACGGCATCCGCTATCATCCGGCGCGGAACCCGGTTTATCGCGGCGCTTCCGACAGGCTGATCAAGCCCCGGCAACGTAACGCGCCCCACCCCGCTTCCTCCGTCAATGCGAATCTGACCGTCGTTCGTACGGCGGACGGAGGCATACACATAGACACCGTCGGTCACGTCAGAGTCAGCGCCGGCATCCTTCTGCACCGCGCAGGACACAATGCCGTCGGCTTTTTTTATATGCTCAATCTCAAGATAAAGCACAATGCCCTTTGGCGTGCGCAGCGAGACATAGCGCACACTGTTTCCCGTCGCAAGCATCTGCGCGGCAGCACCGGCAGCCGCAGCCGCGCAGCTACCAGTCGTATAGCCGAACAAAGGCTGCTGCTGCTGCTTGAGCAATATAAAGCTCCGTTCCTTCATTGGCGGCTTCCGTCGATCATATAGAGCACGGCATTGCAGATTGCGGCAGCCACGGCGCTTCCGCCTTTCCGCCCCTTGTTCACAATGAAGGGCACGTTTTTCTCCATAAGCAATTCCTTGGCGGCAACCACGTTCACAAAGCCCACCGGAACGCCGATGACACAGGCAGGGAGGAAGCCGCCGTCAATCAGGCGGCACAGTTCCACAAGCGCGGTCGGCGCATTGCCCACCGCGCATATAAGCGGCCGCCCGATTGCTGCGGCACGCTCCATACTGACGGCAGCCCTCGTTGTGCCGCGCGCTTTTGCCTCTTCCGCTACATCAGCGTCAGCCATAAAGCAATGCACCTGTCCCCCAAAACGGGCAAGGCTCTGCTTGTTTATTCCGGCACGGGCCATATTCGTATCCGTCACAATATCGGCGCCGCTCAGGAATGCCTCCCGGACAGCCGCCAGCACCCCCGGCGAAAACACAAGCGTATCGGCATAGTCAAAATCCGCCGTCGTATGGATGACCCTCATGACAAGCGGCGCGAGCTCCGGCGGAATATGTTTCCCCATGCGCGAAAGCTCCTGCGCAATGATGGAAAAACTTGTCTTTTCGATATCCTCTGGGCGCACGTGCTCAAAGACAGGCATGGGAGACCTCCATACAATCATAAAGCGCAGGGATATCCACCGAGCTGCGGATTGCATCTGCAAGCAGGTTATACTGCTGCTCCTTATAGAGCGCATACGGCAGGAGCGGCGCACCGGGCTGCACCTGCACGCCCTTCCGCTCAGCGAGCAAAAGCGCAAGGCGGCGGACAGCCTCCGCGCTGTCAAAAAAACCATGCAGATAGGTTCCGAACACCGTACCGCTGCATGCGCCGTCATATTTTTCGCTTCCGTCAGACTCATCCACAAGGCGGACAAACGGCGGCACATGCTCCGCACATGGAACGGTTTTTCCCATGTGAATCTCGTAGCCTTCTACCGGGCATCCGGCAAGAGACGAGAGCAGGCCGTCCGCGCACAGCATTCCTTTTACCCGCGTCCGCGTCTTCCGGGCAGAAAAGACCGTCTGTACCGGAAGCAGTGCCATTCCATCCATGCAGCCGCCTTCCTCGGCACCCGCGCTGTCATCAATGCGCTGCCCCAGCATCTGATATCCTCCGCATATACCGAACACCGGCACCTGGGTGGCAGCACGTTGTTTTATCGCGGCCTCAAGGCCATTGTTCCTGAGCCAGCGGAGATCTGCCATCGTATTTTTTGTTCCCGGAATGATAATGGCATCGGGCCGGCCCAAGTCCCCTGCCCTGCCCACATAGCGGAGCCTCACAAGCGCCTCGGCTGAAAGCGGCATAAAATCAGTAAAATTAGAGATATGCGGGAGCCGTATCACCGCGATGTCAAGCGCGGCTCCTGCAGCGCTGCCCGTCCCGGATGCAAATCGTTCCGTAAGGCTGTCCTCGTCATCGATATCGATATGCAGATAGGGAAGGATTCCGAGCACGGGCACCCCGCAGCGCTCCTCCAGCATCCTGACACCGGAATCAAGCAAGGACTTGTCCCCACGGAATTTATTGATTATCAGCCCCTTGACCCGCTGGCGCTCATCGTCATCAAGGAGCGCCAGTGTCCCGAACAGCTGGGCAAACACACCGCCCCTGTCGATATCCCCCACCAGCAGGACTGGAGCGCCCGCCAGCCGCGCCATTCCCATGTTTACGATATCGTTTTCCTTCAGGTTAATCTCCGCCGGACTTCCGGCGCCTTCAATCACCACAATGTCATAGGCCGCGGCAAGTTTCTGGTAGGCGGCACGGATATCCGGCAGCAGTTGTTTCTTGTAGGAAAAATACTCGGCTGCTTTCATGACGGTGCGGACTTCCCCGTTCACGATAAGCTGCGATCCGACATCGCTCGTTGGCTTCAGGAGCACGGGGTTCATCAGGACGGAAGGCTCTATGCCCGCGGCCTCTGCCTGCATTGCCTGCGCCCGGCCAATCTCCAGACCTTCCCTCGTCACATACGAATTCAGCGCCATATTCTGAGATTTGAAGGGTGCGACACTGAAACCATCCTGCCGGAACACGCGGCACAGTCCTGCGCATATCAGGCTTTTCCCGGCACTGGACATAGTGCCCTGAATCATAAGGGGTTTCGACATAATTTTTCCCCGGCATACGCCAAAAGCTCTTCCATTCTCCGGTTGCCAGAGGCAATCTGGATTCCCGTGTCTATCACTTTGCTGCATCCGTCCATGCATTTCTTTGCGGCGGCAAGCACATCATCGGCTATCGGCTCAAAAGGAGGCGCCGTAATGATTTGCGCCGCAAGCATACGGGCAACACGGTAATCGATATCGTTCGTAAAAAGAATCCCGGCGGCAAAGGCCGTCCGCTTGCGCCGGAGCATGCGGTACACCGGGATTCCCGTCCCGCAGGCGGAGATGACAAATACCTGCGGCTTCCCTCCAACTGGAGGAAGCTCCGAGATTCCAAGAAGGGAGTCAAAGCTTTGGGGCAAAAGTCCGTACAGCTCGTGTATGCCGCCGTCCCGCGCAAGCTCATCGGGACTGCACATGCGGCAGGATTCGCTGCCCACGCAAAGAATGCGGTCTGAGACCTTCTCCGCAAAATCAATCTCATGGACGGCCATGATGACGGCGACCCCGGAAGCGGCAAGCTCCCGCAGCAGAGAAAGCAGCTCCAGCCGCCACCGTATATCCAGATAGGAGGTCGGCTCGTCAAGCACCAGAATCCTAGGGTTCTGGCACAGCGCGCGGGCAAGCATAATCCGCTGGCGCTGCCCGTCGCTTACCAAAGAAAACTGCCTGTCGGCAAATGCCTCCGCGCGCACCATTGCCAGAGCCCGCTCCACGAATTCCTCGTCCTCCATGCGGAGCAGCCCCAGCTGCCCCGTAAAAGGATAGCGCCCGGAGGCGACGACATCGCGGCAGCTCATGAGTTCCGGCCGTACGGGCTGCGTGAGCATCACGGACATGCTGCGGGCAAGCTCCGCCGGACGGTACGCGCCCAGGTTCTTCCCCGCAAGGACGACGCTTCCTTCCAACGGAGAAAGCTGGCGGATTATGTTTTTCAGGATGGTCGATTTCCCCGCGCCGTTCGGCCCGATAATGGAGACGAGCTCCCCCCGCCTGACAGAAAACGATATATTCTTCAGGACAGGCTTTCCGGCGTATCCGGCGCAGACATCGTGCAGAACAAGAATCTCCTCCTGCATATTACAGCTTTCCCCCGGAATGCCGCCTGACGAGCATGTATATGACGACTGGCGCCCCAAAGAAGGACGTGATGGTGCTGAGATTCATCTCCAGCGGGGCAAGCAGGAGCCTGGCCGCAAGGTCGCAGTACGAGCAGAACGCGGCTCCTCCTATAAAGCAGGCAGGAATAAGCAGCAGCGGCTCCGCGCTTCCCATGCATTGCTTGACGAGGAAAGGAACCGCAATTCCCACAAAGGATACCGGGCCGGCAAAAGCGGTGACACAGGAAGACAGCAGGCTTGAAAGCAGGATAAGCAGAGGGCGGAACAAACGCACGTTCACCCCCATGCTCTGCGCGTACGACTCGCCAAGGCGGTACGCCCCGATTGGCTTTGCAAGCAGAAAGGTCAGCACGAGCGCAGGAATGATGAGCATGGCACAGATGGAAAAATCATCCATACTCATGCCGGAGAAACTGCCGGTCGACCAGCTATGCAGGTTCACTATGTCCGCATCGTTCGCAAACGTTATCAGGAGATCGGTGACGGCAGACGTTATGTAGCCAATCATGATTCCCACCACAAGCAGTGAGGTGTTATGGTGCAACCTGCCAGATACAAGCAGGATAAGCGAAGTGGAAAGCAGCGCGCCGATAAACGAGGCCGCCACCAGCAGCCAGGGCCTCGCGGCAGCAAAGCGGTGGGGCACCAGCACTATCAGCGCAAAGGCAACGGCCATCTTTGCCCCCGACGATATGCCGAGCACAAACGGCCCTGCTATCGGATTCTGGAAATACGTCTGCAGCAGAAAGCCCGAAAGAGAAAGCGCGCCGCCCAGCAGCATTGCCATCAGCATGCGCGGCAGCCTGATTTTAAAAATAATCGTCCGCTCCTGCACGGAACCGTCCTGAAAAAACACAATGCGGAGAATTCTGCCGAGCGGAATCTGGGTGCGACCGGCATACAGGCTCAGGACGGCGGCGGCAAGGCATAGGAAGGCAAGCAGCAGAAAGATTTTTGATGCGCGCACTATCCGTGAAAAGGACTCGGCTCTCATTCAAGATGCTCCAGGAACAGCATATCGTCATCGGCAACCTCGCCCTCCATCAGCTGGCGGAGCTCCACGATAAAGGCTGCAAGGTTGTCCGTCCCCTGATACAGGTAATTCTTCGCCGCCCAGACATGATTCTGCTTTACTGCCTCAAAGTCCGCGAACAAGGGGCTTTTTGCAAGCAAATCTTCCAGATTGCGCACGGATTTGTCGATTGTCACATTGTAGATAAGATAATCAGCCTGGCACGCAGCCCCATAGAATTCCTCCATGGAAAGCTGCACGGTGGAGCTGCCGCTTTTTGATTCCGGCATCTCCGCGCAGACATACGAAGCCCCGGCAATTCCTATCATACGGGCAATATAGTCGTCCGCTCCCCTGACAACAGCCATTCCGTCACTGTTCATGTAAAAGAAAGCGACAGTCTTTCCCAGCGCGGCCTCCTGCTCCAGCGGAGCGATACGCTTTACCTGCGAGTCAAAGAAGGAATCCGCAAAGCTCTCGTTCCCCATAAGCAATCCGTAGAGCCTTACCCATTCGACGCGCCCAAGCGGATGCTCCTCATAGCTCGATTCATCCACGAATACGGGAATGCCGAGGCTCTCCAGCTTTTTCTGCACCTGCGGCTTATGGAAAATCATGGAGCTCTCCACAGCCACATCAACGCCGCCACCCAGCAGCAGCTCAAAGTCCGGGGAATCATATTTGCCGGCATACTGCAGGGCACCGCTCCGCATGGCTTCGGCAGCCTCCCGGATGTACCATTTGTCAGCTTCCGTGGAGCTGAACTTTATGCGGGAAAGCGCGCCTATCCTGCACATAAGCGCCATTACCGGCGATGAGGCAAGATATATGGAATCGAGCGGCTGCTGCAGCACGGTGATATCTGGAGGCAGAGCCTCCGGCACGGAGCTATGCTCAGGGACAAGCAGATAGCGCATAGTCCCGTCAACCGTAATCAGGCGGTAGCCCCCCTCGTACTCATCGACGGAGAACATCCTTGCATACGTGTTGGGGATATTCCGTACATAGCGCATCCCCGCAAGAGAAGCCTGCTGCCCCGTCTCCACGGAAGCAGCTCTGCCCCCCCGCCGGCATGACGCAAGCAGCAGCGAACTGAAAAATACTATCGCAGCAGCGCCGCGCAGGGAATGCCGTACATGCATGATTACTTCCTCAGTGAATCAATGGCAGCCTGTGTATGTGCCACGTATATCTGCTGGACATCGTAGTCCTGCCCCAGCCCCTCAAGAATGCACTGCACGCCATACCCGGCCTTCTCGCACAAAGATTTCCAGGAATCATCCTCGTCGCCGGCCATATCATTGTTCGCGTGGTCGCCCGCCACAACCATGAGCGGCATCAGGACAACGCGCTTGTATGTTCCTTTCGCCTTCAGGCTCTGCAGCAAATCATCGATGGACGGAGTCGCCTCCACGGTGCCGATATAGCAGTCAGCATACCCCTTTTTGTCAAAGACAGACTGAAGCTTTGCGTAGGCCATGTTTGACTCAGCCTCGGTGCCGTGCCCCATGCAGCAAAGCGCGGTATGCCCGTCAGAAAAGGACTTTGCTTTTCCGGCAATAATATCCGCAAGCCGCGCGTAGTCGCTGTCGCTGGAAAGAAGCGGGACTGCCAGCGCGATGCGCTCAAATTTCCCTTCATATTTGGCAAGGGAATTCTTTAAATCGGTATATTCAAAACCGTCCATCAGGTGGGTCGGCTGGACAACGAGCGTCCGGATTCCTTCCGCAATCGCGCGGTCAAGCGCCTGCTCAACATTGTCTATGACGATTCCGTCGCGCTTCTTCAGCTTTTTGATGATAGTCTCAGAGGTAAAGGCACGCGCGACTTTGTAATCGGGAAAGCGCTCCCTGATGGCGCTCTCAATGCCGCCAATCGTGACAGTCCTGCTCGTGTTGTAGCTCGTGCCAAAACTGACCACAAGGATTTCCTTATCCTGCACAACGGAAGCCGCGCGCTTTGGCTTGGCAGAGGCGGTAGAGAAAAAACCGCCCATAATGCAGACCGCAGAAACAATACCCAACAACTTCATGCTTTTCATAAAAACCTCCGGACGACCAGTCCCTTCGCAATGTCCGGCTCCATATACTTCCACCCGGAACAGAGCCATGCGGCAAAACAAGAACGCACGGTTCCTTCGTTCCCGCCAGAAAATGCGCCAAAGGTCTACGACAATACAGAGGGCAAAAACGCCCCCTTACGGCATGAGTCACTGCGGCTACGCCATAGCCCCGGCACCTTCCCTAGTCACGGAGAAGTGTATGTGCCTGCATCCGGGCAGGTGTCTGACTCTGAAGCGGGCATCAGCCCAGCCCCAACACAGTAGCGGCACTGCCGGGGATTCTCACCCCGTTCCCTGTTAGGCACGCATTCCATCGCTGATTCTACGTGCACCCGGATACAAGCCCACTCTATCACAACACATTCCCATTGTCAATGTTCCCGCGGGGGAGCATCAAGGCTTCAGCTTGAGATGTATTTCATCTGAAAGCAGACGCAGTATTGGCACATTGTGTAAAGTAGAGCTGTTCGGAAACTTCAGTTTTCCGAACAGCAACCTTACGATTCCGCATTTTTGCAAGGCTTTAGCCTG
>DGUD01000009.1:0-423 GCA_002393865.1 Treponema sp. UBA4319
GCAGCATCGTGTTGCTGGAGCAGCCGAGCGCCATATCGGCGGCAAGGGCATTGCGGAACGAGTCGGCGGTCATCATCTGCCGGGCGGTGATACCGCGGCGGTACAGCTCCATCACCTGCATACCGGCATGCTTTGCGAGCGCGATGCGCGCGCCGGTCACGGCAGGGATAGTCCCGTTGCCCGGCAGGCCGAGGCCAAGGACTTCCGTCAGGCAGTTCATGGAATTCGCCGTGAACATACCGGAGCAGGCCCCGCAACCGGGGCAGGCGGCGTGCTCCAGCTCCTTGAGCTGCGCCTCCGTGATTTTTCCGACGGCAAGGCCTCCCACCGCCTCAAACATATCGGTCAGCGACAGGTTCTTGTCCGCATACGGGTTCCCCTCCTCATGGCCGGGCAGGTGGCCGGGCATCATCGGGCCGCCGG
>DGUD01000009.1:510-3240 GCA_002393865.1 Treponema sp. UBA4319
GGGCGGCAGCCATAAGCATGCCCGGAACAATCTTGTCGCAGTTGGGAATCATAACGAGCGCGTCGAACTGGTGCGCCTTTGCCATACACTCCACGGAGTCGGCGATAAGCTCGCGGGTAACAAGGGAATACTTCATGCCCTCGTGCCCCATGGCAATGCCGTCGCAGACACCGATGGCAGGGAATTCCACAGGAGTTCCGCCCGCCATACGCACACCGGCCTTTACGGCCTCCGAGATGCGGTCAAGTTCTGCATGCCCCGGAATAATCTCGTTCTTAGCGCAGCAGACGCCAACAATCGGACGCTCAAGTTCCTCGTCAGTGTAGCCCATTGCATAGAACAAGGAACGGTGGGGGGCGCGTGCGGCGCCCTTTACAGCATTGTCACTTTTCTTAGCCATTACAATATACCTCGATTAGCATATTTTAACCGAGAAACCAACGAAAGTCAATGAAGAGGGTTCAGCAACAATGCAGGATTTGCAGTATCAATGCAAGCAGGCGCCCGGAAAAGCGGGAAGCACCCGCCTGCATTTGGCAGCTACCGCTCACAGGGCAGCTGCCGCGAGGGCAAGCCGGGCTCACACGCCGAAAAAGTCAACGGCGTTCTGGTAGCAGATTCTGCGCACCAGAGCGCCAAGGACCTGCTCGTCCCAAGGGAATTCGCCACGCTCCACCTGCGAGGCGATGAAGTTGCAGAGAATCCGACGGAAATATTCGTGGCGCGGGTACGAGAGGAAGCTGCGGCTGTCGGTGAGCATCCCCACGTAGCGACCGAGCACCGATGTGCGGGCATAGACGCGGATCTGCTCCTCGATGCCGTCCTTGTGGTCGTTGAACCACCACGCCGGCCCGAACTGGCAGTTGCGGAAATTCGCGGCCATCGTGGCAAGCGCCTCGTTGTCCGCGGGGTTCAGGTTGTAGAGAATCGTCCGGGCGGAAGGCTCGGTGGAATAGATGGCGTTCAGGACGGCGCCGATTTGCGCCGCATAGCTGAAGTCCTGCAGGCTGTCCTCACCGATATTCTTCCCTGCCACGGCGGCCATCGCGGCATTGTTGTCCCGCAGCGCGCCGATATGGAGCTGCATCACAAAGCCTTTCCGCGCGTAGAGCTTGCCCAGCTCCACGAGCACCCAGCCCTTGTACTTCGCAAGATCCTCGTGGGAGAGCGGCTTGCCAATCCACGCCTTCTGGAAAATGTAGTTCACGGCGTCGTATGCCGCAGGAATATAGAAATCACCCTCAAGGGAATGGTCACTCACGACGGAGCCGTTCTCCTTAAAAAAATCCATGCGGCGACCTACGGCGGCAATCATGTCCTCAAGCGTCATGAATTTGCGCCCGTCCATCTCCTGTAGGCGCAGGATATAATCCGGGAATGCGGGGCTTTCCGCGTTCAGGATAAGATCCGGCCGGAACGAGGGGCGCACCTTGACGCAAAAGCCCTGCTCCGCCGCGATTTTTTTGTGCCACTCAAGGCTATCAAGCGGATCGTCCGTCGTGCAGAGCTCGCGAACGTTCATCTTCTCCAAGAGTCCGCGCGGCGCATAGCCGGGCTGCGCGAGCAGCGCGTTGCATGTATCCCAGACCGCGCGGGCATTCGCCTCGGTGACAGGCTCCGTAATACCGAAATAGCGCCGAAGCTCCAGATGGCTCCAGTGGTAGAGCGGGTTCCCCACGCATTCCTGCAGCGTGCGCACAAACGCAAGGTAGCGCTCGTAGTCGGCCTTTGCGGCAGCCTCCGCGCCGCCGCGCTCAGCGTCGGATTTTACGGAGCCGTCCTTGCGGATATGCCCGCTTATGAGCGCCTCATCGACCCCGGCAGCACGCATCGCGCGCCATTTATAGTGGTCGTGGTCAAGCCATGCGTTCGCAAGGTTGCCCATCGGCTTGTTCTCAAAAATCTCCTGCGGCGGCAGATGATTGTGAAAGTCAAACACCGGCTCGTTCTCCGCATAGCGATGGTATAAAGTCCGGGCAGCCTCGCCCTGCAGCAAAAAATCCTCGTCCAAAAATGCTCTCATAAAACACCCCGCGTTCTCACCAGCGCTGCATCCCCGGCAAGCGGATGCATCCGTGCCGGGCAACACTCTTCCTAAAGCTTTTTCAGCACCGCGCGCACAGCGCCGGTACCGCCGATAAGCTGAGCAAAATAATCGCAGACCTGGGCAGCCAGCCCTGCCTCCGACAAATCCACGCCAAAAATCTCTTTGCGGCGCAAAAGCGGCTCCACCGCCTTGCAGGCAGAGGCGGCGTCCCCGCCCAAGCTCACCCCGGCGACATACTTCCTGCATTCATCAAGCAGCGGATCGGGGCTCAGCTCAAACGGCTTCCCATCGTCGCCCACCGCCATCAGATAGCGCAGCCACAGCGCAAAGACGAGCGGCAGCACCCGCAGCCCGGCCACGTCCAAATCAGCGCGCGCAAGGTAGCCTTTTACCGTCTCGCCAAAGCGAATCGAAAGCTTCTGGCTCGTGTCGCACGCAATTCTCTGCGGGGTATCCGGCATGAACGGGTTGGGAATCCGCACGTTCACAACCTCGTCGATAAAGTCCTTCGGCCTGATGATTCCGGGATCGACGACGACCGGCAGCCCTTCCTCGTAACCGAGGCGCTTGACCAGCCGCAGCAAATCCTCGTCCTTCATCTCGTCGGCAATCAGCGTATAGCCGAGCAGGCAGCCGCTCAGCGCAAGGAAGGTATGCAGCGGGTTCAGGCAGGTGCATACCTT
>DGUD01000010.1:0-8863 GCA_002393865.1 Treponema sp. UBA4319
GGCGCCAGCTCTACCGCAAAACTTGTGCGCGCCGGATTCATAAAGGCGTCTATGTCCATCTCCTTCTGGGAATAGTCGGTGCCCACAAGGTATTCCGCCCTGTCTGCGGGAGCCACGACGAGGCGCGGTTTCTTGGACGGATAGATGTGGATGAGCTGCGGCTTTTTGTCGTCTTCGTCGTTCCAGTGATCGAATCCGATATGCTCTGATAGCCCGAAGCCGTAGAATCTGCCGCCGTCAACGGCATGGTACGCGTCCGTCAGCTGCTGGTCAAAGTCAAGGTAGGCCGCCGTTTTGTCCGCCCAGTCGTTTGCCTCCACGCGGTTCTGCGCCGCGTACAGGCGGTTTTTGGCAGCTGAAATCCAGATGCGGTATACGTTTGCGGCTCCCGCTGCGGAATAGTACACCAGCTCGTAGAAGGCGCCTTCAATCGGTGCTGGGCAGTGGCTCAGAAGCTGCTGCGCGTTGCTCACGATTTCCTCGGCCTTTGCGAGCAGCTCGTCCGCCTCGCCGTAGTGCGTCGGGTCGTAGATGTACTCGTTCATCACCTCTGGTTTGCAGCGGTTTGTGATAAAGGTGTAGTCCTGCACGAGCTGCTCCATCTTCTCCATGTCGCCCTCGCTGAAGTAGGCGCCGAACTGCTTGTGCAGCCAGTCGTGCGTCCAGCGCGCGGTGTTGCATGCGGCCGGAGAGCCGTAGGTCTCGTAGTCGTAGGCCATGTCCATAAAATAGTTGAGCGGGAATTCCAGCAGCCCCATGTCGCCCACGTTGACAATCCATACGTCGCGGATGCCCCACTCGTAGGCGGTGGTCAGCTGCTCCCACGCCTTCGGCAGGTAGTTTTCGTTCACCCATTCGTAGCAGTGAGGGCCGCCGTGGAAGTCAAAGTGGTAGTACAGGCCCAGACCGCCCTTATGCGTGCGCATGGATTCGTCGGGCAGGGCGCGGAGCACGCCGTAATTGTCGTCGGTCATCATGATGGTGACGCCGTCAAGCAAATCGGTGTCTTTCAGGCCGGGCGTGTCCTTTGTGCCGAAGTAGAATTTGTCCACCTCGCTGAACATGACGAGCAGGCGCGGAATCTCCTCAAGATTGGGGTTCACCTCCTCCTTCATCAGCTTGTACTGCGTGTTCAGGACGTCCTTGAGCAGGTCTATGTTGTCTTTGAGCGTCGCCTCACGCCCCAGTATCGCGGTGTCCGCCTCTCCGCGCATTCCTATCGTATATATGTTCTCGAAGGGGCGGTTCCTGCGCAGCCCGTCGCGCCAGAATCTTGTGATGCCCTCGCGGTTGTGCTGGAAATTCCATTCGGCGCCGTATTCCTGCGTGGTGTTGCGGTACTTGCGGTGCTCCTCCCCGGCGCGGCAGCACGGCTCGTGGTGGCTGGTGCCCATGACCACGCCGTATTCGTCGGCAAGCTCGGCGTTCCTGAGTCCCGGACCGTCCCAAGAGAAGACCGCCGACCACATTGCGGGCCAGAGGTAGTTGCCCTTAAGTCTGAGCAGCAGCTCAAAGACATGCTCGTAGCACAGGGCGTTGGGGCCGCCGAATCGCTTGATGCTCCAGTTGCCGAAAGCGGGCCATTCGTCGTTGATAAAGAAGCCTCGGTACTTGACGGACGGCTCCTTTGACACCATGTTCTGTGCGGCGCCGAATTCCATCGCGGTCTTTTTTTCCGGCACCACGTCGGCAAAGTCCACCAGCGGGGACACGCCGAGCAGCTCTGAGAGGTGGAAGAGTCCGTAGATGGTACCACGCTTGTCGCTTCCTGCCACGACGATGGCATTCTGCACGGCGGGGAAGGCGCTGCACGGCTTCTCAAGGACAAAGAAGCCGTAGACTTCCCGCTTGCCGCGCACGGAAGAAAGGTCTATGCGCTTGGCCTTTTCAAGCTCGTCCAGCAGGGCGCTGTTCCCGATGGTACCAAAAATGAGCGCATCATGCTTTACGTCTGCCAGCGTATGCGATGCCGCCGGGGTAAAGCCGAACACGCGCTCCACATCCTTTGCGACTTTCTGGCTTATTTTCTGCACGCCGGAAAAAGCGCTGTCATCGCAGACAAAGCAGAAATCTTGAGAATTCTCCAGGCTCGTAATTTTCATGTTCGCACCTCTTTTTTTTGCTATTGCGGTGGTTCCAAAAGTCAGCGGCTTTTGAAATACGCTTTTTATTTGAAGTAGGCAGGATATTTCTGCCGGATTTCCTTTTCGTCGATGAATGTCCTGTTTATGTGCTGCAGGAATTCCTTCTTTGCCTTCTCGCAGTCATGCTGCTTTACGGCCGCAAGAATCGTACGGTGCTCGCTCACGATGCGGGCCGCGTTTGAGATGTGCAGACCCAGCGTCCGGAAGCGGTTGTGATGGATGTTCATCAGCTGGACGGTGTAGTAGCTGAGCATTCTGCCCGCAATCTCATACATCGCCTTGTGGAACGCATTGTCATATTCCATGAATTTGTCGTAATTCTGCTTTGTATAGTAGAATTCCTGCAATACGATGTTTTCTTCCAGCGCGTCTATGTCTTTTGATTCAGCCTTCTTGCAGGCCAGCTCGGTGACCGCGGATTCGATGGTCGCGCGGATAAAGCAGGATTCCTCCACAAGGTTCATGTCTATCAGGCTGACGAGGCTGCCGCGCTGGGGAAGAATCTCTACTATTTTAGTCTTTGCCAGCTCCTGCAGCGCCTCGTGCACCGGCGTGCGGGATAAATCGAGCATGCTTGCTATCTCCTGCTCGCTTATCATGCTGCCCGGCTGCAGCTCAAGGTCAACGATATTCTCCTTGATGACGCGGAACGCGTAGTCGTGGTTCGTCTCCTTGTATTTTTTTTCTAGAATCCTCATATTCCTAGCATACCCCCGAATTTTTCACTTGTCAACTAGTATACAAGTATGGAAAATTTTCCTTGACAAATCGGGAAAATGCGATACAATAAAAGTGTACAGAGTGGGATACTAGTATGTAAGTTTCCTGCGTCATCAAAAAAAGCGGAGTTCCTATGATTAAGAAACAGAATTTCACGGAGTACATGAAGAAGAACTGGCAGTATTATGCTATGATGCTGGTTCCCATCCTTTACTACCTTGTGTTCAGGTATGTCCCGATGGTGGGTAACATAATCGCGTTCCGCCGCTATCGTGCGGGGCATAGCATTTTTGGCGATGAGTGGAGCGGTCTCAAGTATTTCCGCCAGTTCATCGGCGACCTGACTTTCTGGCGGGCTTTCAGGAACACGCTTTCGCTGAACCTCATCTACCTGCTGTTCCGCTTTCCGCTGACGCTTTTGTTCGCGCTCCTGCTGAACGAAATCCGGAGCCACTACGCAAAGAAATTCGTGCAGACTGTTTCCTACCTCCCGCATTTTATCTCCATGATTATCGTTACCGGTATGATTCGCGAGCTTGTCTCAACGAACGGCCCGGTGAACGCGCTGCTCAAGGTTTTTGGGGCAGGTCCGATTTCCTTTATATCCAGCCCGGAATGGTTTACGCCTATCTTTGTCATCTCCGGCGTCTGGCAGAACCTCGGATGGGGAACCATCCTGTACCTTGCGGCCATATCGGGCATCGATCCCTCGCTGTACGAGGCTGCCGAGGTTGACGGCGCGAACCATTTCCAGCGCGTCTGGCACGTGACCATCCCGTGCATCATGCCGACGATTGCCACGCTGCTTATCCTTGATATCGGAAGCCTTATCGGCTCTGGCGCAGCCTTTGAGAAAGTTTTCCTTCTATATAATCCGATGACCTATGAGACTGCGGACATCATCTCTACGTTCGTGTTCCGCCTGGGTCTTGGTTCCGGGAACTACAGCTACGCGACGGCCGTTGGTCTTTTTGAGGGGATTTTGAATCTGATTCTGCTGACCGCGGCAAACAAGGTTTCGCGGAAAGTCACAGGCGCGGGCTTGTGGTAAGGCGCTGCCGGAGAGCGATACGTTAGTACCAAAAAGGAGAAAACTATGAGAACGCAAACTGTGTCGGTTATGCATGTGCGGGAATCCGCAGGGTATTCGCTGTTCAGGGTTGTGAACACAATCATTATGATTTTTATCTGCGCGGCGACGCTTTATCCGTTCCTGTATCTGGTTGCCCAGTCTCTCTCTTCCGAAGAGGCGATTATGCAGGGAAAGGTGACCATCTTCCCTGTGAACCTGAGCGTGGCAACCTATGTCTCGGTGCTGAAGAAGGGCGACTTCCTGCTCAGCTACAAGAATACCATTATCTATACGCTTATCGGGACTTCCGCGGCAATGCTCTTCAGCTGCCTGCTGGCATACCCGCTGTCAAAAGAGAATCTGTGGGGCAACAAGACGCTCATGAAGCTGATAATCTTTACCATGTATTTCGGCGGCGGCCTGATTCCGAACTACATATTGATGCAGCGGCTCCATCTTATCAATAAGATTACGGGCTTTGTCATCCCGTCCATGCTGAGCACATACTATATCATCCTCATGAAGTCGTTCTTTAAGAATGTTCCGCGTGACCTGGAGGAGGCGGGGCAGATAGACGGGCTGAGCCCCATCGGAAACCTTGTGCATATTGTCCTGCCGCTCTCCATGCCGATTATCGCGACGATGATTCTGTTCAATGCGGTCAACTACTGGAACAACTGGTACAACGCGTTCCTGTATCTTGACAAAAAGGATATGTGGCCGGTCGCGTACTACCTGCGCACTATCATCAACGGTGCGTCCACCAGCGCGGATCCCGGTGACGTGAGCGCGGAGAAGATGCAGATTGCCGCGAACATCAAGTCGTGCTCCATGGTGCTGATGACGCTGCCGATTATCTGCATTTATCCGACAATCCAGAAGTATTACGTGCAGGGCATGATGCTCGGCGGCGTAAAGGAGTAGGCGGAAAGCCGTGCGGAATGAGCGGGCGCTTTCTTTTGCGCTGCTTTTGTGTGCGGCTGGCATTATTAAGGAAGGAAAGAGTTTCAGAAGTCGTCAGCTTTCTGAGGCTTCTTTATCGGGGCTGTTCTAAAAGCCGGGTGGCTTCTGGGACGGCTTCAAAATATACCTCAAAAACGCAATGCAATGAGGTTTTTGTAAGCGGTGTTTCAGGAGTGACGGACTTTTGGAACTTGCTCTCTATATTTTAGGAGGATATGTATGAAAAGACTTGTAGGGATTTCTGCACTGCTGGCAGGCGCTGTACTGCTTGCCGGATGCGGAGGAAACAAAACTTCAAAGGGCAATGCAGGAGCTGCGTCCGACTACCAGTATGGTGCTGATGTGCCGTTCCATTCCGATACGCCGGTGACCTATTCGATCTCATTCAGCGATGCGTCATGGTATCCGATGGTGGACACATGGAAGACAGAGGGTGTCTTCAAGAAGATTGAGGAGATTACGAATGTCCACCTTGACATCACGTCGTATGATTCCGGCGACTACAACCAGAAGGTGAACCTTGCCATCAATTCCGGTGCGCCTACCTACATCATCCCGAAAATCTATTCGGAAGACCAGTACGTGGCGGGCGGCGGCATTGTCGCCGTGTCCGACTACACCCAGTATATGCCTAATTTCACTGCATTCGTCGAGAAGTATTCTATGCAGCCCGACCTTGACACCATCCGACAGAGCGACGGCAAATTCTACCGCCTGCCCGGTATGCATCAGGCAGCTCTGCAGGACTACACGATTATGGTGCGCGACGACATCTTCTCTGCCGCCGGATACGACATCCGCGAGCTTGAGAAGGACTGGACGTGGGAAAAGCTGCACGATGTGCTTGTCGGCGTAAAGAAGTACATGGTGGCACAGGGGATGTGCAAGGAAAGCGACTATATCTGGTCTGACCTGTGGTGCGGCGAGTCCGGCAAAGGTCAGGGCGGCAACCTGCTCAAGCTGATGGGCTCTTCCTACAATGTCCTTTCCGGCTGGGCAATCGAAGGTTCCAACGGCGGTATCAAGTACGACTGGAACAAGGGCGAATTCTATTCATCATCAATCAGCGATGACTTCAAGAAGTTTATCACCGTGGCGAACAGCTTTGTGAAGGACGGCCTGCTTGACCCCGAGACCTTTACCCAGACGGACGAGGTTGCGCACAACAAGTTCTACAACGGTAAGACGGTCATCATGTCAACGAACCGTGCGCAGATGTCAACCGACCTTGCCGGCCTTGAGAAAATCCTCGGCAAGGGCAACTGCTCCGCATACGTGACCGCGTATCCGAGCGGAACGACGAAAGACCTCGCAGAGACTTCCCGTCTTGAGTGCGGCGTCATGATTTCAAACAAGGCGCGCGAGGAGCTCGGCGAGGACGGCTTTATCAAGATGATGCGCTTTGTGGACTGGCTCTTCTACGCAAAGGATGCGTACTCTCTGATAAAGTGGGGTCCGGAAGGCACCACCTGGCACTGGGTTGATGTTGGCGGCAAGCAGGTAAAGCAGCTGCTCCCCGGCTTTAAGTGCGGTGGTCTTGGTATCAGCGGCGCTGATGACGATGTCGATATCCGCCTCCAGTGGGGCTACGCGGGCGGCAACTATTTCTACGGCCACTCAACGGCAGAGTCAACGGACAACTTTACTCCTGAGGTGCAGGATCTGTATGCCCGCTACGGAAAGTACAAGACGGTCGCGAAGGTTGACCCCAAGGCAAAGCCGACGGAAGACCAGCGCGAGCAGCTGACGCTCTGGGCGGTTCCGCTCATCGACAATATCAATGCGTGGACGCTCAATTTTGTCACGGGCAGAAAGGATATCAATAAGGATTGGAACGAGTATATCTCTTCCTGCAAGAACCTTAATATTGATAAGATTGTGGAAATGACCAATAAGATTTATAAAGAGCAGAAATAAAAATCCGGGAGCTGTCTGGGACGGGGCAGTCTCAGAACTGACGGGTTTCTGAGACATGCCCGGATTTTTCCGGATGGCTTTCTGAGATATCCGCGGGAGCCGCCGGCCGATGCCTCTTGGTGTGGCCGGCGCTTTCGTAACGACGAATGCAGCATTGAGGTTTCGATTATGGAAATGACTTTACGTTGGTACGGGTCAGGCTTTGATTCCGTCACATTGCAGCAGATTAGGCAGGTGCCGGGTGTTCGCGGTGTTATCACCACTTTGTATGACTCTGTTCCGGGGGACGCATGGGAGCTCGCCGCAATCCAGAAAATCAAGAAGGAAGTTGCGGATGCCGGTCTGAAGATTGCCGGTATCGAGAGCGTCAATATTCACGATGACATCAAAATAGGCGGCGGAGACCGCGACAAATATATAGAGAACTACATCAAGACGCTGGAGCGCCTGGGGCAGGAAGACATCCACATGGTCTGCTACAACTTCATGCCGGTCTTTGACTGGACAAGAAGCGAGCTTGCCCGCGTCTGCGAGGACGGTTCCACCGTGCTTGCGTACAACTCAAAGGCTGTGGACGCAATCAAGCCGGAGGAGATGTTCAGCTCAATCGACAAGGATTCAAACGGCTTTATCCTGCCTGGCTGGGAGCCGGAGCGCATGGCCCGCGTGAAGGAGCTTTTTGAGATGTACAAGGACATCACAAACGAGAAGCTCTTTGACAACCTTGTGTACTTCCTCAAGGCAATCATGCCTGTCTGCGACAAATACGATATCGACATGGCAATCCACCCGGATGACCCCGCATGGCCTGTCTTCGGGCTGCCGCGCATCATCACCTGCCAGGAGAACGTGGTGCGCATGCTGAAGGCCGTTGACAATCCCCACAACGGTCTTACGTTCTGCACCGGCTCTTACGGGACGAACCGCAAGAACGACCTCTGCGCGATGATTAAGGCTGCGACCGGGCGCATCCACTTTGCGCACATCAGGAATCTCAAATTCAATACCGCAATCGACGACCCGGTGCAGGATTTCCAGGAATCGGCGCATCTTTCAAGCGCGGGCACATTCGATATGTTCAAGATTGTGCGCACGCTGTATGAGACCGGCTTTGACGGCGTTATCCGCCCGGATCATGGCCGCATGATATGGGGCGAAAAGGCGATGCCTGGCTACGGCCTCTACGACCGCGCGCTCGGTGCGACATACTTGCAGGGCTTGTGGGAAGCCTGCGAGAAGACGATTGACCGCAGCGGCGTAACTTTGTATAAGTAGCGGCGCCGTGTCCGCCGGGTTTTCAGAAAGGTGAACCTGCCGCGGACAACGTGGCTTGTCCGGAACGTTCGGCTTCCGGGCAAGCCTTGCAAGCCCTTCCCGGGCAGAACCGGGAATCGGCTTTTGAAACTGGCTCATCTGAGCAGGAGCATGACATGAAACTGACAAAAGACGGCATTAAGGATGCAGCGGAATGGGAGGCGAAGGGCTACTCGCTCCCTCGCTTTGACCGTGAGAAAGTCGGCGCGGCCACTAGGGCCAATCCGTTCTGGATTCACTTTGGGGCGGGGAATATTTTCCGCGCCTTTCAGGCGAACGTGGTGCAGGAGCTTCTGAACAAGGGGGTCCTTGATCGCGGGCTTGTCGTTGCGGAAGGCTATGATTACGAGATTATCGAGAAAATGTACCGGCCGCACGACAATATCGGCGCGCTGGTAACGCTCAAGGCTGACGGCAGTGTCGGAAAGACCGTCGTCGGCTCCATCATGGAGGCGCTTGCCGCTGATTCGGACAACGAGTCCGACTGGGCGCGCCTGCGTGAGATTTTCCGCGCTCCGTCGCTCCAGATGGTCACCTTTACGATTACCGAGAAGGGCTACCTGCTCCGCAATGCCGCCGGTGTGATGATGCCCGGCGTTGAGGATGATTTTGCTGCGGGGCCTGTCCTGCCCAAAAGCTATATCGGCAAGGTCGTGACGCTGCTGCACGAGCGCTACAACAACGGCGAGCTGCCTGTCGCGATGGTGAGCATGGACAACTGCTCCCACAACGG
>DGUD01000010.1:8922-9369 GCA_002393865.1 Treponema sp. UBA4319
CTGCTCCCACAACGGCGACAAGCTCTATGCCGCCGTGAACGAGTTTGCGGAGGAATGGGAGCGGCGCGGCGTATGTAAGCCCGGCTTCCTTGCCTACGTGAACAATGTGAGCAAGGTCAGCTTTCCGTGGACGATGATAGACAAGATAACCCCGCGCCCCGACGCAAAGATTGAGAAGATTCTTGCGGATGACGGGGTGGAGCAGCTGGAGCCTGTCATCACCAGCAAGAAAACCTATGTCGCGCCCTTTGTGAACGCCGAGGAATGCCAGTACCTTGTCATCGAGGACAAATTCCCGAACGGCCGCCCGGAGCTGGAGAAGGCCGGGCTCTACTTTACCGACCGCGAGACGGTTGACAAGGTTGAGAAGATGAAGGTATGCACCTGCCTGAACCCGCTGCATACCTTCCTTGCGCTGAGCGGCTGCCTGCTCGGCTATACGCTGAT
>DGUD01000052.1 GCA_002393865.1 Treponema sp. UBA4319
ATACATCTCATGCTGAAGCCCTGACCTGGCACCACGGAAATGCGCGGAATCCGTGTTTTTTTCAAAATCCGCGTTATACTATAAGGCAGACGGCGGGGGTCAGAGGAACTGCGTTCCGGCCTGCCCGCGCATATTCTCTGGAAGCGCTGCCGGCCGCCCCCGCGCCCGCAGCATTCCCAGCATCTCAAGGCGGATACACGGTATGTCGGACGAATGGGAAGATGAATTCAACCTTAAAACATTGCAACGGGAAAAGGAATTCTTCGCGCAGGATCATCCCCTCACGAACAGATACAATTTCAAGTCATTTCAAGACATGGTGATACTCGTAAGCACCATCATGCTCGTCCTCTTCCTATCGACCTTCTTTCCCTATACAAAGAACGAGGAATACCTCCACACCATCAGGCTGCTCTACCTGCTGTGCTTCCTGATTTTTATCCCCCAGCTGCTTTTCGCCACCGTGCTCAGGAAGATTCCGGAGGCACATCCCCTGCCCTTCCTGTACACGAGCTTCATAATCATATATACCTTCTCCATCCTGCACAATATCGCGGACAAGCACGGCTATCCGTACAGCCTCTCGCTCTGCAGCACCGTCATATTCCCGCTGCTGTTCTTTGACCGCAGGAGGCGCGTCATCCTGCTGTCGCTCCTCCATCTGTGCATCGCCCTCGCCGTGTCCTTCAGGTTCAAGGACACCAGCGCCTTCATGAACGACGTCTTCAACTGTACCATCTGGACGGTGACGGGGCTCATCCTGAGCAAATCCCTGCACTCGAACCAGATGAACTACATCAACCTGAAAGAGCGCCAGCTGAACGCCACGCTTGAGATTGAGAAGGCAAAGAACGAGGCAAAGGGCGTGTTCCTCGCAAAAATGTCGCACGAAATCCGCACGCCGATAAACGCAGTGCTCGGATTCGACGAGATGATACTGCGGGAAGCGGACAGGGCTGACATCCTTGGCTATGCGGAAAACATAAAGTCCGCAGGCAAGACGCTGCTCTCGCTCATCAACGACATCCTCGACTTCTCAAAAATCGAGGCGAACAAGATGGAAATCATCAGCACAGAGTATGAGCTCGCATCCATGCTGAACGACATCATCAACATGGTGGCGCAGCGCGCGCAGGCAAAGGGGCTCGAATTCAGCGTGAAGGTCGACGAGACGACTCCGCGGCTGCTGTACGGCGACGACGTGCGGATAAAGCAGTGTATGCTGAACCTCCTCACAAACGCAATCAAGTATACGCCGTCCGGCTCCGTCACCCTTGCGCTGGGCTGGCAGAAGATTGACGACTATTCCGCAGAGCTGCGGATTTCGGTCAAGGACACCGGCATCGGCATAAAAGAAGAGGATATCGGCAGGCTGAGCACGGCCTTTGAGCGCATCGAGGAGGAACGGAACCGTTCGATTGAGGGGACCGGGCTGGGGCTGAGCATCGTGCGGCAGCTGCTCGGCATGATGGGCTCCCGGCTGGAAGTCCGGAGCACGTATGGCAGCGGCTCGGAATTCTCCTTCAGCGTCACGCAGCGCATCGTGTGGTGGGAGCCGGTGGGGAGCTTTGCCGAGACCTACCGGAAGGCGATGATGAATTCCGTGCGCTACCGGGAAAGCTTCCATGCGCCAGACGCCCGCATACTGGTCGTCGACGACACAAAAATGAACCTGACCGTCATACAGGGCTTTCTCAAGCGGACGCTCCTGCAGGTGGACGTCGTGGAGAACGGCGCCGACATGCTGAACTACGTGCAGCAGAAGAAGTACGACGTTATATTCATCGACCACTACATGCCGGGCATGGACGGCATAGAGGCACTGCACCGTATGCGGCAGCTTCCCGGCAACGTAAACGCCGGAGTGCCGTGCATCGCGCTTACGGCGAACGCGGTTGCCGGAGCGCGGGAGATGTACCTTGCGGAAGGATTCACCGACTACTTGACAAAGCCGGTCGATAGCAGCAAGCTTGAGCAGATGCTCCTTGACTATCTGCCGGAAAGCGCCGTCATCCGGGTAAAGGCGGAGGAACGCCCCCCGGAAGCAGTCATGCTGCCGGAGATAGAGGGGATCGACACAGCGGCCGCCGTTGCCAACTGCGGCTCTGCGGCGCTTTTCCGGGAAATCGCGGATGAATTCTGCGCCGGCACGGAGGAGCGTGCCAGCCAGATTGAAGGCTACGCGCGGCAGAGGGACTACAAGAACTACACGGTGCTTGTCCACGCGCTCAAAAGCTCCGCGCGGCTCATCGGGGCAGCGGAGCTTGCGGGCCGCGCGGCGGAGCTTGAGGCTCTGGGCAGCAGGCCGGATGCGGCGGCTGTCGCGGAGGGAACCCCGGCCCTGCTCGCGCTGTACCGCAGCCTTTCCGGGCGGCTGCGCCCCTATCTGGAGCGCGAGCTCCCGCAGCCGCAGGGGCGGATTCCCATGACGCGGGAACAGTTTGACGGTGCCGTCGCAGACGTAAAGCAGTGCATTCTGGCGTTCGACTTTGACACCGCGGAGGAAATCGTCAGGATGATGGGGCAGTACACCGTTCCCGTGGGGAAGGAAACAAAATTCCAGAGGATGAGGAAATATATTTTTGCAGGCGACAGGGACGCGCTCCTGAACCTGCTGTAGACAAGGGGATTACTATGGACAACAGCGTTTTATATGTCTGCGAATCACCGCAAAGCTTTCTGGTGACGGCAATCGTGAACAAAATCCGTGCGGCAAAGTATGAGGTCACATTGACCACGCCGAACAGCAATTACATCGCATCCCTGAACAAGCTGCCCGACATATTCATCGTCGACCTTGGCGGGGAGGAAAGCCTTTTTGCCGGCACGCTCAAATACATCAACAAGTGCATCACGGCGGAGAACTCAAAGAAAATCCTGTACATCATCGGCAGCGAGGAAGAAATCAAATTCTCCCGCCACTACGTGCAGGAGGAGCTGGTATCAACCACATTCCGCCGTCCGGTGAACATCACGGACATCATCAGCCAGCTCAACATGCAGTGCGCGCGGAAATTCGAGGACGACGGGCTGAATTCCGACCCGCGCCATGCCCCCAGGAGCTTCGGAAAGAAGAGCCTCCTGATTGTGGACGACAATCCGGAGACGCTCCACACCCTGAAGACGTGGTTCTCGCAGAGGTACGACACATTCATCGCGAATTCGGGCATGAACGCCGTCTCCTTCCTGAAGGAGCGGAAAGTAGACCTTGTGCTCCTCGACTACGAGATGCCCGTGCTGCTCGGCATAGATGTCCTGCAGGTGCTCAAGTCAGACCCGGCCACGGCGCAGATACCCGTGGTATTCCTGACGGCAAAGGACGACAAGGAGACCGTCATGAAAATCATCGCCGCAAAGCCGAACGGCTACCTGCTCAAAGACCAGCCGATGACAAAGCTCCTGAAAAGCGTCGACAACTTCTTTGAGGCTCCGGAAGCCCCCAAATGACGATCCGCCGGAGCATCGCGCGTTCCCGGAATTTTTACTTGACAAGCCTATGAAGGTGCTTTTAAAATCGTAAGGAAGAGGTGGCACATGCAGACGGCTCATATACTTCTGATTAACGGAAGCCCCAAAGGCAAACGGAGCAACTCCCTGCGGCTGGCGACGAGCTTTGTCGCGGGGCTACGCGCCCAGCTCGAATCGCAGGGCTTCGCGCCCATCGTGGACGAGCTGCACCTCGCGGAGCTCAACATCGCCCCCTGCCGCGGCTGCTTTGCCTGCTGGAAAAGCACTCCCGGTACCTGCTGCATCAAAGACGACATGCAGATGGTCATGCAAAAGGAAATCGGAGCCGACTATATCATCTGGTCGTTCCCGCTCTATTATTTCAATGTGCCCGGCATCCTCAAGAACATGATAGACCGCCAGCTGCCGGTGAACCTTCCTTTTATGAGCGCGAACAAAGACGACTACGGCAGCGGGAGCCATGACACGCGCTACGACATGACGGGAACAAAACACGTCCTCGTCTCGACCTGCGGCTTTTATTCCGCGGAGGGGAATTACGACAGCGTCAGGATGATGTTCAAGCACTTTCTGGGAAAAGACAGCTATGCGGAGATTTTCTGCGGGCAGGGCGAGCTGTTCAGAATCAAGGAGCTTTCAGAGCGGACTGAATCATACCTCGCGCTGGTCAGCAAGGCAGGGCAGGAATTTGCGCGCGGCGGCATCGCGGAAGAAACAAAGCTGTCGCTCAAGGAGCTTCTGTACCCCAAGGAATCCTTTGAGGCAATGGCCGACGCAAGCTGGGGCATAAGCAAGGACGGCGCCGGAAAACTGCCGGAGGATGAAATCTTTACGCGGCAGATGGCCGCGCTGTACAACAAGGACGCGTATGACGGCAAAGAGCGCGTACTTGAGATGCGTTACACCGACGTAAAGCGCAGCTACCAGATTCTGCTGGGAAAAGACGGCAGCAGCGTCGTGACGGACGGAAGCCATACCGCAACGACCATCATCGAGACGCCCTATTCCCTGTGGTCGTCCATATCACGGGGCGAGATTGAGGGCGCCGAGGCTCTCGGCAAAAAACTGTACCACGTCTCCGGCGATTTTGACCTGATGATGCGCTGGAGCACATTCTTTGGCGCAGGCAGCGCGCGCGGCGGGAACGGAAGCGGCGCACAAGCCGCCAGCGCCGCGCAGGAGCAGGACGCAAAGCCGCAGAAAAAAGCGTCCATGACAACGATGCTCATTCCCTGGATATGCTTCTGGATTGCCGTCGCCATCCATCCGGTGACCGGCGCGCTCATCACCCTCGGCGTGTGCGCGCTGCTCCCGCTCGTCATGGGGAGCCGCCCCTTTGTAATCTGGGACAGGCTTTCCATCGCATTGGTCGCGGCGCTCTCCATCGCGGCCTACGGAAGCGGCAACAGCGATTACACGACGACGGCAGGCTACCTGCTCTTCGGCCTGCTCTGGCTCGGCTCATGCCTCGTAAAAGAGCCCTTGTGCGCGACCTATGTCAAATACAATTTCGGCGGAAACCAGGCGCTGCGCAACCCGCTGTTCATGAAGACAAACTATATCCTTGCCGCCTGCTGGGGAATCCTGTATATCCTTACGGCCACATGGACATTCCTCCTGAAACGAGCCGGAGCCGGAATCTCCGTAACCATCATAAACAACCTCGTTCCCGTCCTGATGGGAATCTTTACCGGCTGGTTCCAGAAATGGTATCCGGCGCGGCTCGCACGATAGGCAGCATGCACAATTGCGACAGCGTGCGGCCAGCATACGCAGCTGCAGAACAGGGCTGATTGGAAAATTCAGGCTCCGGAGCAGCTCCTTCCGCCGCCTTACCTAGAAATAAAAAAGCTCCTCGAACTTTTTGTCCAGCGCCACGCAGAGTACAAGGGCAAGCTTTGCGGTCGGGCAGTACTGGCCGGTCTCTATCGAGCTGATTGTGTTGCGCGAGACGCCCACGGTTTTTGCGAGCTGACTCTGGGAAAGCTGCTTTTCCGCGCGGGCTTCCTTGAGGCGGTTTCTCAGGACAAGCGTTCCGTCCATCGCTCCTCCCGCTCCCTCTACGCGGCAGCCGGGCGAATTTTTCCCGTCAGCTGGAAGACGAAGAGCACCGTGAGCAGGACAAAAATCGCAAGGTAGCCGAGCGCGACAAAAAGCTCATGCAGTTTTCTCATCTTGAAGAATTTCACAAAAAAGGCGACGCTCAGCATCCCGAAGAAGACAATCCAGCACTGGGCGCTCACACGGCGGGTGCAGAGCCAGCTTATGAGCGAGGCAAAGGCGCACAGCGCGAACGAAGAAAAATATGCGGCCGTGGCGGCCTTCTTCTGCACCTCCACATCATAGATGTCCTTGTTGCCGTTGTCAGCCCTGCTTTTGTCCAGAATCTCTTCTTTTGTCATACAAGTCTATTATGTGCCCCCCGTTTTTTTTGTCAAGTGAGGGATGGCACCGCAGCAGGGCTTCAGCATGAGATGTATTTTATCTGAATACGGACGCGGTATTGGTAAATCATGTAAACTGTTTTAAGATGAATTTCTTTTTTATGCTACAAAAGCCAAGGATTCAACATAAAAAATGCGCGGAAGCGGAAAAACGCCCGGGCTGCCATTTGCAAAGCGAAGCGTGCGACCGGCAGTTCGGGTGTTTTTCCGCTGGGAGCGCATTTTTGTTTTCATGCTGAAGCCCTGGGACTGAGCGCCCGTGTTGTCATTGAGCGGGTAATCGTGCTAGAATGGTTGCCATGACTATCATCGAGATGCACAATGTGAGCAAGAAGTACCAGATGGGGCGGCTCTTCGTCCCGGCGGTGAAGGACATCTCCTTCAGCATAG
>DGUD01000027.1 GCA_002393865.1 Treponema sp. UBA4319
ATCAGATGCCACTCCCGCCGGAATCGGGTGCCCTTCCCGCCGCGCCACCCGCGGGTTTTCCGGCCGGATTTGACTGCACGCGGAGCACAAAACTGGTTTCCGTTTGCTGCCTGCGCGGGGATTGTATACCGTTCTGCGTCTGTGCTATAGTGGAACTTGCTGATCCGGGATGTGAGATTTCCGGACAGCCCGATGCACTATCAGCGTATACCAGAGAGGTTCCGTGACATGATGAAGAAGTTAGTTTCCGCGCTTGCCCTGCTGCTGGTGGCGGCCATGGCCTTTGCCGCGCAGTTTGGCACGATTCATTTTGAGATTCCCAGGTCGGAGCAGGAATTTACCGTTGACTACAAGGTCCTGAAGGGTATGAAGAGCATGAAGTTCCCCAATCAGGAAGACCTGTATGTGACGCGCGCATACAAGGTAAAGAGCCGCGGCACGGAGGGCGTCATGACGTACAGCCTGTTCAAGGACACCGGCGTGAGCGACGACATGCGCGACATAGAGGTCATGCTGTGGACAAGGCTGTGCACGCTGAACGCGACGGGGCTCGATCCGGATAAGATTCCCCAGCTGTCGAGGTTCAAAGACGAGGATGTGCGCGGCGAGTTCAACGGGGACTGCGGCACCACGAATTTTGTGCGCGGCGAATTCAAGAATGAATTTTTGCGGGGCTACTCCTATGCCAGCATCGAGTCCTTCTATAAGAAGGGGCAGGGGCTCGTGGTGCGCGTAGCGATGTCGAACGATATGGCGTTCTTCGGCATCCAGCCGGACGGAAGCTTTTCTCCTGAGAACACATTCTCTGATTTCTACGACAGCTTCCGCTTCAAGGATCCGGAGCCGCATTATGCGCCGGCGGGCAGCAAGGATGCTGTCAGCCTTGCCTCCGTCAAAGTGGACGGCATGAAGCCCGCAAAGGCTCCCAAGACCAAGGTTCTGCC
The DNA here is from genome assembly GCA_002393865.1 of Treponema sp. UBA4319. GTDB lineage: Bacteria > Spirochaetota > Spirochaetia > Treponematales > Treponemataceae > Treponema_D. The sequence continues at coordinate 945 of DGUD01000027.1, forward strand.
GGTCTCGCGTGCATTTGATTTGGAGAAGGACGGCATAAAGGGAAAGGTGACGCTGAGCCTCTTTAAGGATACGGGCACGCAGCCGGGCACCTACAAGGAAGAGGTGCTCACGCTGGCAAAGCGCTGCCTTGTGGAGGTATCAGGTGTGCCTGAGGACAGTATCCCGACCCTGCATGAAGTCGGAGGCATTGAGGATACGCTCGTCGACTGTAGTTTTGCTACTATGTTCAAAGACTATCCCTCCGCATTCCTGAAGGACAACAGGTATTGCAACTTTAGCGTTGTTGGCTCACAGGGCGACTGGCTGCTGATAATCGTATTCATGAGCGATGACCCGGCGTTCTTCGGCTATGACCCCGCGAGCGATTCCTTTGCGGAGGAAGATCCCCTTTATATCTATTTCATTTCCCACATCTTGGATTCCTTCCTTTCCGGTCTGAGCGGCAACTAGGACAGCCGTTTGCCGGTGCCGCCCTTGCAGCGCTTTGCGTTGCAGAGGCGGCGCCGGGCACTTTCCTTCATTCTTCCGATACAGCGCTTTTTGAGACCGCCCCGGTTGTATGCAAGGAGCCTTTTCCTTGCCAGGCGGAAGCGATTCCGTTTATTCCACCGTCCACTGCTTTCCGGCGCTTCTGCCGAAAATCTCCTCCTCGTACATGCATTCTGCCGTGGTGCAGGGCGTGCCGTAGCTGCCCTTGCGCACGGCGCGGAAGCTGAACTCTACAGTCTGGCTGCCGCGCGGGAAGTAGTTCCAGAAGTACTGTGTCTCGGCGTCGTAGATGCCCCGGTAGGAGAGCCCCGCGTTGGAGGGACGCCAGCGCCACGGCAGCTGCTGCACGGCATCCTGCGCTGTCTCCGCCTGCGCGATGGTTCCCGTCGTGACGAATGCGCTGTTTAGGATTTCGCAGCCTGCGGGGACAGGTGCGCGCAGCGCGACGTACTCAAGGTCGGTGACCGCGGAGATGATGATTTTCTCGCGGTACACTTTTCCTGCCGTCAGGCGGCTGCCGCTGACAATCTTGCCGGTCTCCGCGTCGGTGATTTCCGTGTAGACGCAGATTCCTTCCTCCCGTGCCTCCTGCTTTGCCGCGGGGATGGCGTAGCGCATCGACGCCGTGTAGTAGAGCGTCCCCGTGCCCTGCCTGCTGAAGCTGAGCGGCAGCTCCGTGCCCCGCGCGAGTCCTTTCAGCTCGGCGGAGTCAAAGCCGAGCGTCGTCTCCTCTGCCTGCGCCGCCAGCCCCTTGAATGAGCCGGAGAGCAGCTTTCTGCCGCCGAGCAGCGCCTCCGCGCTGAAGTCCAGCTCTTCCAGCCGGTTCTGCGCGATGTAGTCGTTGAGCGCGATGAGCACGCGGCTGGTGAGCGCGGTTGACTGCCAGTAGCCGTTGCCTGCCCGCTGCATCTTGAGCAGCTCGTAGACGAGGCGCTGGTTGATGTCGTCATCGGCATTGAGATTCGTAAAGACCTGCAGGGCGAGCGCATACGGCTCCGCGGTTCCGTTGAAGAAGCACCAGCGGTGCGCGCGGAATTTCTGCGTGATGTCCACGCCCCTCGTGCTCAGCCGTGTGTAGCGGCGCAGTTTTGCGGCTGCCTCCTGCGCGGCGCTCCTGTTGCCCAGCCTGAGCTGCGCCAGCGCGCAGAACGAGAGGGTGTCCGTGTCCGCATTGTCGGATGCCGCGATGCGGCTGAGCGCCGCGCCGTCTGCCTTGCCGCCGATTCCTGCGGCCGCATAGTAGGCGTAGGCTGCGGTGTACAGGCTCCACGGGCTGTCCGGGTAGTCTGCCAGCAGCTTTGCCGCCTGTGCGCACAGATAGCCCGCGAGCTTGTCCTTTTTGATGCCTCCGGACGGAATGCCGTGCCCTTCCGCAAGCGCGAGGATTTCCGCGATGCGCATGGACACGTGCAGGCTGCTCTCCGGGCCGTCCGGCCAGTAGGGGAAGCCGCCGTCTTTCTGCTGCGCCGCTGCCCACGTGCGGATTTCCTTTGCGGCCACGTCGACGGGGCTGAGCACCTCGCTGTTGAGGCCGAAAAGCTTGATGTACTTGCCGAATGCCACGAGCGGCAGCACTGCGGCCGAGCGCTGCTCCAGGCAGCCGTAGGGATAGTGGAACACATAGCCGACTGCCTCGCGCAGCACGCCGAGCCGTGTGGGGTCGAGCTGCACGTAGAGGCTGCCGCGCCCGTCCTCCGCGTTGCCCGGCAGCACGAGCAGCTCCTGCGCGCCGTCGCCGCTCACGGTGCCCGTGGTGGTGACGGTCTCGTAGACGTAAGGCTTCTCTATCTGAAGGGGCACGATAATCCGCTCGTTCAGCCCTTGTCCCTTCGCGGTGAATTCCACGCTTATCCATCCCGGCTTCTGCGCGACGATGGAGAACATGAGCGCCTGCGTGCGGTTTGCGGCGACGCTTATTTTCTTTGCGGCCTGCCCGCTGATGCTGGCGCTGCCGGGCAGCTTCTGCACTGCGCCCGTGTCCTGCGGCAGAGCGCAGCGCTCGATGCCGTCGTACACGGCGACGGAGACATCGACTTTCTGCGCCTTGCTGCCAAGGTTGCTGATGCTTACGCCCAGCTCGCCCTTGTCGTCAAGGCGGAGTATACGGGGCAGCACCTGACGCACGGACAGCGGCTCTGCCACGCGCAGCTCGTCCTCCTGGAGCGCAAAGCAGTCCCCGTCCACGCCCGCGACCGTGAGCCGGTATGCGGTGAGGCTGTCCGGCACGGTAAATGTGTAGCTGGCGTTTCCGTTCTTGTCGGTGACGAGCGAGGGCGCGAATGCTGCGGTGGGGGCAAAGTTGTTGCGTACCATTGCGGCGGGGCTTTCCCCTCCGTCGTCTGCCCCCATGGCGCTGTTCCTCGCGGCCATGGATTTCATCATCATGGGCTCTGCCGCTGCATCCATGCTGAGGTACGCTTCTTCTGTAGCTGCCTCCGCCTCCGCCATCTCCGGCGTCTCCCTGAGTATGGAGCGGGAATCCCCGCCGCCTGCCCTGTCAGGGAATCGCCATGCGCTGTAGAAGTGCTGCACGGGGTCAGGCACGTGGTAGCCGATGAGGTCGAGCACGCCGCGGTCAACCGCGCTCAGCGTCAGCTCCGCGCCTTTTATGGCTTTGCCGCCACGCGTGGCTCGGAGCATGATGGTCGCTTTTTCTCCGGGCAGGTAGACGCTCTTGTCCGCCTTGATGGCCACGTCGAATCTCTTTGTTGCTGTGCTCACGTTGAGCGCCGTGCTGCCAAAGTACGCCTTTGCGGGCTCCCTGCTGCCTTCCTCCCGGACTGAATAGGACGAGAGCGAGACGTAGACGACGGGTACAAAGTCCTTTTCGATTCTGACGCTGACGACGGATGTGGGGCTGTCCACGGCAATCAGCTTGCTGCTGATGATGCCCTCGCGCTCCACGGTGAGCAGGTAGCGTCCCGCCGGAAGCTCGCTCTGCAGCATAATCTGGGCGGTGCTGCCGGTCTCGTAGCTGTCTTTGTCGGGCGTCAGGCGAATCTCCTGCGGAATGCCGTCGCCGTAACGGTACCAGTCGCCGCCCGCCACATAGAAGCTGCGCTCCGCGGTCACGGTGTTGCCGGAGGAATCCTCCGTGCTCAGGCTGAGCTTGTATGCCCCGCCTTCCGCAGGTTTTACCGTGAGCGTGCTTGCTTTTGCGCCGCCAAGCGGAATCGTCCGCTCGTCCTCAAGAATCATCTCTTTCTCATAGCGGGTGCTGACGTAGCCTTCGTCGCTGACTGTCTGCACCTGCTTCCAGTGCTCGCGCTCCAGCGTCATGCGGATGCTCTTGCTTTTGGGGAGCGCGCTCGCCGCGGGGGATTTTTCTTCCGGCGTAATCGCCACGTACGAGAATGAGAGCTGCTCGCCTTTCTGCGGGAATCCTTTTTTTGCCTTGCAGCCGCTGATGCCGAGGTAAAAGAGCGACGGGTGCACCGTGACCTGTGCCGCGGTGCTGATGGCCTGTCCGCCGTTGTCCGTGACCTGCGCCTCCATGCGGTAGATGCGCGGCACCGCCCCGAATTCCTCTTCCGCGCGCTGCTGCACGGATGCGCTGCCTTCGTCGCTGAGCGTTCCGTCCGGGTGGCTGAGCAGCCGCGTGCCTACGGTGCTCTGCAGCGGGCCAAAGCTGTAGCCTTCGTAAGCCTTTGCCTGCGGGTGGAATGAGCCGGGCGTGCTTGTCCACTGCGCGTTCCACGGGGACTCCGCAAGGCTTCCGCCGCCGAGATATGCGGCGCTGATTGCCGCAGGGATGGTATCTCCCTTAAAATACGTTCCTTCCTCTATGGAAGCGTTCGCCTCAAAGCGGAGCTTCTCGAAGAACTGTACCTGCACGGCGCAGGTCTCCGTGTTGCCGGAGCGGCCGCCCGTCGTCCGGCTGTACTGTATCAGGTAGTTCCCCGGTTTTGCGTCCTCTGGGATGACGAATGTGCCCCACGCGGTGCCGTTGTCACTGAGCGTGCCTTTTTCGGAGCGGATGCTTTTCTGCTGCCGCCAGCTGCTCTCCAGGAATTCCACGCTGTAGTTCTTGTCGCTGCCGCTGGGGATGCTGTACGCGCCCTTTGCGAGCGTGCGGTCAAAGATGCGGTAGGTGACGGTCTCGCCGGGCTTGTACAGGCCTCTGTCCGTATAGATGAAGGTGACCATCTGCGGGGCTTCCGCGCTGGCGGCAAATGCGCCGCCGGGGAGCGTGATGTTGCGCCAGTCGGTGACGTCGGCGTAGCCCGCGTTGTAGCGGATGCGGTCGTCGCTCGTCTTTGCCTCGATGCAGAGAGAGCTGTCGCGCAGGGCGCTTCCCAGCTGCCCGCTGGAGAACGCAAGCTCCGCGATGCCGTCCTTGCCGCTGGCGGCGCTGGCAAGCGGGCTGAACGAGGCGCCGAGCCGTTGCTCCGCGGGCATCTTGTGCGGCACCGCGTACGCGCTCACCTGCGCGCCGGGGACGGGCTTCCCCGTGCTGATGCTGGTGACCAGCACGATTGCGCGGTCGTAGGCGTAGCGGACGGTGACGGCGAGGTCTGTCACCTGTATGTACTGCGTGTTGCGGTAGCTGCTGCGCTTTGTCACGTCCTGCTTGCTGCGCCAGTCGCGGTACTGGTATTCGTAGGCGATGTCCGCCGTAAAGCAGACTGCGCCCCGGTAGCCGCCTGCCGTCTTCTCAAGGAATGGGCGGAGGTCGACGCGCTCGTGGAGCACGGTGTTCTGGGCGAGCTTTGCCGGATCAAGGCTGAATGTCTGTGCCGCTGCTGCCGGGCTCGTTCCCGCTGCCCCTGCAAGCGGGGTGACGGTGTAGCGGGAGCCTTCCTTGATGTTCTGGTGCTCGAAGGCGACCGCGGGCGTATCGCCGGACTCCTGCGCGGTGTCCCCGCTTGCGTTGAATCTGGCGTAGCTCCGCGCCTGCGGCACGGTGACGGTATAGGTCTGCTCCTTGCCGAGCGTGCGCCCGTAGACGTCGCTGAGCCCCGCGCCGATGCGGAGCGTGTACGAGGAGCCGTAGCTGACCGGCAGGGAATGCAGCACGAGCACCTGCCCGTCGATGGCTATGTTGTCCGCGCTGACCGCTGAGCCGAGGCTGGTGCTGATATGCGCGGCAGCTTCTTTTTCCGAGCCCTGCGCGAGCGGCGCGCTGAAGGTGAGCAGCACGGGATGGCTGTATTCGCGCGCATACCATGTGGGGTTCATGTTGCAGCCCTTCAGCGTAAAGGGAATCAGCGTGTGGAACTGCCTCGCGCATTCCTGCGATGTCGGCCAGCAGCCTTCGTCCGCCGCCGCTCCCTTTGCCAGCACCACGCGTATGTCCGTGTCCTCAGGCGGCGTGTCCTGCAGCTGCAGGCGGAGCAGCTTCTCTCCTTCCTGCACCGTCCTGAATGCCAGCGCTTTGCCGTCTGCCGTGACGGTGATGCTTTTTTCCGTCGTGCTGGCCTTGACCGGCGCGTTGAAGAAAACCGCTATGTCCTGCGCGAGCTTTGGGGGAACGCTGGCGCTGTCCACGTAGCTGCCTTCTTTTGCCTTTGCGTAGGCGGGCTGGATGCGCACGATTTTCAGCTCCTCGCTGTGGAACGAGAACGAAGCCGGTCCCTGCAGCGTCTTCCCTGAGAGCGAGCGGAGCGCGGGGTTCACCGTGACCGTGTAGAGCTTCTGGGGAATCGCGGCCTCCGCGCTCTCAAAGCTCAGTATGCTGGTGCCGTACCAGCGGAAGCTTCCCTTGAGCGGCGGCGTTATGGTGAGCACGTCGGACTTGTCGCTCTTTGCGCCCAGCTCCTTGAGCGCGACCACCGGCTCAGAGAACTGCACCTGTATGGCCGGGTACTGCACTGCCGCGGGCAGCTCGTCCTGCGGTGTCATGCTGATGACCGTAAAGTGCTCTGTTCCTCCCTGCCGGTCTTGCGGCATCGCTGGAAGGCTGAGCGTCGCGGCGCTCAGCGCCGCCGTGCAGAGTAATCTTGTTGATTGTCTTGAGAAAAATGCCATGTATAACCGCCTCACAAGGAACGTGCCCGGCACGCAGGCAGCGATTCCAGAGATATTCAGGACTTAACGGTGAATAATCCGAACGCGGCTTGTTCGCTGTTAAGTTCGATGTATGCTATTTCTTGATAATTCAAAGAATTAATAGAAATACCCGGAAAGCGCTGCCTCATGCTCTGGGGCAAGCGGCGCTTCCCTAGCTGTAAAATAACTGAATCCCTGTTGTGGTTACATATTGCCGTAAGGGGCTGCTGAGCGCTCCGCTTTTCGGTGGCTTCCATGGCTCAGTCGTCTTCCCCCAGACCAAGCCTGAGCCAGAGCTGGGCAAGCTCGTCGCTCGAAAGGACAAAGGGAATGTAGTCGCTCATGTCCGCGTAGCCGGCCGTGTCGGGCTTGTCTGTGCTGCCGCGCGGCTCCATCCCGTTCTCCACGAGCTTTTCCTGCACCAGGGCAAACTGCTCCTGCGTGCAGGGGTGGGAGAGGCGGAAGCTGCAGTCAAGGTCTATCTCTGCCACATACGCGCACACGACGGCGGACAGCGTCCCGTCTTTTTCGCTGATATAGAGGAATGCTTTGTTCTGCGGTTCATAGTACCTGTGCCAGACGATTGCCTGCTGCGGCTTTCCGGAGGCGGCAGTGCCGGAATCTGCCTGCGGCGCCTTTTTTTTGCAGGAGAAGGGCAGCGCCATGCAGAGCAGTGCGAGCGCTATTCCGCATGCCCTCGCTCTGGCGGAAAAAGAAAACTGTCTCATTCGTACAGTATAGCATAAGGCCGCCGCTTGAGAAAGTATACGGCGGACTCAGCACGGGAATCCGTTTTGCGCTCCGCTTGCAACGGAATAGTATCTGATTCCTGCCGGAAACAGATACTATTCCTGCCGGAAACAGATACTATTCCTGCCGGAATCAGATGCGTCTGCCGTTGCACAGACTCGCTTTTTGTTTCAGGCGGATGCCTTTGCAGCCTGTGGCTTTTTTATCCCGAGGACAGCCCAGCGGAAGAAGGGCAGCCGCGCTATGATTGCCTGCAGCAGGTAGCCTGCCACAAAACCTGCGAGCGAGCTGAGCACATAGACAGCGGGGGCGGGCAGCAGCCGCGGCTTTGCCAGAAAGAGCGCCACCGAAGAGATGCCGAGGTAATGGAATATGTAGAGCCCCCAGCTCCGCTTGCTCATCCAGCGGGTAAAGCCGTTCTCAAAATCGGCGTGTCGCGCCATGCCGCCCAGAATCGCTATGCTGGCAAACCAGCCGTACAGGACAAAGAGCGGCGATTTGTTGACGGGTTCCGCCGCAAAATTCTGCCCGAAGTACAGCACGCAGAACGCTACGCCTAGCCCCGCCGCAAGCAGCAGGAACAGCGGAAAGTATTTTTTTACGGCGGCCATCACCTCGTCGTGAGAGAAGACAAAGTAGCCCAGAAAGAAGAGCACGCCGTAGAGCCCGAAGCGGTACACGATGATGACGGGCGTGTTCAGCACCTGTGCCGATGCCCACACCACTGCGCCCAAGGCAAGCAGCGCTACGATGTTCGTCCTTGCGCCCAGCCGCCACAGCCTGTCCTTCTCGATTTTCCTGACAAGAAGCAGCAGCACGGAGAAAACCCACAGAATCTGGAGGTACCACAGCACCCCGATGCCCGACAGGCACATGATAAGGTATTTCGCGACGGGCGGAAGCTGCTGTAAGGAGGCAAACGCGTCGCCCAGGGCCATGCTCACGTATCCCTGCAGGAACTGGAACACGAAGAGCCCGATAGTGACGGGCACAAGCAGCTTTGTCGTCCTGCTCCTGAAGAATTCCTTGTCCGCATGGCGCTCAAGGTACAGCCGCGATGCTATCCCCGATACGATGAAGAGCACCATCATCAGCCACGGATAGACCGCATACAGAACGATGTCGTAGTGCTGCACGGGAAGCCCCGTGATTTTTCCCAGTCCCCCCTGCACACCTTCCCCATTGTACATGTAGAATACGTGGTACAGCACAACGAATACCTGGGTAATCCATCTGATGTTGTCCAGATAGCGTTTTCTCACCTGAATCCTCCTTTTCTTCTATTATATGGGTACTTGTGATGGCTGTCCATCAACAGAAGCTGACATCTGGGCGCCCCTTATGTCGCGTTTGCTTGCATGCGCCCCCGTCTTTCCTTCCCGGCGGGAATCAGTTTCCTGCGGGGCGGAAGCCAAAACTGATTCCCTTGTTTGCCCAGGGCTTCAGCATGAGATGTA
>DGUD01000132.1:0-576 GCA_002393865.1 Treponema sp. UBA4319
CCTTCTCCGGCTTGGAGAGGTTGATAGTCATGTCAATATCGCCGTACTCGGTCTTGGTCTTCCATTTTACGTCCTTGCAGATGCGGTAGCGGCGTATATAGTTGGTATCCTGGCTGAATTTGTAGAACCAGTCGGTCGCCTCCTTGGGAGATTTCTTGTAGAGCTCAAGGAATTTCCCCTCCACCTCGGAGGGGCGTGCGACAAGGCAGCCCATGATTTTTGTGTCAAAGAGGTCGCGGTACACGATGCCGTCGTCCTCAAAGAGCTTGTGTGCGGCCGCGTAGTCGAGCAAAGCCGCAAGGATAGACTCCAGCTGCTCCACCTTTACGGCAGGAACGGCAGCCTGGGCGGCATTCTCAAAGCCGTCAAGCTGAAAAAGCTCCAGCAGGCGGTTCTGCGTATATACGGTGTCCTCGCTTTCGATCAGCCCCGTGTTCAGGCCGTAGCCGACAAGTGCGTTGATGTTCTCGTAGATATTCATGGCGGGTTATATAATAGAATGAAATAAAACGCGTGTCAATTGAAGCCCTGCAAAGACCCAGGGCTTCAGTATGAAAACAAAAATGCGCTCCCAGC
>DGUD01000132.1:668-3332 GCA_002393865.1 Treponema sp. UBA4319
CTTCGCTTTGCAAATGGCAGCCCGGTCGTTTTTTCCGCCTCCGCACATTTTCTCCATGCAGAATCCCTGACGGGGATCAGACCTTGAAGAGGTCTATCTGGGAGCCAATCTTGTTGATGACGCCGCGCACCGTGCCGGTAATATCGGTGAGCACGGAGCTGCTGTCGCCGACCTTGTGGGCGCCGATGCCCATCTCACGCATGCCCTCCTGCATGGAGGCGGTGGAGTCGCGCAGCATGTTCATCTCCTTCAGGATGATGTCGTTCTTTGCGGACATATCGTGGGACGCCTTCTGCACAGACCCCGTGCTCTCATTCATGTCGCGGAGCGCGTCGCTTATCTGCCGGGAGCCCGCGTTCTGCTCCTCCATGGCGTTCTTAATCTGAAGGACAATCTGGTCAGTCTCGCCCAGCTGCTTCTGCACGGCGGAGAACGCGGCGCTGGTCTCGGTGCTGGCAGCCACAACCTCGGTGATTGCCTCGCGGATATTATTCAGCTGCTCGCCGATAGTCTTTGACTGCGCGGCGGATGTCTCTGAGAGCTTGCGGATTTCGTCCGCGACCACAGAGAAGCCCTTTCCGGCCTCGCCCGCGTGCGCGGCCTCGATAGCGGCGTTCATAGCCAGAAGGTTCGTCTGCTCGGCGATGTTCGATATGGCGGCGTTCGCCTCCTGCAGCATGGCGCTCTGCCCCTCTATCGCCTTGACGCGGTCGTTCACGTTCTGCTGCTTGGCAAAACCTGTCCGCGCGTTGTCCGAGAGAATGCCGAAGGAGACCGCCATCTTGTCCACGGAGGAATTGACGGAGCCGATGTTGCCGATCATCTGCTCTACGGCGCTGGAAGCCTGGCTCACGCCCGCAGACTGCCCCTCTATCATATCGTTCAGCCGGGAGATAGAGGAGGAGATGTCGTCCACGGCGGCGGATGTCTTGTGCACGCCCGCACCCTGCCCCTCTATCTGGCGGGAGATGGTGTCTATGTTCGCCACAATCTGCGTGATGGACGCAGACGTATCCTGCGTGCAGGACTCCATCTCGGTACCGGAGCGTGAAAGCTCGTTCTTGGAGTCCTTTACCTGCCGCACGATGTCCTGCAGCTTGTCAAGAAAGAGGTCAAAGTGGATGATGAGGTCGCCAATCTCGTCGCGGATAAAGAGCTTGCTGCGCTTGGTAAGGTCGGCATCGCCGGAGGCAAGGTCCTTCAGGAAGTCCGTGACGTTCTTGATGCGCCACATGAGCCATGCCACAAAGCGGTACATCAGCAGGACGATGACCGCAAGCGCAATGCTCACGATGGGAATCACGGCCCACATCGTGCTCCTGCGCACGCCGCCGATAACCTCCATGCTCTTGGCGACAAAGACCATGCCCGTCACCGTATCGCCGGAGCGGATGGGAGTATAGACCGCGTAATACGGCTTGCCCTCTATCGTGGTGGTGCCGGAGAACTGCTCGCCCTTCCGCAGCACCGTCTCCACGACGTTCCGGTTTGAAAGCTGCACGCCTATCATCTCTTTGCCGAGCGTCGTGGACACGCGCGTGTCACCCTTGAGCACGGTGCTCTCCACGTTGTAGCCCTTCTTGACCATATCCACGAAGGTGCTGCTCGTCAGGTCGTAGCCCATGACGACGCATCCCACGACGTCCCCCTGCCAGCGCACGGGCGCGGCGGCGACCATGGCGTAGTCGAAGGACACGAACTCGTCCACCGCGGACCCCGCCGTCCCCTGCAGCGCGAGCTGCACCGCACGGGAGGATATGCCTTGCCTGCCGCTGCTGATGCCCTGCTCGCAGCCGGGGAGCACGGAGCCGTTCCTTGTGAGCACCGCAAAGAAATCCACGTCCACGCCATGCGAGAGCTCCTGTATCTTGGAACGGACGGAGGCGGCATCGTCAGCGGCGAGCCCCTCCTGAATCGCGTCGTTCCCCGCAAGGAGCAGGGCCGAGCTTGAGAGCGATTTCTGCCAGTCGGCAAGCGTGTCGTTCACGCCGACCGCCGTATACTTGACAATCTGGTTCTCGGTGTCCGACACAAGGCCATTGTTGAAAATAATAAGCGTCAGCGCCAGTGTCCCCGCCACGCAGCCCACAATCGAGCCGATGACAGCGGCGATGAGCTTTGTCTTAATCTGCACGTCTCTCCGGGCTGTGGTATCAAAACGATCCAATTCCTTCCGTGCCATGAGAAAAACTCCTGAAATAACTATGCTTGGGGGCAAACTACCCCCCCTTTTTTTTTTAAGACTTTTTTAATATTATTATACTCTACTTTATTATCTATCCTAAAGGGAGGCTCCCAGCATAATGCAAAAAAAATACTTCGTCAATAAATACGACACATATGTTTATCTGAAAAATTTTGAAAAAACACCGATTCAGCACAAAAACGGGGGCGGGAAAGCGCTCTCCGGCAAGCGCGGGGCAGCCGCACGCTCAAAATGAGTGGCAAGTTTTCAGGGCTTCAGCATGAGATGTATTTTATCTGAAGATGGACGCGGTATTGGAAAATCATGTAAACTGTTTTAAGATGATTTTCTTTTTTATGCTACAAAAGCCAAGGATCCAACATAAAAAATGCGCGGAAGCGGAAAAACGCCCGGGCTGCCATTTGCAAAGCGAAGCGTGCAACAGGCAGTCCGGGTGTTTTTCCGCCGGAACCAGATGC
>DGUD01000170.1:0-13893 GCA_002393865.1 Treponema sp. UBA4319
CCGTCGCGCCAGTACGGAATCTCGTCCAGCGTCATTCCCGAAGCAAGCTTTGCGGAAATGAGCGCGATCGGGAATCCGGTCGCCTTTGAGGCAAGCGCGGAAGAGCGGGAGGTGCGCGGGTTGATTTCGATAATGACGACGCGGCCGGTCTTGGGATTGTGCGCGAACTGGACGTTTGTGCCGCCGATAACGCCAATCGATTCGACAATCTTGAATGCGTCGCGCTTCAGGCGCTCCTCAAGCGCCTTGTCAATCGTCATGAACGGGGCGGAACAGAAGGAGTCGCCGGTGTGGACGCCGACCGCATCGATGTTCTCTATAAAACAGATGGCAATCATCTGGTTCTTTGCGTCGCGGACAACCTCTACCTCAAGCTCTTCCCAGCCAAGGATAGATTCCTCAATCAGGCACTGATGGGTCATGGACAGGTCAAGGCCGTTGGAAACAACCGTGCGGAGCTCCTCCACATTGTAGCAGAAGCCGCCGCCCTGCCCGCCCATCGTGTAGGCCGGACGGACTACCAGCGGGAATCCGATTTCCTCCGCAATCTTTTCCGCGCCCTCTACCGTGTGGCAGATGCCGGAGCGGGGCGTGTCGATTCCCAGGCTCTTCATCGTCTCCTTAAAAATCTCACGGTCTTCGCCGCGTTCTATGGCGTCAAGGTTCACGCCGATAACCTGCACGCCGTACTTGTCCAAGACGCCGGCCTTGTTCAGCTCCATGGCCATGTTCAGGCCGGTCTGACCGCCAAGGTTGGGCAGCAGCGCGTCCGGCCGCTCCTTTTCTATAATCTGAGAAAGACGCTCAACGTTCAGCGGCTCAATGTACGTCGCGTCCGCCATCACCGGGTCAGTCATAATCGTGGCCGGGTTGGAGTTCACCAGCACAATCTTGTAGCCCTGCTCGCGCAAAGCCTTGCACGCCTGCGTTCCTGAATAGTCAAATTCGCACGCCTGGCCAATCACAATCGGCCCCGAGCCGATAATCAGAACCTTTGAAATGTCCGTTCTCTTCATATATTCCAACTCCTTACAAAAACCAGTTTTCCGGGCGTTGGCCGCAACCTTCGGTTGCTTCCCGAGTTTGCGTTGCAAACTCGCGCCACCGGGTTATCGCAAGAAATGCAACGCATTTCTCGTAATGAGAATGGCTGCGCCATTCTCACGGGTTCCGCCTTCCGGCTCCATTCCCGCTTGCTTCGACTTCGCTCACCAAGCGAGAACGCTGCGCGCCCCTCCAATCCCTAACGCGCCCTATGGTCTGATCGGCAAGCAGCGCGAGTCCGCCCGAAGCTGATTTACAAAGCACCGCAAGGTGTCTTTGTCATAGCCAAGTTAATCTGACAAGCGCAATAGCGTTTGTCAGATTGAGCGAAAAAAAAGGCGAATCCTCAAAAAGAATCCGCCTTAAAAATCACACATAAAAATGAAAACCTTCCGCCACCGTTTTGAGAATCATCGTGCAGTCAGTCCGTCTAGTTTTCATACTGAAAGCTAATATTATCAGAAAATCATTTTTCAGACAAGGGGCTCGCAGGCGGCCGCCGTATGGAGCCGCCTGCGTTAGGGCAGAGAAAACTGGCGGGGCTTACTGCTCGATGCCGGCGACTATGCCGAAAATCCAGCCGGAAGGCCACAGCACCGTTCCGTCTTCCGCGACTTTTCCTTCTATATAATACCAGCTGCTCGTTGCGGTCTGGCGCTCTCCTGCGATATTGACGCTTTCCGTGCTTGTCCCGTTCGTCTTTTTGCTGCAGTGCGCCTCCGCGCCATGGAAGAGCCGGCCGACGACGGTGCCCTGCGTGCTGGGCACATTGTAGATATGGATGTAGGCGCCGGGAGTTCCGAAGTCCGCCGTGAAGCTGATATCCTGCGCCGCTGTGTCGTCGGGCGAGAAGTCCTTCAGGATGTTGTATTCCTCTATGGTAATCAGACGCTCTATGCTGTCCGAGATGCTGAGTGTGCGGGCATCTGCGATGACGGCGTTCTTGACTTTCTTGTCTTTTGCGAGCCGTGCCTTTGCCAGCAGCTCTATTGCCGCCCAGTCGTCCGCGCCGGAGGAGATTTTGTCCTGGCGGATCCAGCCTGTCCGCTTGACGTAGTTCACGTCGTCGAACCAGATGACCGGGACGAATGAGATGCCGTCTTTCTGAACCGGGGCGCCTGCGATGAGCGCCTTCTTCTGGGGAACGATGGTCGACGTGTAGTCAAGGATGTTTGCGCTGGCATAGTGCACGGCGTCCTGCACGGTGACTTTGATGTCGTCCGTCGTGCCAAAGGCGATTCTGTCCGCCATGACGGTGTACGCTTTGCCTTCGTATTCTGCGCGGCAGAAATCGGATTCCACGGTCTTGTTGCCGGAGGGGCGCTTTGCAGCGAATGGCTCCTCGTCGCTGACGGAAAGCTGCGTTCCGGCGGGGATGTTCTTTGCCCACTTCATCTCTCCGGAGGAGGCCTGTGTCCACAGGGAGCCTTCCTGCTGCAGCATGATGGCGGGCTTCATCTCTGCGGCGGCCTGGGCCACGATGAATGCCGCCGAGGCAAGTATGAGTGCGAGTGTCTTTTTCATCAGTATGCTCCTTCTTCTGGCTGGGGCTGCGCGTCATCGTCTGTGCCGAAGATTCCCGGCAGCGTCTCTTCCGTTATCCATGTGTCTACGTCTGGCGCTACTTTTGTCATGAGCTCGTGTTTTTTATCGCTGACGGCCGTGGAGCTGGAGCCGAAGTGCGCGAGCGCCTCCGTAAGCTCGTTGCGCAGAACCTCGTGCTTTGCCCCCTGGATGGCGGCGATGAGCGCAAGGATGGTCATGTCGTTGCCGCTGCCCACGTTTTCGGTCTTGACGTAGACCTCGCGGAAGGTTTCCTTTTCGGTATCGACGCTGATGCAGGTGAATTTTTCGTCGCTGTTCTGCGGCGATACGGCGATGATGGAGCCGAAGGGAATCGAAGTGTTGGTCATGCTCTTGATGTCGGCCTTTTTGTAGATAAAGGTGTCGTCGGCCACGATGACATTCGGCTCCGCCTCCAGCGCCACCGTTATGTCCTGAATCCAGTAATCGTCGCCGTTGTAGCGGACATGCACGAACTGACGCTCCTGACGCTCGTTCTTTACCATGCGTGCCGCGGTCTTTGTCTCGACTCCTGAGTCTGAGTAGCTGTAGGCTTCGAGTACGGTGCCGCAGTTTATCGATTTGTTCCAGACCATGAGCCCTTCTTCGTCTTTGTCCGGCTTGTAGAGCGCGCCGGGATTGTACAGCGCTACCGCAGGCAGGTAGGTGAGCACGGGCTCCTGTTCTACCGGAGCTGCTGGCTGGGGCGCCGGGGATGGCTGCTCGGCCGTTTGCTTTCCCTTGCAGGCGCTGAGTGCCGTGGCGGCCGCCGCCGCAAGGAATATGAGCCGGATACTGTGTTTCTTCATATATAAAACTCCTTTCCTGATATAGGGTACTCCGAAAGATGCTGTCTTGTCTTGCGGTTCCGTCATGGTGCCGGAGACCGCAGGTGTGCGGGGCTTTCGGGGTGGCATGGCCGGACCTGTCCGGCAGTCTGGCTGCGGGCCGGGCTGCCGGCTGGTTTCCGGGCACATCCACTATAGCAGACTTTTGGCTTTATTTCAATGGAGGCCGTGTCCGCCGTATGGGAAAGCAGTTTTGTGCTTTTGCAGGCTCCTCTATTCCATATTTTCTGAAAATCTTGTATAGTAGGGCGTATGAGCGAGAAACGTACAGTTACAGAGGACACGTTGGAGAAACTGTTGTACCTCTCACGCCTGTCACCGGAAAGCACTGACATGGCGACTTTGAAGAAGCAGGTTGACGAGATTGTCGGGTACTTTGACATTCTTTCCAAATACGATGACAGCGAGAATCCTTACGACGCATACCCCACTACGGAGGCAGACAAGCTGCGCGAGGACGAGGTGGTTCCCGGACTTGAGATGCACGACGTAAAGAAGGTGAGCAGCCACTTCCTTGACGGCTATTTCCAGGTGCCGAAAGTGCTCGGCGAGGGGGCGTGACATGCAGACTATCAGCGGGACGATTGCCGCGCTTAAGGCCGGTACGGTCACCAGCCGGGCGCTGGTGCAGGAATCTATAGATACATTTGAGGCGGACCGCACGTCCGCGCTGCCGCTCAACGCGTTCCTTGAGATTTATGACGACGCGCTTGCGCTCGCGGATGCCGCGGACAAGGAGATTGCCGCAGCCCGGAGCGCGGGCACGCTGGACAGCCTCTTTGAGCAGAAACCGCTGCTGGGTCTTCCGTTTGCGAACAAGGATAATATCTCCGTGCGCGGCAAGCGGCTCTCCTGCTCGTCAAAGATTCTGCAGGGCTATGTGGCGCCGTACAACGCGACGGTCATCGGGCGGCTGCTGGATGCGGGCGCCGTGCCGCTCGGCCGCTGCAACCAGGACGAATTCGCCATGGGCTCTTCCACGGAGTATTCCATCTACGGCCCTACGCGCAATCCCATCAACCGCGACTATGTGTCCGGCGGCTCCTCCGGCGGCTCTACTGCCGCGGTCGCCGCGAACCAGGCGCTGTTCGGGCTGGGTACGGAGACCGGCGGTTCCGTCCGTCTGCCCGCAAGCTACTGCGGCGTGTACGGGCTGAAGCCCACATACGGTGTGCTGAGCCGCTGGGGCGTGGTCGCCTATGGCTCATCGCTTGACCAGGTCGGGATTATCGGCCATACGCCCGCCGACATTGCCCGCCCGCTTGCCGTGATGTGCGGCGCGGATATGTACGACGACACCTCCGCGGATCTGCCGGAAGGAAAGTCTCTCCTGTCGCTGGAGGCCTGCTCTGCGGCCGAGCTTGCCGCGCTCAGAATCGCCGTGCCCAAGCAGTTCCTTGAGAGCAAGGGTATGGACGCCGATGTGGCGAAGGTCTTTGCGGAGACCCGCGCATGGTTCGAGTCGAAGGGCGCCACAATCGAAACAGTCGACCTTCCTGTCCTTGACGCATCCATCGCCTCGTACTACGTTATCGCCCTGTCCGAGGCCGCGTCCAACCTGAGCCGCTTTGACGGCATCCGCTACGGCGAGCGCGTGGACAACAGCAACGGCTACGACCAGCTCTACGTGGACACCCGCTCCGCCGGCTTCGGGCCGGAGGTGAAGCGCCGCATCATCATCGGCAACTACGTGCTCTCCGAGCAGTTCTCCGGTGACACCTACAAGAAGGGCATGTCGGTACGCGCCCGCATCCAGCGTGAGCTCGCGCAGCTCTTTGAGCGCTACGACCTGGTTCTGTGCCCCACGTGCCCGACGCCCGCGTTCCGGCTGGGGCAGAAGGTTGACGATCCGCTCGCCATGTACCTGAGCGATCTGTTCACGACCTTTGTGAATCTGGCGCGTATCCCGTCGCTTTCCGTTCCTGCCGGGCACACCAGCGGGAAAGGCGTTGAGGCCGGGCTGACGAAGGGATTTGACGGCGAATTCCTGAAGGCCGCCGCCACCGGCCACAGCGACAGCATGCCGGTCGGCATCCAGTTTGCCGGGCCGATGTTCAGCGAGAAGAAAATCCTGCGGATTGCGCAGGCATGGGAAGAAGAGCATCCGGGCTGCGGCTGCCCGGTCAAAGGCTGAGCTGAAGGGGAGCAAGAATGGCTATCGATAAATGGGAAATTGTAATCGGCTGCGAAATCCACACGCAGCTTCTGACTAAGACGAAGGCGTTCTGCGCCTGCGAGAACCGCTACGGCGGTATGCCGAATACGCGCGTATGCCCGGTCTGCCTCGGTCTGCCGGGCGCCATGCCGCGCATCAGCAAGGGCTACGTGGAGCTGGGCGCGGTCGCGGGGCTTGCGCTCAATTGCGACATCGTGCGCTTTACCAAGTTCGACCGCAAGCACTATTTTTACCCTGACCTGACGAAGGGCTACCAGATTACGCAGTATGACCTGCCGCTCTGCACGAACGGGCACGTCGATCTGCCGATGGCGAAGTACCCCGTGGAGCAGCAGGCGGGGCAGCCCAAGTGCCGCAGCAAGAATTTTGTGGGCGAGGACTGCATCATAGACGGCGGCAAGTACCGCCGCGTGCGCGTGGAGCGCATCCATCTTGAGGAGGACGTAGGCAAGTCGCTCCACCTTCCCGGCACGCATTCGTACATAGACTACAACCGCTCAGGCACGCCGCTCATCGAGATTGTGACCAAGCCAGACATGACCAGCCCGGAGGAAGCCGCGCTCTTTATGGAGACCGTGCAGGAAATCCTGCGCTACGTAAAGGTAACGAACGGCAACCTTGAGGAAGGCAACATGCGCTGCGACGCCAACATCAACCTGAACGTCTGGGAGGACGGCAAGCTGTTCCACACGCCAATCTCCGAAATCAAGAACCTGAACTCCTTTAAGTCCATCCGCGACGCCTGCACATACGAGGCGCAGCGCCAGCTGAAGGAATTCCAGGAGGACAGGCAGGAATTCAACCCCGGCTTTAAGGTGACGATGGGCTGGGACGAGGAGAAGGGCGAGACCGTCGTGCAGCGCACTAAGAATTCCTTTGTGGACTACCGTTTTGTGGTGGAGCCGGACATCAAGCCGTTCAGCGTGAGCGAGGAGCTGGTTGCCCGCGCGCAGGGGCGTGTGGGCGAGCTGCCGGAGGCAAAGCGCGTGCGCCTGAAGAAGGAATACGGGCTCACGGATTTTGACGTCGAGACGCTTACCTCCAGCCGCGATCTTGCGATGTGGTTCGAGGAGGCGGCCGCCGGCACAAAGAATCCCAAGAAGGCCGCGAACATCATCCTGACGGAGCTGCTGGCAAAGCTCAACGAGGAGAAAAAGACCATCTGCGACGTGACCATCACGCCCAAGCATATCAGCGCCCTTGTGAACGCCATCGACGAGGGGCGCATTTCCTCCGCGCAGGGCAAAGAGGTCTTTGCGGAGATGCTTGCGTCCGGCAGGATGCCCGGCGACATCATCCGCGAGAAGGGTATGGAGGTCGTAAGCGATACCGGCGCGCTGGAGGCCGCCGTTGACAAGGTGATTGCCGCGAACCCCAAGGCCATCGCCGATTACAAGGGCGGCAAGACGAATGTGGTCGGCTGGCTCATGGGGCAGGTGATGAAGGAGTCCAAGGGCAAGGCGAACCCCAAGCTTGCCGCTGCCCTTGTGGCAAAAAAACTGTCCGCGCTCTAGCCGCATGCCCTGATGGCTGGGCTTCTGCGTGAGGAATAAAAATGCGCTCCCGTGTGGGGGCGCATTTTTTTGTGCTGCATCGCGGCTGTGGGCGGCTAGTCGGTCTTGCCGGCTTCCTCCATGATAGCGTCGAGGAGTTCCGGGAAGAACCATGTTCCGCCCGTTCGGTTGAAGAATCCGAAGTGCTCGTTGTAGTCGGTGCCTTGTACTTCCCAGACGCCGTTATCCCAGAGCATGCAGGGAATTCCCTCGTTCCTGGTGAATTTGATGAAGTCGTGGAACCAGGCCGTGCGTTCCTCAAGGTTGTTCTTGTTCGTGGCGCCGTATTCCCCGATGTAGACCGCATATCCTTTTGCGATGAATGTGTCGTGCAGCTTCTTGAATGTCATGACGTTGCTGGAGCGCATCTGCGCCGTGTATTTTGTCTGCCCGGGCGACTCCATCGCGAAGGGGTAGGGGGAATACATGTGGACGGAGACCATGAGCCTGCCCGGCTCGGTGTCCTTCGGCATCTGGAATGCGGCGGCGAAGGCTGAGTCGGGGGAAGCCTGGAGTCCGGGGCAGCCGACGAAGCGTTTCGCGTTGTTCCCGCCGCTGGCGCGGATGGTGTCCAGCGCGTCCTGGTTCAGCTTGTTCAGCACCTCCGCCGCCTCCTTGCATTCCTGCGCGTTCGCGTCGAACCACCATTCGTGGCTTGTTCCGCAGAGGCGGGGCTCGTTCATCGTCTCGAAGATGAGGTGCTCGTCGTAGCCGTTGTTGAAGGCAAGGCAGATTTGTGTCCAGATGTTCTTAAGGAAACGCCGGGATTCCTCGTAGTTCACCTGATTGGGGTAGTAGCCGTTCCCGGCCGGCATGACGGCAGGGGAATCGTTGCAGTCGTGGTGCGAGTTGAGGATGACGTACATGCCGTCGTCCAGCGCCCAGCCGACGACTTCCTTGACGCGCTCCATCCATGCGGGGTCGATGGTGTAATTGCTGTCTATGAGATGGTTGTGCCAGGATACCGGAATCCTGATGGTCTTCATGCCAGACTTTGCGAGGCTGTCTATCATCGCTTTGCTTGTCTTGGGCTGCCCCCAGCTGGTCTCGGAGGAAAGCCCGCTCGCGCCGGTTGCGTCAAAGGTGTTCCCCAGGTTCCAGCCGGTCTTCATGTCCTTTGCGCATTCTATCGCGCTCGTCGCCGTAAAGGCCTTGCTGCCGGTGTCGGTGACGGCCTTTGTCCTGTCGAACTGCACGTCGTCTTTCTGCTCGCTGCGGCTTTCTGCCGCGCTTTTGGCGCTGCTCTCAGCGCTTTCGGCGGTGTTTCCGCTTGTACTTTCAGCGGCAGTTCCGGCTTTTTCTGTCCCTCCTGCCGGCGCCGGCTTCTCTGTTTTTCCGGCGCATGCGCTCAGCAGCAGGAGCGCCGCCGCGCAGCATAATGCAATTCGTTTCATCGTATCCTCCATAAAAAGACGGGTGTGGGCACCTGAAAAAAAGTTTTTTGTGCTTCCTGAAGGCAGCTTTATGCATCTGGTGGAAGCCTGGCTGCCTGCGGAAAAAATAGACCTGCCCGGAAGGCGGGCTGCAACGATGCCCTTTCCGTGCGGGATCCGCATTTTTATGGCCGGAGCCCTGCAAAAATGCGGATTGTCCGGAAAACAAAGCGTTCCGGGCAGCTCTAGTGTACCATTTTTTGCGGATCTGTGGTAGCATATTGCTATGGGATTCAAGGAAAATTTTGTGTGGGGCGCCGCGACGGCTTCCTTCCAGATTGAGGGCGCTTGGGACGAAGACGGAAAAGTCCCCAGCATTTGGGATGTGTTCTGCCACGAGGGCGGCCACATCAGCGACGGTTCCGACGGAGATATCGCCTGCGACCACTACCACCGCTACAAGGAGGACGTGGGGCTTATGGCGGAGCTGGGGCTCAAGGCCTACCGCTTCTCTATCGCGTGGCCACGGGTCATCAGCGGCGCGGGCGGCACGGTCAACCAGAAGGGGCTGGACTTCTACAGCCGCCTTGTCGATGAGCTGCTGGCCCATGGCATAACGCCGTATGCGACGTTGTACCACTGGGATATGCCGTATGACAACTATCTGCGCGGCGGCTGGCTGAACCCGGACAGCTCCGGCTGCTTTGAGACCTATACGGAGGCTGTGGCGCGCTGTCTGGGCGACAGGCTGAAGCACTTTATCACCTTTAACGAGCCGTCCGTGTTCACGGGCTGCGGGATGATGCTCGGCGAGCACGCGCCGGGACTCAAGCTCGGCAGCCGCGACCTGCTGCATGCCGGGCACAACGTCCACATGGCGCACGGAAAAGCCGTCCGTGTGCTGCGGAATCTGGTGCCGGACGCCAGCATCGGTTTTACGGTGGCGGAGATGCCTGCGATTCCGGCTACACCGGCTGACGAGGATGCCGCGTACGAGTCGCAGTTTGCGGTGGGGCGCAAGCATTTTGTCTGGTCGAACAGCTTCTGGTGCGACCCGCTCATGTTCGGCGCCTACCCGCAGCAGCTGCTGGACGAGTGCGGGGATATATTCCCGGCGTTCACCGGGGAGGACATGCGGCTCATCGGCCAGAAAATCGACTTTCTGGGGCTGAACATCTATCAGGGGCGCTACGTGGGCGAGTGGAAGCGCCCTGTGGGCATGGCGCACAACGAGCTCGGATGGGACGTAAAGCCGCTCGCGCTGAAGTGGGGCGTAAAGCATTTTGCACGGCGCTACGGGGTACCGCTGTTTATCACGGAGAACGGCCTGAGCTGCCACGACTGGGTGAGCCTTGACGGAAAGGTGCACGATCCCAACCGTACGGACTTCCTGCACCGCTACCTGCGCGCGCTGCGCGAGGCAGTGGATGAGGGCTGCGACGTGGGCGGCTACTTCCAGTGGTCGTTCATGGACAATTTTGAGTGGGCTGCCGGATACAATCCCCGCTTCGGCATGGTCTTCTGCGACTACCAGACCCAGCGGCGCATCCCCAAGGACTCCGCGTACTGGTACCGGGATGTCATCGCGGACAACGGGGCGTCGCTCTAGGCTTCGCTGGAGCCGGTCTCAAAGAGTCCGCGGCAGCACCTTGGCCGGGACTCTTGAAACTGGCGCCGGCAGCCAGGGCTTCAGCATGAGACGCGCGCATGCGCTTCCGGCGGAAGGCGGCACATCGTCCGGTACCGCAGAAAGCGCATGCCTCCCGCGCGGCGCTGGCCCAAAACTGAAGTTTTTAGAGCTTCCCTAACGGAATTTTATTCCCTAAACCGCGCCGATGCGGTATATTAGAGGCTATGTCTACAGTACGAACATTGTTGCACGGCCTTGAGAAAAAATACAAGGTCTACTCCCTGCTCAGCCCGCTGTCTATGGTGGGCGAGGTGGTCATGGAGACGGTTATCCCGCTCCTTATGGCACGGATAATCGATATCGGTATCGCCGACCGTAATCTTTCCTATGTGCTCCAGATGGGGCTGCTCATGGTCGGGCTGTCCTGCGTGTCCCTTGCCTGCGGGGCGTTCGGCGCGCGTTTTTCCGCCGTGGCGGCGCTCGGCTTTGCGCGGAACCTCCGCCGCAGGCTGTTCCGCCGCGTGCAGGACTTCTCTTTCGGGAACATCGACCATTTCTCCACGTCGTCGCTGGTCACTCGCCTGACGACGGACGTGACGAACGTGCAGAATACCTACCAGATGCTTATCCGCATGTGCATCCGCGCGCCGTTCATGCTGATCAGCGGTACGGTCATGGCCTGCTTTATCAACCTGCGGCTTTCTTCCATATTTTTTGTCATCATACCGCTGCTTGCGGTCATGCTCACCATCATCGCCGTATCCGCGTACCCGCGTTTCCGCAGCATGCTGCACCAGTACGATGTGCTCAACAATACGGTGCAGGAGAACCTTGTCGGCATCCGCGTGGTCAAGAGCTTTGTTCGTGGCGACTTTGAGGACAAGAAATTCACTGAGGCGGCGGACGCCGTGCGCCGGACGCAGGTGGCGGCGGAGAAGGTCGTCATCCTGAACCTCCCGCTCATGCAGCTTGTCATCTACGCCTGCATCATCGCGAGCCTCTGGTTCGGCGGCAGGATGATTGTGCGGGGAGACCTGCTGACCGGCGAGCTGGTGAGCTTTATCACCTACGTCACGCAGATTCTTATGTCGCTGATGATGCTCTCCATGGTGTTCATCACGCTGGTGCTTTCCCGCGCCAGCATTGCCCGTATCACGGAAGTCCTTGCGGAGCAGCCGGAAATCACGTCCCCGGAGCAGGGGGCGCTCAGCTCGGTCGCCGACGGCTCGGTGGAATTCCGCGATGTCTCCTTCAGCTACCTGAAGGATCCCTCCAACTGCGTGCTTTCCGGCGTGAACCTGCGCATAGCGAGCGGACAGGTCGTCGGTATCATCGGCGGTACCGGCTCCTCCAAGTCCACGCTGGTGTCGCTCATCCCGCGCCTCTATGACGTCACCTCCGGCTCGGTGCTGGTGGGCGGCGAGGACGTGCGGCGCTACGGCCTGGCGGCGCTGCGGGACAGCGTGGCGATGGTGCTCCAGAAGAACGTGCTGTTCAGCGGCACCATCCGGGACAACCTGCGCTGGGGCAACCCGCAGGCATCCGACGAGGAGCTGAAGGCCGCATGCGTCGCCGCCGACGCGGATGAATTTGTGAGCACGCTGCCGGAAGGCTATGCCACGCAGCTTGGGCAGGGCGGCGTGAACCTTTCCGGCGGGCAGAAGCAGCGCCTGTGCATCGCCCGCGCGCTGCTCAAAAAGCCGCGCATCCTCATCCTTGACGACAGCACGAGCGCCGTGGATACCGCCACCGATGCCCGTATCCGCAGCGCGCTCCGTAACTCGCTGCCGCAGACGACAAAAATCATCATCGCCCAGCGCATCGCCTCCGTGCAGGATGCGGACATCATCTACGTGCTGGACAACGGCCATATTGACGGATCTGGTACCCACGAGGAGCTGCTGCGCACGAACAGCATCTACCGTGAGGTCTACGAGTCCCAGCAGAGCGAGAATTAAGGAGATTTTACTATGCCACCAGTAAAGATGAGAGGAAATGCCCGCCCGCGGAATGCCCGCAAGGTTATCGGCAGGCTCCTCGCGTATATAGGGGAATACAGGGCTTTGCTCGGTATCGTGTTCATCGCGGTTGTTGTCAGCGCGGGCGCCGGTGTCGCCTGTGATTCGCTGCTCAAGCCGGCCATCAACAATTACATCCTGCCGCTTTGCCGGCGCGCGCAGGCGGGGGAGCAGCTTGGCGCCTCTGATTTTTTGCCGTTCCTACGGCTTATCGTGTTCATGGCGTGCATCTTTGCGCTCGGAGCCTTCTCCTCGTGGATCAACGCGCGGCTTATGCTGCACATATCCACGCGCACGCTCTTCCGCATACGCACCGATTTGTTCCGCAAGCTTGAGAAGCTGCCGCTGCGCTTCTTTGACAGCCGCACGCACGGCGACCTGATGTCCCTGTTCACCAACGACACGGACACGCTGCGCGACATGATGAGCCAGAGTGTGCCGCAGCTTTTCTCCAGCATCATCAGCGTGGTCTCCGTCTTTGTGATGATGATTGTAGTGAGCCCGCTGCTGACGGCGGTCATGGTGCTGAGCATGGTCTTTATCATGATGCTTGCCGGGGCAATCGGAAAGCGCAGCGCGAGCGCCTTCCGCGACCAGCAGCGGAACATCGGCGCGGTGAACGGTTATATAGAAGAGATGATTGAGGGGCAGAAGGTCGTGCAGGTCTTTAACCACGAGTCCGCGGTAAAGGAGGAATTCGACCGGCTGAACGATGCCCTCTGCGAGGCCGGCACGCGGGCGAATACCTTTGCCAACATCCTCATGCCCATCATGGGGAACCTGAGCCATATCCAGTACGCGCTGGTGGCGCTGGTGGGCGCGGTGCGCGTTATCGGCGGCCACATGGACTTGGGCAGCATCGCCGCCTTCCTGCAGTACACGCGCAGCTTCAGCCGCCCGCTCACCATGATGAGCCAGCAGTTCAACAGCATCCTGAACGCGCTTGCCGGTGCGGAGCGCATTTTTGCGGCCATAGACGAGGAGCCGGAGCTGGACGACGGCACTGTGACGCTGGTGAACGCGAGCGAGACTTCCCCCTCGGCCACTGCCGACGGCAGGGTGCATCTGGTGCAGTCCTTCGCGCAGACCGGCGAATGGGCGTGGCATGTCCCGGATTCCGTGCAGCTTGCTCCCGCCGCGGATGCCGCGGAGCAGCTGCCCAGCTATGCGGACAGCAGCGACTGCCACCTGCTCAAGCTGCGGGGCGACGTGGACTTCAGCAACGTGTCGTTCAGCTACGTGCCGGAGAAGGAGGTTCTGCATTCCGTCAGCCTGCACGCAAAGCCCGGCGAAAAGATTGCGCTCGTCGGCTCGACCGGCAGCGGCAAGACGACCATCACCAACCTGCTTACCCGCTTCTACGACATTGAGGATGGCAAGGGCTCTGTCACCTATGACGGCATCCCCCTCAAGTCCATCGCGAAGGACGATCTCCGCCGCTCGCTGGGCATGGTTCTGCAGGACACGCATCTGTTTACCGGTACCATCAGGGACAACATCCGCTATGGCAACCTTGAGGCGAGCGAGGCGCAGGTGCTTGCTGCCGCGAAGCTTGCGAATGCGGACGGCTTTATCCGCCATCTGGAGCACGGCTACGATACCGTGATTACCGGGGACGGCGGCAACCTGAGCCAGGGGCAGCGTCAGCTGCTCGCCATTGCGCGCGCCGCCGTCGCCGACCCGCCGGT
>DGUD01000170.1:13988-16817 GCA_002393865.1 Treponema sp. UBA4319
CATCGATACGCGCACCGAGGCGCTCATCGAGAAGGGCATGGACCGCCTGATGGAAGGCAGGACTGTCTTTGTGATAGCGCACCGTCTTTCTACCGTGCGGAACGCCGACGAGATTATCGTGCTGGAGAAGGGGAATATCATCGAGCGCGGCAACCACGACGCCCTGATGGCGCTGGGCGGCCGTTACTACAAGCTGTACACCGGCGCTTTTGAGCTGAATTGATCCGCGCGGAAGGGGTGCATGCCGTGTTGCAGGCAGCCCCTTTTGCGCAGAAAAAAATATCCGCCGCTTGTGGTGCATGGCGCTAC
Organism: Treponema sp. UBA4319; assembly: GCA_002393865.1. Lineage (GTDB taxonomy): Bacteria > Spirochaetota > Spirochaetia > Treponematales > Treponemataceae > Treponema_D. The sequence goes on from DGUD01000170.1 coordinate 14,298, forward strand.
AAGCGGCGGAAGGTGCGTTTTCCGCAGGGAGCGTTTTTGTGCCGTGGTCAGAGGGGGCTCAGACCACCTGGTTCTTGCCGTTCTGCTTGCCCTTGTACAGGTTCTCGTCCGCCCGCTTGAATGTCTCGTCTATCGTGGAGCCTTTCTGGTGCGCGGCAAAACCGCCCGTCATCGACACGGAGAGCAGCTTTCCCTTGTGCACGAAGCGGTAATGCATTACGGTGTCGTGGATTTTTTTCACCAGCAGGCGGCAGCTTTCTTCCGTGGATTGCTTGCCGTCAAATTCCTGCACCACGATGAATTCGTCCCCGCCCCAACGCGCGGGGCGCGCGTATTTGTTCTCTTTTCCGCAGATATTCCTCATCATCTCGGCAATCGTGCGGAGCACATAGTCCCCGGCATCGTGTCCGAAGGTGTCGTTTATGCCCTTGAAGTTGTCCACATCAAGGATGGTTATGCAGAAATTCCGTTTTGATTTGCGCGCGTCGCCCTCCATCTCCGTAAGGATTTCCTGGATTTTGCGCCGCGTGTAGATTTTTGTCAGCTCGTCGTAGTCGGCGATGTCGCGCAGCGCGTTCTCGCTCAGCACGGCGATGCGCGTGTAGTTGATGAGCGAGAGCATGATGTAGGCAAAGGAGAGCGCGGTGTTCATCAGGAAGAGCCGCTTCGCGATGGCATCCGGCATGGGGTAGAGCGGCTGCCGGTAATAGTCGTGGATCCACAGCGCCATGAAGGCTGCCAGCGTGGCAATCGACGTGATGAGCGGCACCCGTACCATGTACGTTACAGATGAATAGGTGTATGATGTATAGTATATGACGCAGACGAGGGCAAAGCAGTAGAGCTCGAAGCCGCATTCCATGCCGGTGCAGATGGTCGCCGCGATAAAATGCAGCAGTATCTCCATGACGAACATGAAGATGAGGGGCAGGAGCTGTTTGCGCCAGACCATATAGAAGCCGATGATGTACAGCAGGACGCTTCCGATGTTGAAGTAGAACATCGGCGTGACGCGCAGGCTGCGGAACAGAAGGAGAAGGAATATATGTGTTATCAGCAGCCCTATGTTTGACAGCAGCGCCGCGTTCCTGAATTCTTCGTCCTTGTTGAGAGGCGCCATGCCCCGTACCTCCTTGGGAAAATCCCGGGGCGGGCAAGAGGCTGTGGCTGGACAGCCCGAATCTTGTCCCGCTGGATTTCGGATACGTCTGGAGAGCCTGCGCTGCGCTCCTCGGCTTTTGCCGGAGCGGCACCTAGGCTCGTATTTTTCTATTATAACAGATATGCGCCCGTCTGTCAAAATGGAGATTTTTGCTCCACGGAAAGCAATTTTCATGGAGTATTGTGACAGGTATGGAAAAATGCGCGGAAGCGGGGTTCCAAGAGCCGCCGCCATTTGCAACGCGAAGCTTGCAACAGGAGGAAGCTCTTGGGTTCCCGCTGGAAGCGCATGTTTCCGGCTGTATACATACCCGGCGGCGGGGATTTTTGCCGCTTTCGCAGGGAAATTGTCTTGACGAATGCGGGTCGCCGTTAGTATCTTCCATAGCAGAGCAGCCTGCTGAATGCGGGAGACGGTGCTTCCCGCCCGTTCCGCGGGGCTGCGTTATACTATTGCAAGCCGCTTTCAAAAGTAAGCGATTTTTGAAACTGGCCCGGATGTCCATGAGGGTAGGATACAGCGATGAGCATGGAAGACACAGAGGATAAGGAAGAACAGGCCGCGGAGAACGCCGCTGCCGGGGAAAGCGTGGCGCAGGAATCTGCGGCTCCCGGAGAGGATTCCCCCAAGGAAGGGGAAAAAGATCCGCTTGAGGAGGCGAAGGACAAGATTGCCGCCCTCCAGCAGCAGGTCGACGAGCTGAGCAAGGCGAACACAGAGCTGAAAGAGCAGGTGCTCCGCCGCGCCGCCGACTTTGACAACTACCGCAAGCGCATGATTCAGGAGAAGCAGGACGCGTTTGACTATGCCAACACGAACCTGCTCAAGGATTTGCTGGACAGCCTTGACAACTTTGACCGCACGGTGCAGGCTGCCGCGACGGCGACTGACCCCAAGGCAATCGCCGACGGCGTCACCATGATAAACAAAAGCATGGTGAGCATGCTGGAGAACAAGTACAACCTGACCGCATACGGCCAGCCGGGGGATGCGTTCGACCCGGAGGTGCACGAGGCAATCGGTTCCTCAAACGACCCTGTTGCCGAACCGGTCTTGAAAGCAGTATATTTGAAGGGCTACAAGCTCAAGGACAGGGTCATCCGCCATGCAAAGGTCATGGTCTCCATGCCGGACGGAAGCGTCAGCCCTGCCGCGGAGCAGCCGGATTCGCCTGAGGAAAGCGCCCCTGCGCCGGAGGCAGGCGAGGGGAACGCATAAGATCGAGCAGTAGGACAGCCGGGGGCATCTGCTTCCGGTCTGCATGGCGCGGCCGCCGGAGCCCGTCTGGGAGCCGGTCATATTTAGCTTTATTAGAGTAGAGGAGTAAATATTATGGGAAAGATTATTGGTATTGATCT
>DGUD01000212.1 GCA_002393865.1 Treponema sp. UBA4319
TTGTTTTCATGCTGAAGCCCTGGCGTGCCCCTGCCGTACACTTGACTAAGCCCCGCCCTTGCCTTTAAAATAGTAGTATGTTGGAAATGAAGGAATCCGGTCTTTTTGACACGGACGAAGATGATTTTGACACGGTGATGGCTGATGATATATCTTTTTCAGGTAAAATTCATTTCAGCAAGCCGTTTATGATAAAGGGCAGGGTGGAAGGCTCTATCGTGTCTACCAGCGATCTGCTCGTGGACACAGGCGCCGTCGTGAATGCCGACATCACTGCCGGGCGTGTCATGGTGCGCGGCAAAGTGAACGGAAATATTTCGGGCGGCCGCCTGATTTACGTGACGGCGAGCGGCTCCATCCACGGGGACATCACCGCGCAGGAAGTCGTGCTGGAGCCGAAAGCTGATTTTTCAGGGCGCTGCACGATGATCCGGCAGACGGAGGGCGAATGATGGGACATACGACGGCAAGAATCGGGGCTGCGCTCCTGCTGGCCTTTCTCTGCATGGCGGCGGTTCCTGCGCAGCAGGCCGTGCAGCAGGACGCGCTCAAGCTCTACCGCGAGAAAAAATACACTGACGCGATTGCAGTCTGCGAGAAGGAGCTTGCGGCGAACCCGAACAATATGGATTCCTACAGCGTGCTCTGCTGGTCGCTCATAGCGACTGACCGCTACCTTGAGGCAGAGCAGCGTGCCACCGAGGCACGCAAGCTGAATTCCTATGATACGAGGCTCATGGAGGCGCTGGGCGAGGCCAAGTATTTCCTTGGCAAGAACAACGAGGCGCTCAGTATGTTCCAGCGCTTTATCGCGAACGCGAGCGAGACGAGCAAGGATATCGGGCTGGTCTACTATTATATGGGCGAGATTTATATCCGCCAGTCACGCTTCCAGCACGCGGACATCGCGTTTTCTGCGGCCGTGCGCAGCTCGCCGACACGGGATTACTGGTGGACGCGCCTCGGCTATGCCCGCGAGAAGACCGGGGACTACAAAAGCGCCCTTACGGCCTACGACAAGGCGCTTTCCCTGAACGCCGCGCAGTATGACGCAAAGCGTGGCAAGGAGCGCTGCCAGGAGAAGCTGTAGCCGCGCGCGGAGCTTTCATGGACGCTACCATACATTTTGAGACGCTGGGCTGCCGCCTGAACCAGGACGAGAGCGAGGGGGCGGCGCGTTGCTTTGCGGACGCAGGCTTCAGCATCGACATGGAGAATCTTTCCTCTGCATCGGCGCCGCAGGACAATGCTGTCTTGGGTGTCATCAATACGTGTACCGTAACGGGCAAGGCCGAGCAGAAGGCGCGCCGCATCATCCGGCTGATGCTTGATAAGCTGCCGCATGCTGTCGTCCTTGTGACCGGCTGCTATGCGGAGCTTGATGCCGCCCAGATACGTGCGATTGATGAGCAGCGCATCTGCGTCCTTGCCGGTACCCGCAAGTACCTGCTTGCCGCCGTCGCGCGCGAGATGGCAGGCGGCAGCCTGTGCGTCCGGGAGGGACGTTTTTCTCGTGACAGCCTGGACTCCTTTCTTTGCGCGGTGCGCTATGTCCCGCGTGCCGCCGCAAGCCCGCTCTCTGGCGGAAGCGCGGCTCCGCTTGCCCCTGATGCCGCGCGCTCCTTTGATTTGTATACGCCTGCCTTTGAGCGCCATAGCAGGGCATCAGTAAAAATTCAGGACGGCTGCAACAATGCGTGCTCGTTCTGCCGCATCCACCTTGCGCGGGGGCGCTCGCAGTCGCTGCCGGTGCCGGAGGTGCTGCGCCGCGTGCAGGAGCTTGAGCGGCGCGGGGTGCAGGAGGTCGTTTTTACCGGCGTGAACCTGAGCCAGTATGCCGGCCTGATGGCTGGCGGCGGGACAGCCTCCTTCGCGGGGCTGCTGGATGTGCTGCTCTCGGAGACTTCCGCCCTGCGCTTCCGCGTCTCAAGCTTTTATCCTCAGCATATCACGGAGGACTTGTGCGAGCGCCTTGCCGCTCCCCGCGTGCAGCCTTCGTTCCATCTGAGCGTGCAGTCCGGCAGCGACCGCATCTTGTCGCTGATGAGGCGCCCGTACTGCGCGGCGGACGTGCTGCGTGCCGTCCGGCTATTGCGCAGTACCAAGCGGCAGCCCTTCCTTTCCTGCGACATCATTGCCGGATTCCCCGGAGAAGACGGGGATGATTTTGCCGCGACGCAGGATTTGTGCCGCAGTGTGGATTTTGCTTGGATTCACGCGTTCCCCTTTTCTCCCCGCCCCGGCACCCCGGCGTACAGCATGCGGCCGCAAGTCCCTGAGCGCGTCAAGGGCGAGCGCGTCCGCTGGCTGTCGGAGGCCGCGGTGCAGGGAAAGCTACGTTATATTGAAGCTTTTGTTGGCAAAACGCTTCCTGCGGTGGCGGAGCGGAGCCGGGCACAGCGTGTCGGGGGAGGGCAGCACAGCGTCCATGCCGTCACGGAGAATTTCCTGCATGTACAGTGCCAGGCCTCCCGCCCGGTAGAGCCGGGCGCCGCTGTCTCCGTGCGCATAGAGGCTCCGCTTGAGGCGTCCATCCGTGCGGGGCGCGAGACAGACTGCTTGGCTACGCTTGTCTGATGCAGCGCAAATCGGTTTTCGGGGCGCTTTGTCGCCTTCAGAACCTGCCCGGAGTTTGAAACGGCCGCATTTCTCTTGTAACCGCCGGCCTTTTGCGGGGTTTTATATTGTAAAGAGGCTTGTAAAATCCACGGAAAGTATTTAGAATGGAACAGGCTGTGGATACAGGTTTTGTTGGAGCTGCCGGAAGCGATGATTCCCGGCAGATATATGAAGCATGAGGAGTAGAATTATGAAGAAAATGTTTGCTGCAGGTATATGTGGCCTGCTGTTTGCCGTGTCTTTGTTTGCCGCACCTTCGCAGTGGATTTCCGCAAAGAAAGTCGAGCTCAAGAGCGGCACTGACTTTTTTGCATCGACTGTCGCTACCGTCTCTTACGGCGATGAGGTGACCGTTCTCTCCACAAGCGGCAAGTGGTCGCAGGTTCAGCTGGTGTCCAATACCTCCAAAAAAGGATGGGTGCCCTCAGCATCCCTGACAAAGAAAAAGATTGTCGCCTCAAACGGCAAGGTTTCCGCCAACGCCAAGGAAATCGCCCTTGCGGGAAAAGGTTTCAGCTCATCCCTTGAGGACGAATACAAGGATAACACCAAGACCGACTACGCGCAGGTTGATTCCATGGAGAAAATCTCTGTGTCTTCAGCCGAGCAAAAGGCATTCATTGAGAACGGTGATTTGAAGGGAGCCAAGTGATGAAGCGGACGCTGCGTATTATGGCGGTGGCTGCGCTGTTCTGCTGCAGCCTGCCGCTGGCTTTTGCGGCCTCAAAGTCAAACTCCTCGTCGGGCTCTGACGGGGAGGGGAAGTACACGCTGTCGGAAGTCTTCGAGATGATAAAGAACCCCGACAAGTCAAAGAAGAAGAACAAGACCAGCGTGAAGGAGACCGTCAAGGAGACGAGCGAGGCTTTGTCCAAAGCGAACGAGGATATTCCGCCGGAAGAGGCCTACTATCTGGGGCGTGCCGTCGCAGGGAAGGTTTTTGGCTCGTACAAGCGCTACAAGAATACCGCGCTTGATACCTACCTGAACGAAATCTGCACGGCGCTCGTCATCAACTCCAAGGATCCGGTGCTCTACAACGGCTATCACGTGGCGGTGCTGGACTCAAACGAGCTGAACGCGTTCTCCACGCCGGGCGGGCATATCCTCATAACGAAGGGTCTGGTCAAGTGCAGCAACTCGGAAGATTCCCTTGCCGCCGTCCTTGCCCATGAGATTGCGCACATCCAGCTCAAGCACCCCTTGAGCGCCATTAAGACGAGCCGCAACCTTGAGGTGCTTGCCAATGCGGCGAATACCGCGATGAAGGGAAAGGAGTCCGAGGCGGCGTTTGCCAAGTGCGTGGATTCCATAACCGACAATTTCTCGTCCGGTTATTCGCAGCAGAACGAGTTCAACGCGGACACGACGGCGCTCCGCCTCTTGAATGATACCGGCTATGACCCCAAGGCCATGCTGGATATGCTCAAGCTGCTGGATGCGAACACGAACGAGAACAGCACGGGTTTTGGTAAGACTCATCCGTCCCCCAAGCTCCGTATCGCGAACGTGCAGACTGGCCTGCAGGCTTACACGAGCCTTGTGGATTCCTCTTCTGCCGCCCGGCAGAAGCGCTACGATGCCGTGATGAAGAAGCTGTAAGGATAGGGCTGCGCCCAGAACAAGACTATGAAAAAGAGCAACCGGAGCCGATTGTTTGTCACCGCAGGCGTATTTGTATGCACTGCGGTGCTCTATTTGGGGGGCGTGTTCTCCTTTCTGGAGAACAAGTCCTATGATGACCGCATGAAGAAGACTGCCGGGCATTTCCGGGCAGACGATTCGATTGCGATAGTCGTCGTCGATCAGCAGAGCCTTGACTGGGCAAAAGAGACGCTCGGCTGGGGCTGGCCGTGGCCGCGCTCTGCCTACGGCGACATCGTGCGCTATTTCAATGCGGCGGGCGCTTCCTGCGTGGCATTCGATATGTTGTACACGGAGCCGTCTTTGTATGGCGCTGAGGACGACGAGGATTTTGCTGCGGCAAACCGGGAATTCGGCAGGACGGCGCTTGCCACGCACTTCCTGAACGGCGGCGACATCATCCTTCCGGTGGAGCCGATACAGAGCTCTGCCGGTCTGCTTGCGAACGTGCTGAGCACGACCGACAGCGACGGTATTGTCCGCCGGGCAAGCTGGGGGCATATCTATGAGGGGGTTCAGTACCCGTCCCTCGGTGTCTCTGTCCTTGCTTTTGACGAGGATACCGCTCCCGTTGTCGCTACCCATGTCTATGCCGGCGACACGGTGCGCCTGCGCTACACAAAATCCATGGATGACTATATCCCGTACAGCGCGATGCAGATTCTGCAGAGCTGGTATGCGTACCGCGACAATGTCTCCCCGTTCCCGGAGGACTTGATTGAGCCTGAGAACTTTGAGGACATTGCGGTCTTCTTCGGGGTATATGCGCCAGGGCTGTACGATATCTGCAGCACGCCGGTATCGCAGACGTATCCAGGTGTCGGTACGCACATCTCCCTGCTGGACACCGTGCGCAACGGAACTGAAATCCGGCCTGTCCCCAGCTTGCTCTCGCTCCTGCTTTTTGCCTTTTTTGCCTGCTGCGGCACGGCAGTTGTGGTGCTTGCAGGGCGGCAGAAAAAGCACTCCGTGGGAATTCTTTTTGATGGCTTGGGATTCGGCATAGGCATTGTCCTTGTCACTGGCGCCGCATACCTGCTCTTTGCCGCCGGTATCTGGATGCCCTATGTCGCCTCGCTCTTTGCCTTTACGATGGCCTTTATGGCCTCCGTCGCCCTTGCGTACTATTCCGAGGGACGGCAGAAGAAATTCATAAAGCATGCGTTCAGCCAGTACCTCAGCTCTACGGTCATCGACGAGCTTATTGCCGATCCCGGTCTGCTCAAGCTGGGCGGCGAGCGGCGCGAGATTACCATTTATTTCTCCGACGTGCAGGGCTTTACCACCATCTCAGAGGGGCTTGACCCTGCCGAGCTGACGTCGCTGCTCAACGATTACCTTGGCGAGATGACGGACATCATCCTCTCTTCCGGCGGAACGCTGGACAAGTACGAGGGCGACGCGCTCATCGCGTTCTGGAATGCCCCCATCATCGAGGAGGATCATGCGCGCCGCGGGCTTGAGGCGGCAATCCGCTGCCAGCAGAAACTTGACGAGCTGCGTGAGGAGCTGCAGAAACGCTCCAAGCGCCCCATGTTCCAGCGCATCGGTCTGAACACCGGCGTCGCGGTTGTCGGCAACATGGGCTCCTCCAAGCACTTCAATTATACCATGCTCGGCGACAGCGTGAACCTTGCCGCCCGCCTTGAGGGGCTGAACAAGCAGTTTGGTACCTATACGATGTGTTCCGATACTACGCGGCAGGAAGCGCTCGCGCACGGCACAAAGCTCTGTTTCCGGGAGCTGGCGCGCGCGGAGGTTGTCGGCAAAAAACAGGCGGTCACCGTCTTTGAGCCGATGTCCGAGGCGGACTATGCGCGGAGGAAGCCGGTGCTGGATGTGTTCGCGCAGGGGCTCAGCCTGTTCTACGAGGGAAATTTTGCGGGGGCGGAGGAAGTCTTCAGCTCCATCGCGGACAAAGACCCCCCTGCCGCAAAGTATCTTGAGCGCTGCCGAGAGCTTGCCTCTGCCCCGCTCCCTGCTGACTGGCAGGGTGTCTGGGTCGCAAAGAGCAAGTAGCGTTGACTCTGCGCTTATTTTGCGAACAAAGCCCCGACCCCTCCAAGCACGCCCATGCTAGCGAGCATCATGATGATGCCCGCTAGCAGGACGCCTGCCATAACTGAAAGTACGGTATCGCGGAATCTCATGTTCAGGAGGCTTGCACCGAGGGTTCCCGTCCACGCGCCTGTTCCGGGCAGCGGTATGCCCACAAAAAGCAGCAGCGCGACAAAAAGCCCGTTTCCTGCCTTTGCCTGCAGCTTCTGCCCGGCGTTGTTCCCCTTTACGAGGAAGAACGAGCAGATGCCGCCGATGTATTTTTTGTCCTGCCCCCATTCAAGGAAACGGCGGGCAAAAAGGTAGATGACGGGTACCGGCAGCATATTGCCGAGGATGCAGATTGCATAGGACGGTATGACCGGCAGCCCGAAGGCCTGCGATACCGGTATTGCCCCGCGCAGCTCTATGAGGGGCACCATCGAGATACAGAAAACTATAAGGTATTTGGAAAACATAGGGCAAGTATAGCGGAATTTTCAGGCTCTGCATAGGGGGCTCATGCCATGCCCCGGAGGCTTCAGCTCTTGGTGCTCCCGGCGTCCTGAATAAGCTGCTCGTCGAATTCCCCGGCGAGCCCGTCCCAGATTTTTTTCCCGCGCTGCATCAGTATGATGCGGCTGCTCATGTATTTTGCCTCCGCGATGTCATGTGTCACCATGACTGCCGTGAACGCGAATTCCTCCTGCATGCGCAGGATGTCCCCGGCGAGCCGCTTCCGGAGCGGTGCGTCGAGCGCGCTGAACGGCTCGTCAAAGAGCACGAGCTTGGGGCGCACGATGAGCGTCCGTGCGAGGGCAACCCGTTGTGCTTCCCCGCCGCTGAGCGTCTCCGGGTATCTGGCATCAAAGCCGCCGAGCCCGAACCTTGCGAGAAAATCCGATGCGGCTTTTCTCGCCTCTTTGCGCGAAGCTCCCTGGCAGCGCAGCCCGTAGCCCACATTGTCCGCCACCGTCATGTGGAGGAAGAGCGAATTGTTCTGGAGCACCAGCCCGCAGCCCCGTCTGCCGGGGGCAAGGCGCGTGATGTCGGTGCCGTCCAGCATGATGCGCGTCTGTGGCGCGGCGGGGATTAGGCCGGCTATTGTCCTGAGGACGGTCGATTTGCCGCTTCCGCTCGGCCCGACGATACTGGTAAACGAGGCTTTGCCGGCGGCAAAAGAGAAATCGACGCTCACGCTGCCCCAGTCCTTGTAGATATGCTCCGCGACAAGAAATTCGTTGTCCATTACTTCTTCCTCTTTTTTTGCTCTGCCCGGAATGCCGCATAGCCTGCTGTTTGCGGCGGGGTGGATTGATTTTTGCTGCGGCGGCTCTGGCCGATTAGCGCAGCCTCCGCTCCTTCAGCCTGTTCGACACGTTGAACACCGCCATGCACAGTATGCCGAGCAGGAGTCCTGCCGCGCAGGCTTCGTCCACGCGGTAGCTTCCGGCAAGGCGGTAGACAAAAAGCGAGAGCGTGTCAAAGCGGGGTATTGCCAGCACGAGCGGCAGGGAGGCGTCCCCGGCGCTGACGGCAAAGCAGAAGCCTGCCGCGCTCAGTATGCCGCTCCTCCCGTAAGGCAGCAGCACGGAGAAAACGCAGTCCAGCCGGCGAGGGGAAAGCATCCGTGCCGCATCCAGCGTGTCCTGCGGTATTTTGCTGAGCGGCGTATACATCTGCCTGAACGCGAACGGCCACGTGAGCGCGGCCTGCGCCAGGACGAGCGACGCGACGTTGCCCCTGCGCACCAGTGCCGTCATGCCGATGCCCATCACGACCGACGAGACTGCCATCGGGGCGAGCGGTATGGTCTTCAGCAGGGGGTGTTCCCCAGAGGGATCCCGCAGCCGCAGGAACGCCGCATAGCTGAATCCCGTAATCGTGCAGATGCTTGCCGTAAGCAGGGCTGTGCACATGGTGTTCCGCAGCGCCGGGAAGAATCCTCTCATCGCGAGCAGCCGCCGCCACACTGCGATGCGGCACGACGACAGCGCGATGGATATGAGCGGCAGCAGAAAAAAGAGGCCGAGCAGCAGCAGGCAGCCGAGCGTGGGGACAGCCTCCGCTGCCTGTATGCGTTTCCGCGGCTCTGTGCCGCAGAACGACAGCCCCTTTGCCCGCGCCGCTTTTTTTTCCGCTGAGGCGTAGGCAAGCAGCACGCAGAAGGCGCAGGCGGTCTCCACAAGCGCAAGCTGCGCTGCTGTGCGGAAATGGAGCGTGCTCCTGCCCGCGTGGTAGATGGCGACCTCCAGCGTTGTGCCGCCCGTCGCCCCAAAGAGGAGCACAATCATGAATGAGAAAAAGCAGTAGAGAAAGACAGGAATGCATGCGGAGATGATGGCCGGAAGCAGCTGCGGCAGCGTGACCGTCAGAAAAATCCGCCGCTCCGACGCGCCGAGTATGCGCGCGCTGTCGGCCTGGTCGCTTCCCAGTTGCGCCCACGTGTCCGCCACCGTCATCATGACGAGCGGAAAGTTGTAGAAGCCCTGTACGATGACAATGCCCCAGAACGAATAGAGGAAGGTGAGCGGCGCCTCCTGCAGGGAGAATATGTGCTGCAGCGCCTTGTTCAGGTAGCCCGCCATGCCGAACGCCGATATGTAGCCCAGCGCCATGATGAGCGGCGGTATGCAGAGCGGGACTGATGCGAACGATGCCAGCAGCTTGCGCCCCGGAAACTGCCTCCGCGCCACAAAGAATGCCGCCGCCAATCCTGCGGCCGCCGCAAGCGCCGTCGAGGCCAATGCCTCCGCGAGCGTGTAGCGTACGGTCTTCAGGATTGCCATAGTGCCGCCGGAATCCGCCGCCCCAGTGTCCGGGGTGCGGATAGCCGGAAGCAGCGCCGCGGCGAGCGGCAGCAGGAATGCGAGCGCGACTGCCGCACAGAGACAGAGCGCGGCAGATGCTGCCGCATACTGCGCTGCGTGGCGCGGCGCAATGCGGCGTAGCGGCAGGAATGTCATTGTGCGAGCAGGGCAGGAACCGTGCCGAGCGCCTCCGCCGTCATTTTGCTGTCCGCGCTCAGCGTCTTCTGGGGAACCGGCGCGGCCTGGCGGTAGCTGTCCGGCAGCGCGACCTGCTTGTTTACGGGGTACATCCACTGCGTGAGCGGCAGCACGGACTGCGCCTCCTCAGAGATAAGGAAGTCCATAAAAGCCTTTGCGCCCTTTGGGTTCGGCGCGTTTTTCAGCAGCGCGTAGCCTTCCACCTGCTGCACATGTCCTTCCTCAAAGACGAGCGCCTGATAGCGCTTGTCGTGATCGTATTCGACGTTGTACGCAGGGCTTGTCGTATAGCTGATGACGAGCGGCGCCTCGTTCTTCATGAACATGCCCCATCCTGCAGACCATCCGGGCGTCATGGAGAGAATGTTCGGGCGGAGCTGCTTCCAGTAATCTTTATAGCCGTCGCCGAATACCGCCACCGTCCATGCGAGGAAGCCGAGCCCCGGCGTGGATGTGCGCGGATCCATCAGTATGATTTTTTTGCGGTAGATGTCCTTTGTCAGGTCTTCCAGCGATTGCGGAGCGGGGATGCGGCTCTGCGTGTCATAGATGATTGCGAAATGGCTGTAGTCATAAGGTGTCAGCAGCCCGTCGGCTCCGAGCGCGGCCGTCAGCTCCGGCGCGATAAGCTTGTCCGCGTCCTTCGGCGTGTATTTTGCGAGGATTCCTGCTTTCCGTGCCTCGTCCGCAAGGTTGTTGTCTATGCCGATGATGACATCGGCCTGCACCTTGTTTTTCTCTAGGATGGCTCGGTTCAGCGCCTGCACCGCGTCCCCGCAGTCCACGAGCGTAAGCTTGTAGCCGCTTGCCTTCTGGAATTTCTCAATCAGCTCCGGCCCCGGCCCCCACTCGCCGGCAAAGCTGTCATACGTGTACACGACGACTTCCTTTGCCCGTGCGGCCTTGCCCGTGGCTCTCTTGCTGCCACTCGCGAACTGGAGCGATACCATCATAATGGAAGCTAAAACAAATGTAGAAATGAAAGTATTTTTTTTCATACCTTCCTCCGCCGGCATTATCCGGATCAGGATGAGGGCTCCGTGCGGAACCCCGCGGGTCTAATCTCAGGCTTCCGAAGAAACCACCCCGGTTTATGTGAGGTATTAGTATACATATTTTTGTGTTTTAGTAAAGGGGAGCGCCAGAAAGCGCCAGGGTGAAGACTTGACAGACGTCATTGTTTGCCAGTAGCATGTAAGCCGTGAGCGATGCGCCCGCTCCGGGGGGGCGCGAGGAGCGGACATGAAAATGAAAAGGACGACATTCCTGCTGTCACTCATGCTGGCGGCAGCCGCCTGTGCCGTGCATGCGGAAGGGCTTTCGCTGAAGGCCAAGAAGACGAAGGCGACGAAGGTGGAGCCGGTCTGCATACAGAAGATAGGGGCTACGGCGGAAAGCGGGGACGGGACGCAGCAGGAGCTGGAGGGCATCTTCTTCCTCTTCGAGATCTCAAAGCTCAAGAAAAACGACAGGGTCCTGTACATGCAGGAGCTGCGGGACTTCACGATAGACGGCATGAGCTACGCGCAGATGACGCAGGAGCAGCTCGGCCTCGAGGTCGAGCCGCAGAGCGAAATCATCGAATCGTCCAAACTTATCGCAGGCAATCCCGCCCTAAAGAAGATACTGAAGAACGAAAAGAGCGGGCTCGCCATGCAGACCGCCATCTACGGGACCGCGCTGCCCGCATCGGGAACGGTGGCGGTGACGCTCCAGATCGGCTGGGCGGAACTGAACGAGGCGAAGACTGAGATGGTCAACGGCAGCACGGAAGACTTCACCTTCACGTTCGACCTGGCGTCGCTGGTGGACGAGGAGCGGACTGCGGAGATAACGGAACAGGAGAAGGCCGAACTTCTGCGCCGCATCAGCGCATTCAGGGACGACACGGACTTCTCCCGGAACAACCTGAAAAACTACTCGGACATCATCGCATTCGCCTCGGAAAACGAGGCCGTGCACATCGCGCTCGGCCCCGACTCCTTTCCCGATGAAGTTTCTAAAAGCAGCTACGCGCCCGTGTTCCTGCTCGCCTACGTGTGCGGCAACCTGGAATCGCAGCTGCAATCGGGCAGCTACACGAACAATCCTGAAGCCGGCATCGCGTTCGAGCTGCTCAAGTACAGGCAGCTGAAGGAACAGGATCCGTCCGTCAGCATCCGCTTCTTTGAGGACAGGCGCTAGAAGGAAGGCCGGCCTGCTCCGCGTGAGGCGAATTTTATCTTAAAAATTCTGTTTTTTACGGCTTCTCTATTTGTGTTTTTCCTATGCTGATGGTATAATGGAAGTATTATGGCAGAAACAACGATAGTTACAAGCAGCCCGCTGGGGCAGCACCTTGACAAGATTGCGGAGGCTCAGCAGGTCTCTTACCTTGTGTTCAACAAGAAGAAAATCGAGCTGGTGGCAAAAATTTCCATCGGTCGGGAGAGCGACAACGATATTGTCATAGACAGCAAGCTTGCCAGCCGCCATCACTGCATCATCCAGAAAATCCGCGATGCCTATTTCCTGAAAGACGAGAACAGCACGAACGGCACGTACATCAACGGCCGCCGCATTCCTTCCGATAAATATGTCCGCCTGAACGTGGGGGACAAGGTCACCGTCGGCTCTTCGAATATCGTGATGGCATAGCATGCTTTCTACGGAAGAACTGTTCGCGCTCAAAAGCTCCATCATCTCGTGGCGTGACGAAGGCTCCCTGCCCCGCGAGGAGAGCCTCTGCGCTCTTCTTGACGAGACGATAAGCACGCTGGAAAGGGAGGACGCCGCCTACCGCCCCCGCGCGCACGACGGAAAACCGGGCGGGCTCCTTGATTTTTCGGGAGACGGGCTGCCGGCCGTCATCGTGCCGGATTTGCATGCCCGCCCGGATTTCCTTATCCGCCTGCTTGGCTGCGGTTTCGGGGACGGATCGGTGCTTTCGGCGCTGAACGGGGGGCTCCTCAACCTTATCTGTGTGGGGGACGGCGTGCACACGGAGACTATGACGTGGGCCTATGACCGCTGGAAGGAGTCCCTGCTTGCATGGGAGCAGGGCAACGTGGACTGCGCGGGCATGCGCGCCGAGATGCACGAAGGTTTTGCGACGATGATGGCCGTTGCCGCCCTCAAGAACGCTTTTCCCCGCCATTTCCATTTCCTCAAGGGGAACCACGAGAATATCCTGAACCGCGAGGGCGGCGGCGATCATCCCTTCCGTAAATTCGCCTGCGAGGGCGAGATGGTGCGCAGCTTTATCGCCACCGTGTACGGCGATGTCCTGCTGCACCTTATCCACTGCTTTGAGCAGGCGTTGCCGCTGGTCGTCATCGGGGGCAATTTTGGTGTGAGCCACGCGGAACCCTTTGCCGCGTACAGCAGGGATGAGATTGTCAACAGCCGCTTTCATGGCCAGCTTGTACACGATTTTACGTGGACGGCAAACGGCGAGGCTCTGGACGGCAGCGTGCAGGAGCAGTTTGCGGTGCTGAACAGCGCGGGCGATGCGGAGCGGATGCGCTGGTTTGGCGGCCATCGTCCGGTGGAGGGTAAGTATGCTTTGCGGCAGGATGCCTCCTTTGTGCAGATTCATAATCCGAATGAGATGAATGTGGCTCTTGTGCCTCCTGACAGGGAATTCTGCCCGGAGACGGATATCATAGATATTGGGGCTGTCCGGAAAATTCAGAGTTCCGGGTCTGGCTGCTCTGTATGTGTAAGGAGTTCTTGATATGATTTCTTCCGAAAAAGCTGGCGTAAGCGCAAAGCTTCCTGCATCACGTGCGGCTGAGGGAAAGCCGTCCGCAGCACGCCCGGCGGCCACAGGCAGGGCTGCTGGCGCGGCTCATGCAGCCCACGCTGCATCCCCCGCACGGCCAGCCGCCTCCCGTCCGGTGGCGGGACGTAGTGCCGCTGCCCCGGCGATGATAGGGAAATATGCGATTCGTTCCGTTGTGGCGCTCGGCGGTATGGGGAGAATCTACAAGGCTGTGCACCCGACGCTCAAGCGGGACGTCATCATAAAGGAGCTGCTCCTGCGCAAGGGGGACTCTGCCGTCAGGGAGCGCTTTAAGCGGGAGGCGACGATTCTGCTGGATTTGAACAGCCCCTACGTCGTCCGTATGTTCGATTATTTTTCCGAGGGGCGCAAGGATTACATCGTCCTTGAATTTGTGGACGGCCTCTCTCTGGACAAGCTGCTGGAAAAGCAGTACTGCCTTTCTCCCCAGCTTGCCCTGCTCATCTTTCTTGATGCCTGCTACGGGCTGCAGAGCGCGCATCGCCGCAAAATCGTGCACCGCGACATAAAGCCGGGCAACATACTGATTTCCCGCCGCGGGGAGGTAAAGCTTTCCGATTTCGGTATTGCCGGGGGCGAGAAAGAGAAGGATTCCCCTGCCGCGGACGGCGCGGATGCCCCCGCAGCGATACGGGGCGCCAGCGATGACGGGCTGACCAAAGTCGGTACCACGCTCGGCACCCCCGCGTATATGTCGCCGGAGCAGCTTGACGATTCCCGCTCGGTGGATGAGCGGGCCGATATTTATTCCATGGGCGTCATGCTCTACCAGATGACGACCGGCGACCGTCCCTACAAGGGCGATATGGCTCCCGATACCATCGAGAAGATTCGGCGGGGGCAGTACATTCCGCCGGAGCAGCTGAATAAATCCCTGCCCCTGATTGTGCGCAAGCTGGTGCGCAAGATGATGCAGCCTGACCCAAAGCGCCGCTACCAGACCATAGAGCCCGTCATCAAGCAGATAAAACGCTATCTGAGCAAGTATGACCGTCACGAAATCCGCAAGGAGCTGGCGACCATCGTCGTGTCCGCGAACCCGGAGGAGCTGCAGGTACACGAGCCGAAGAACAAGAATGTGCGGCGTGTCTGTGCCGCGGCTATTGTGCTGGCGCTGCTTGTCTTTGCAGGCTTCAAGGGCGTCTACTACCGTACGCTGCTCCGTCCGTGGTATGTGCCGGTGACATTGCAGATGCAGATTCCCGTGATGGATATCAATACCGCATATACGGCGGATTTGCCGGCAAAGGCATTTTTCTTCCACAACCGGGACGATATTCCGGAGGTGAAGGGCATCAACTTCAGCCGCGTCTTTGCCGCAAAGCGGCGCCAGTCTGCCTCCGACAAGAACAACGTGACGCTTGTCACAAAGGCGGTCTCCTTAAAGCCGGGCGACTATCGCATCAAGATTGTTTCCGGCCCGTATATCTTGTGGCAGAGCGTGACGGTTGCCAAGGGCGCCCCGGAGACGCTGACTTTTGATTTCCTTAAGGCAGAGAAGCGTTCCCTGTCCATCAGTATGCGGGCGCTGGATTACGAGACCGGTGCGGATATCACGGAGAAGACCCAGTTCCAGATTCTGACCGGCAGCAAGTGGACGGATTTGTCAAAGGTCAAATCCGGTAGCATTGCCTCCGGGCAGGTCATCCATGTGCGGGCTGTGGCCGAAGGCTACGAGCAGGAGGCCTTCGGGCTTGCGATTGACTGGTACCAGGATTCCCTGGATGTGACCGCGAGCCTGCACCGGAAAGCTGCTGCCGCAAGCCCTGCCGAATAAGTTCAGTCCGGAGACAGGAGGCGCATCCATGGTGATTTTGTTTCTGACGACGCAGGAGGCGGTGTGCAGCAGGATTGTGTCCCTGCTTTCCGGCTCCGGCCATATCATGCAGGTCTTCACCGAGCCGAGGAAATTCTATTCCACGGTCCTTTCCTCCGGAAGGTCAAAGATAGACCTGCTTGCCTGTGACTATCTGGCCTTTGGCGGGGATGAGATTGACCTTTTTTCCATTATGGAGCAGCATCACAGCGTCGTTCCCCTGTTCTACTACAATACGCCGTTCCCGGCGCCGGAAGACCGCGCTTTCTTCTGGTACGAGAACATAAAGCGCCGTCAGTCAAAGTTCCTGTCGCCGGAGTCGCTGGAGCCGCTTCTGCCTGTTCTCGTGAGCATTCAGGATGTCATAAACCGTCGCGATGTCTTTCCCTATATCCGGCTGCTGAACCCTCCGCTTCCGTTCCGGGAGGAGGGCGCCCAGGAGCTGCTTGACTTTGACTTGGACGAATTCCGTCGCAGGCACCATATACAGTCATCCCGCTTTGTGCTGCTCCAGTATCTGTACGAGCATAGGAACGAAGAGCTTGAGGCCGATACCATCTGCGAATATCTGTGGAAAACCGTGTCCGAGGAAAAAATCAGCACGCTCTATTCCTATATCCACGACCTGCGGAAGGCCTGCGAAAAAGAAGAGGCGTTCTATATCGCGATAGAACGCCCGGCAAAGCGGACATATTCCCTTGTGGTGCGCAAATCAAAGGATTCGCGGGAGGAATTCTTCTCCGCAAAAGAATTTTTTGCGCGCCATAAGCCGGTGCCTGTCACATTTTAGCCCCGCTACTGCCCGCTGTTCTTGTAATCCCGGTTGTAGAGCCACAGGTACTGCCTGTCCAGATTCCTGAGCGCGCTGACGTCAAAGATGGCGGTGCAGGGCGGCTCGTTGAACGGAGTCGTGCGGACGATGAACTGGCTTGCGTTCCTGAGCTTGTCAAGCAGCGCCGCGATGTCCCCGTTGTAGAAGCTTGCTTTCTCATCGGTTGAGAGCAGCCATTCCTCTGTTTTTGCCTTGTCGTCGTCTATGCGGTAGGTCACATAGCAGGAGCGCTCGTTCAGGAATTCCTTCCAGTTCACGTACAGCTCCGGCTTGCTGCCTTCCTTCTTCTTGATGACAAGCGTCACGTTGTCCACGTAGTCGTTCACCCGCTGCGGGGCGTTGAAAACGATGTAGAGCACTTTCTTGTCGTCGATGGGGTCGGTCTTTATCGAAGTGAACGGCTTGTCGCTGCCAAGCTCGTCGGCCGCAAGGACTTCCTCGCGGATTTCGTCGTTCTCCGCGTCAAAGGAGAAGAATTCTGCCGGGACTGCCGGCGTCGCGGCGGGGTCGTACTGGATGTCCCGTTTTGTCCTGAGCAGGGGATGGTCGTACTTGAAGTCGTCGTTTTTGTTCTCAAAGAAAGAATCCTTCTGTGTCCAGTTCCCCTTGGAATCATACGTGTACTTGTATACGTATATGGAATCCGCGCTCGTCTCCTTTACGCAGTCGCCGTTTTCGTTGAGCTCAAAGCTTTCTTCCATGTAGCGCTTGTTGTTGCGGTAGTAGACCTTGCGCTGTCTGGTGGCGCTGTCTTTTTCCACCACGATGGAAGAAATCTTGCCGTCCGTATAGTGATAGTAGTAGACGGAATCAGGGTTTTCTGCCATAGAGAGGACATCCTTGCGCAGGTCGCCGCTATATGCGTAATGCAGGGTCTTCTTAGCCTTCGCTATGCTGCCGTCGGAAGCATAGCTGTACTCGTAGGACACATATTCGCCGTCCTCTTTGCCAAGCTCAAAGCTCTGCTTCTTGATTTTTTCGCCGCCGTCCACAGAGACATACTGCGTGTATCCCGAATAATCCTCCGTGTATTCGTAGCTGGTGACGCTGGTGCTGCCTTTTGTCTGGAGCGTGCTTGTGCTGAGCAGCCCGTCGCTGGTGAACGTCAGCTTTTCGTAGGCATAGGGCTTGCCTGCATCGTTGTAGCGGATGACGGAAAGCGTCCTGCCCGTCCAGTTATAGTGCTTGATGTTCTTTCTGAGCGTCGGGTGCTCGGTAATCTTGCCATTCTCGTCGGAAAGCGTGTATATGGTCTCCGTAATCAGGCTGGGCTGCGAGTGGATGTCCGAGAGCAGGTCGCGCACATTCGGAGCCTTATCAAATGCATACAGGCTTGCAACGAGGAGCGCCTGCAGCAGGAAAAATAAAATTAGCTTCATAATGAAAATGATACCATTGAACAGGAAATAAGACAAGGACTGAGGGAAGAAAAAAGCACCTGCGTGACAGGTGCTTTTCATGAGCTATTGCAGATTCGAACTGCAGACCCACGCCTTAAAAGGGCGTTGCTCTACCTACTGAGCTAATAGCCCATCACTCCGTTAAAGAAGTGACTATAAGTATATATCAATCCCGGCGCTTTGTCAAGGGGCGCGCAAGGTATTTTTGCGCAGAAAAGCGTTTTTGCGCATAAGGGGCACGGCGATGCCGCGGCTTAAAAAAATCGTTTTTTTCCAGTTTTTTACCAACCTTTTTTACCGTTCCTGCACTATATACGTGTAAAAGCAATCGTGCTGCAGCAAAATTGCCTTACATGAACGTGTCGTTATCTGGTAGAGTGTAAGAGATGGAAAAACAGAAGGCTGATGACTTAATCATTGTGTACTCGCAAAAGATTTTTGGCTTTGCGCTGAAGAAGGCCTTTTCCTATGACGAGGCGGAAGAGCTTTCGGGGGAAATGCTTGCGGAGGTATACCGTTCTTTTTTGCGGGCCAGCGAAATCGTGAACGTCGAAGGCTATGTCTGGAGAATCTGCGCGCATGTGTATGCAAAATATGTGAATCAAGTTAAGCAGAAAAAGGGCATATCCATTGACGGTGTGGACAGCTCGCTGCTGTCATATACTGATGAGCATGATTTTGGTCAGACAGAGGCAGCCGTTGCGAGGCTTCGCAAGGAGATAGGATTTTTGTCTTCATGCCGCCGCCAGATTGTTTATTCCTTCTATTACGAGGGTAAGTCCATTGCTCAGATCAGTGATGAGCAGGGGCTGCCCCAAGGTACCGTTAAGTGGCATTTAAACAAAGCTCGCAATGATTTGAAGGAAGGTATTGGTATGAAAAGACAAATTGGAAGGCTTGGAATCTCGCCGGTAGAGGCAATTAATTTTTCTCACAGCGGAATGCCGGGAACAAATGGCGGACCGGAGTTTTATCTTGGAGACAAAATAAACCTGAACATTGTTTACAGTGTTTATGAAGAGCCTGAGACTCTGGATGAGATTGCAGAGGATTTAGGCCTGACTCCGGTTTTTCTGGAGGAAAAAATCAATCACCTTGTCGCAAACGGATTTCTTGTTGAGACTAAGGGCAAACGCTACACAACGTATGTCAGGTTTTCGCCGGAGGAATTTTCCATGGAAGCCTGGGATAAGACTTTGTCAGCTCAGGCTAAGGCAGCTGATGTTCTTGTGGAAAAATATGTTCCGCTGGTGCGCAATGCCCTTGAAGGCATGGGGTCGGATGAGCTTTATATTCCGGGTGGAAACCGGGAGCTTTTTGAAGCGGCTGCGATTTTTCTTGCCATCAACCGCAAATGCAAGCTACCGATTGATAGGGACTTATCCAGATATGTCATCAAGACTCTGGACGGTGGAGACTATATTGTAAGCGTTGATATTAAATCAAAGCAGTCTGACCCGCTTTATAAGCCGCTTTTTGCGAATAAAAGGACGTACAATGGCTGCGGTGAGATGACCAGAGATTCAAAGAAATATCCCTGCCTCTACTCATGGTCTTTTGATTCGCGCTTTGACAAGAGAAAAGGGGGCTGGCAGAATAATCTTTATAGTGATTATGAGACTGTGTATGAAATTATGACAGGTGCAATCAGCAACGACAAGCCTCATGCCGAAAAGTTCGCAAGGATGAAGGAGCGCGAGTTTATTGGCAAAGACGGCACGATTGGCATCATGGTTGTGAAGGGGACTTTTGAAGGCCTGCTTGCAAAAATCCCTGAGCCTGAAAAAGCCCTGCTTGATGAGTTTGCAGCTTTTGCTCTGGAGCAGGCAGCTGTTGCGGCAAAGGCATATCCGCCTCAGATGCAGGATCTTGTTTTTGTAGATTGTGTACGTTTCTTTATAGGAAATACAGTTTCTATGATGGTGCTTGATAAGCTCTATGACAGCGGTAGCTTTAAGCCCCTGACCGAGCAGGAAAAAGTGACGGCAAATCTTCTGATGTTCGCAGACACGCTCCCGGCGTAGCGGTCTGCAAAAATCCGGCGGTGGCGACATCTTGTTCTGTATGCTACCGCCGCTGCAGGACAGATTTCCCGCCGCCAAAATGCGCCGCAAGACCGCCTCTGTGCTATAAGCTCCCCTATAGTCGTGGGTAAAATGAGTACGGAGCTTGGGCTGAGCTAAAATTTGGCTCGGTTTATGCCGCCGCCTCGCTTTGCTTTTCCTCGTTTCATCCCGGTCTGTAGACCTCATGTAGCCCGGTCTTGCCCTTGAGGCCGTCCGCTATGGCATCCTTGATAATCTGGATTTTTTGTCTGTTGAACGAAAGGTATGCGACCAGAAGTCTGCGCAAAATCCGTACGTAAAGCGACGCTGTGTTCAGATGCTCCTTGTACAGGATGACGATGTTCCGCGTGGCGTAATAGTCCCGCCATGAGGCTGTGCGGCTCACATTGTAGTTGTCCTTATGATGGATGACAATCTGCGGCACGCAGTATATCTTGCCGATTTTGCCCATGCGGACGGCATGCTCATAATCGTCCTGATAGATAAAAAAGTCTTTCCGGGGAAGCCCGGCTGCCAGCAAGGACTCCCGTTTTAAAATCGTCCCGACGAATGAGTATAAATCAATGGAAAACGGCTTCCCCGTCCTGAACGCCTTTTGGGTGACAGGCATATCCTGCTCAATGCCAAGGAACTTTACAATGCGTGAGCGCTGGACGGAAGCAGGTCTGCCTTTATCCACGCACATGCCGCAGAAAGCGGATATCCAAGGCAGCTGGGTCTTGTACTCCTCCAGAAACGAATGAGCTTTCTCAAGGCAGTTCTTTTCCGGGAATCCGTCGTCATCTGCCACCCAAATCCAGTCAGCGGAGCTGTCCTCCTGCGCGGCTTTCAGCCCCTCATAAAAACCGCCAGCCCCGCCTGAGTTTTCGGAAAGATACATGACCCTTGCCTTGAACGGATGCGGCTCATGCTCCCATTCTTTTAAATATTCCACGCTCCCGTCCGTACTGCAGTTATCCACCACTACAATATACGCAGGCAGCCGCGTCTGTTTTTCATAACAAGCAATGCACTTTTTTAGTGTTTCAAGCCTGTTGAACGTGACAAGCACAATACCTATATTCGAAGTATTCATGATTAATCCCCATAAAGTCTGCTAAGCGCCTCTATTCCCGAAGTAGAGGATTTTGCTTTGGATTCTCCTTACCACTATTTGTGGGAAAGCGCATCCTATGAGCGGGAGCTGTGCGATAAAAAAAATGAATGCGTAAATCACAAGTTTTAGTTTACGGAAAAGTCTTTCTTTTATTCCGGGAGGATTTGGTGTTATGTCCAGCTCATTTTTGATGAAATCCGCCACATCCGGCATAACTTTGTGCGAATCTATGGTACGCAAGAGGCTCCTCTCATAATTCCGGGTGGCATCCTCCATCCGGGCGAGCGCCGCCGTATCCTTTACGCTGTTCGCAGAATGCCAGCGGTACATCAGCAGGACCTCGTCAAGGTACTTCATCCGGTAATACTTTGCTATGTGCAGCATCAGGCTCCAGTCTTCAAGCGGGGCTTCTTGCGTATAGCGGAAATTTTCAAAGACCGTGCTGCGCACAAGATATCCGTTCGGAACATGGTTCAGCCTGTACAAATCCCTATAAGAGCCGAAGCGCTCTGATAGAAAACTGAAGCCGTGTACCTGCTGAAGGAATTCCCCGAAGGTCTTATATGCAGCCTTCTCTGGATTGTATACGGCGATTCTTTTTTTGCTCCAATAGCATGTTCTGCCGGACTCGTCCATAAGACCGTTGTCACCCACACAGAGCGCATATTCCGGATTCTGTTCCAGAAAGCAAAGCTGTTTTTCTATGGCACAGGGAAGCAGCGCGTCATCAGAAGCGACGAAACAGATATACTTTCCTCTGGCATTATCCAACAGACTGTTCAGTGTCATGCAGGTGCCCATATTTGCCTGATTCCAGAATATATGCCTGCAAAATCGTGCGGCGCATGTGTCTTCCATCGCCACAATTTTGCTCCATGTGCTGTCGGTGGAGCCGTCATTTATCACCAGCAGCTCTATGCTGCCGTATGTCTGCCCGATTGCAGAACGGATTGTCGCCTGCACATATCTTTCATGGTTGTAGGCAGGAACAAGAATTGATACGAGAGGCTCCACGCTTGCAATTTTCTCAGCCATAGTTGTTTACCTCGTCAATCACAAACTGAATCTGCTCGTCCGTAAGACATGGACTCATCGGAAGGCTCAGTTCTTGCGCGTGGATTTTTTCAGTGACGGGAAGGCTCACCGAGTTCCATTCGCGGTATGCCTCCTGCTTGTGAGGCGGAATCGGGTAGTGGATGTTCGTTCCGATTCCTTTTTCCGCAAGGTATTTCTGCAAACTGTCGCGCTCCGCGCACAGAACCGGGAAAATATGGAAGACATGAGAATTCCAGTCCGCAACCTTCGGGAGCGTGATTTTCGGATTTTTGATTCCCCCGATGTAACGGCGGGCAACGGCTTTCCGCAATGCCACATCCTCGTCCAAGTGCTTGAGCTTCACACCAAGAATCGCAGCCTGAATCTCGTCAAGGCGGCTGTTGCGCCCCTGATACTGGAACACATACTTTCTCTGGCTTCCGTAGTTCGCAAGGCTTCTGACGGCGGCGGCAAGAGCCTCGTCATTCGTCGTAACCGCGCCCGCGTCTCCCAGCGCGCCGAGGTTCTTCCCGGGATAGAAGCTGTGCCCCGCTGCGTCTCCGAGCGAGCCTGTTTTTCTTCCGTTGAACATACAGCCGTGCGCCTGCGCGTTGTCCTCAATCAGCTTCAATCCGTACTTCTTGCACAATTCGCCGATTCTGTCCGTGTACGCGCACTGCCCGTACAAATGCACGATGCAGACTGCCCGCGTCCGCTCCGTGATTTTTTCTTCTATGCGACTGTCGTCAATCTGCAATGTGTCAAGGCTCGGCTCGACCAGCACGGGAACAAGGCCGTTCTCGGTAATCGAAAGAATCGTCGCGATGTAGGTGTTCGCGGGGACAATCACCTCGTCGCCCTTTTTCATCACGCCAAGCTCGATGTACGCGCGGAAAATCCAGATGAGCGCGTCCAAGCCGTTCGCGCAGCCCACGCAGTGCTTCGTGCCGATGTAGCGAGCGTAATCCGCCTCGAACTTCTCGTTCTCCGCGCCCTGAAGGTACCAGCCGGAGTCGATGACGCGCAGAGCCGCCTCATGGATTTCGTCGCGGTATTTTGCGGTGATGTCTTTTAATGAAAGAAATGGTACTTGCATTTTAAACCTCCGTTTGCGATCATTTCATAATTTTTTTAGTCAGTATTTTGCACGGTTTTTCAATTCCGTGATAAGACAAGTCAAGACGAAGTAAAATAGAGGGTAAAGCGATGTGTGTCTTTTCTTCAAAAATATACCGACACTATACCTTACCTCCTGTATCTTTATTTATACTTTCACCTTCTCGCGCAGAATTGAGCTTGAAATGCCGTCCGTGTGCGGAATCCACACAACTTTTACTCCGAGCGTTTTCATATCTTCTTCGATTGCCTTATATAGCCTGAGTCAATCACGCGCAAAGCTACCCTGTGGATTTCATCACGGTATTTTGCGGTTATGCCCTTTACTGAGAGAAATGGGCTTTGCATTAGCTGTTATATGCTCCTATCAAGAAATTATGATTTTTGAGTCAATTATTTTTCTTGACATGATATTTCTGTTCATCAATGTGCTACATAGACATTGGATCCGCTTTTCCAGCACAAGTGATATGGGAATACAGAGTAGTATCAGGATGCAAGTAAAACAAAACATCTCTATATGTGTAGACTTGTTGTTTATTTCGAGGCGTACTTTTATGAGGTGATAAAAAAGTATAAAAGGAGAGTGCCAAAGATACATCTCAAAAGAAATTCTTCCAAGAATATCAAATATTTTTGAAGTAAAGAATTTTTCAGTCCATAAGAAACAGAACAGCAGGGATGGAAACTCTAAGAATACTAAAATTGCCCATATATCATCAATAAGCCAATTTTTTATGATGCACAGACTTATTACGACAGCAACAAAAGCCGAACTGATAAAAAGTTTTCTATTGGCATAATTGTTATATAGTTCATAAAGCAATATACCTTCAAAAAAACATACATAACCCCTGCTTACATCCCCATTCATAAAAGGAAGGTTTATACCATAGTAACGAATTCCTAAGCCTAAAAGCACCATTCCAATATACAGATAGTGATTGTGGATTTCTATTTTTTTGGAAAAATGATTGATGCTATATAGAACTGTGTAACAGATGAATAAGACACTGACATACCATAAAGGGTTATTTATACCTAGACTAGACAATTGTATACCCCCCCCGCAAAAAACACAAGTACATGTAGTAAGTATGTTCCAAAGACCTGGTATATTTTCGTTATATAAGAAATGTATTAAAGTAAAATAACATAAACAAGCAAGAACACTCAGCACGGCCATCGGGATAATCCTTCTGATTTTTGGCATCATCCAAGAGCGAAAATCTCCAAATCCTTTTTGTGCTGTCTGAACGGCAATAACAAATCCTGAAATAATAAAAAAGAATTCCACAGCGTATCCAAAGTAAAAACGCCCATTAAAAAAATTAAAGTGTTCAAATTTAACTTCCATTGCCTGTTGGTAGTGATGGAATACTATTATTACAGCAAGAATGAATTTTAGAAAATCAAGAGAATGGAACCTATGATTTGCTAAAGAAGAAACTGAATAATTCTTTTTGTGTTTCATTTTGATCTCCCAAAGATAACTCTGCTCATCTGCATTACTAAATCATACCCGTCCCAGATAAGACCGAAGTTTGCAGTTTTGCCCACAGGAACAATCCTGTCTATGCCGCAAAGCCTGTTTTCTATGACGAATTTTCTGATTTCCTCAGCACCTATGCCAAGATACGAAAGCGTCTGGAATTTCTGCGTCACAACCGGTGCGATATCAGAGAGACTGTCTGTATTATATTCCAGATAACAGCCACCGGCACAGGTGTAGTCGGTTATGTTTTTGGGCAAACCCGAAAGGCGAATTCTTGTGATAAGGTTGTCTTCAGAATGCTCAATTTTTATGCCCTCAAGTTCAACCGCGCACTTATACTGCTCGGAAAGTTTGTTTACAACAAGAATCGGGGCAGGGGCATATTTTGCAAAAATATTTTCATGAACGGCTTTCCAAAATTTTTCTTTTGCCTCAATGCAGTTTTCTTCCTTGCCCAACCACACAATAAGGCGTGGTGAAGAGCAGGCGTTCTGGTCATACAGGTAGGTATCATTGTAGAAATCCTGCGCTACTTTTTTCATGGCGGAGTCATCTTGTGCAATCACAAAGTCCGTATTGAATACAGCAAATGAATACCTGTCCGCAAAGGTGATATCAAAGGCTCTCGGCTTTAACGAAGATTTTCTGATTTCCCCAATGGTATTGTCGCCACCCCAGATAACTCTGATGTCGGCAAGGGCAGAAAGACTTTTGGTAATCGCTTCGCTATGCCCATACATGATGACAGAGAAAAGATTTTTAATGCCTGCAAATTCTTCTTCCTCTGA
Source organism: Treponema sp. UBA4319 (assembly GCA_002393865.1). Lineage (GTDB taxonomy): Bacteria > Spirochaetota > Spirochaetia > Treponematales > Treponemataceae > Treponema_D. Next base: position 24,737 of record DGUD01000212.1, read on the forward strand.
GACCTCTTTAAAAATGCGGCACAAAAGTCTTGTTTGTGGGAAATCTTTGGATGACGCGCGTACAATGCAGCGGTTCCCGCTTAAGAGTCCTGCTACCAGCGTGTATGCAAAGTTAATCGGAACATTGGATGGAGCGATGTGGAATGTAAGTCCGCGCCCCAACCTTCCTTCAAGCTGAACCCCATAGGACTTTCTCATCTGCTCAATGTTTGCTTTGCGGCAGAAAAAGCCGAATGTAATAACATCTGGATACTGCCTTGTTTCGTTGTCTTTCATTATGCGCTGCGAGACCTCGTTCAAAAACGAGCAGACCGTATCATTAAAGGGTGGAAACGATTTATGCGAGACGAGATTTCCTATATTATCCGTACCCGGAAAAATAAAACGAACATCAGAGAAATCAAAATCAGAACCTTGCTGTTTTGCTGCGTCAGCTGCATAGGTATCACTGCATCCCCGAATCTCGGCATTCTTTATCCTTCCGTTAATTATGAAATACTTTCCTTTGCGTCCGCAGGGACAGTCATCCTCTCCCAGCACAATGCCCATGTCCTCGGTAAGAATCACATGCCCCGGATAACTTTCGGGCAGAACGGAAAGAACCTCAATAATTCCTTCCTCTCCGTAGTCGCAGACAGAAAAATCTTTTGGACGGCGGCATATCACATCTGAGAAAATGCTCGTGTGGAGATGCCCGCACTCACACTCAAGATAAATAGTGCCCGTCTGTTCCACCATGCCGTAATAGTCGTACACATGATTTATTCCGCAGACTTCATGCAGGGCATCCTTAAAATCATGCGGGCTTACAGCCTCGCTCACCAGTTTTTTCCACCCGCCCCCGTGAATGAGGATTCCTTTTGACAAATCAGGCTTGTAGCCTCTTGCTTTGAGTTCCTTGTAGAAATGCTGCCAAATCATGAAGGTGAATCCGAAGAGGAGGATTGTCTCGCCCTTGTGCTTTTCCAAAAAATTTTTTATTCCCTCAATATCAAGTTTCATTTCTTCATCAAAGGCATAGAGCTTGTCCGTGCCAAAGATTGAAAATCCCAGAATTCCCGCCCCACGGGCAGAAAATGTCGCTCTGTTTTTGATTATCGCGGAAGTATCAAGGATGAGCATTGGTACGCGTTGCTTTCCCAAAAACGATGATACGATTTTTGTAAGCACCTTTGTCTGTATTGCGGAGGTTTTCCTGTCCAAAAAAATTTTTGAGACCTGCTGTCCCATCGTTCCTGAGCTGGTGAGCGTCTTTACGATATTTTCGTTTTTAACGGAACGCAGCTCATAGTGCTTGAAAAGCCTTACCGACAGAAATGGAATCTTCGTATAATTAGAAACTGAGTCTATATCAAATGAAAGCGAGTCCAGTATTTTTTTATATTCAGGACAAGCTTTATAATGATGCCGGGTGAGCGCAAGCAGATGCTTGTTCAAGAAATCCACCTTTTCTTTCTTAGCAAGAGAATATGGGGCAATGTTCAAATCTTCTTCCGAAATCATCATTTTCCTCTCATGCTGAAGGCAAGTCTTTGTAAAGTACCTTGCCTGATTCGTTTCGAGGAATCACCTCTATATAATTGATATTGAATGCGAGTACATTGAGCCGGAGCTTTTCAGCAAGAAACTTAATCACTGCATCCTTTTTGTTTTCGTCTGTTATGAACACGGTCATCTTGTCGTCAATGCCAGTGCAGGCGAAATCGCAGCCCATAAATGCAGTTTTAAGTATGTGTTCAGTCTCGTCAAGGTTCACGCGGTTGCCAAAAATCTTGAGGAACCTTTTTTTTCTGCCGACGATGTAAAAAAATCCGTCCCGGTCAAACTTTGCCATGTCGCCGGTCTCTAGACAACCGTACCTCTCATCACCTTTAGAAAGGTCTTCGCCACACTCTGCGTAACCGAGAGTTACATTTGGTCCTTCATATACAAGCTCGCCAACTGTGTCAGGTTGTGTAATATCATTCCTGTCTACGTCAATCAAGGTGAACTTTCCGCCGGGAATGGCGATTCCTATGCTGCCGTATTTTTCTAACGATCTTTCCGCAGGAAGGTATGACATTCTTGCGGTTGCCTCGGTCTGCCCGTACATGACGATAAATTTTTTCCCTGTGCTTATCGCCCAGTGCGCGAATTTCTCATGCAGCTCAGGAGAAAGTTTCCCGCCTGCCTGCGTAATATAGCGCAGGGATGGCAGATTCATTCGCTCAAAGCTCAGGCGGTTCAGCATCTCGTAGATGTAAGGAACGCCTCCGAACGATGTCGCACCATATTCCTTGAGTTGCCGCCAGAATTCCTTTTGCATAGGACTTTTTTTTGTCAGAATCAAGGATGCCCCTACCTGTAGATGGGTATTTATGATGGAAATTCCGTAGGTATAGTTCATCGGGAGTGTGGTGATTGCTCGCTCAGTTTCCGTTAGAGCAAGATACTCTAGGATTGATTTTGTATTGGCCTCGATATTTCTGTAACTCTGCCGCACGAGTTTGGGGCTTCCTGTCGAGCCGCTTGTGGTGAGCAAAAGAGCGAGGTCGTCATTAAGCGGATAAGCTTTGTCATACACTGTCTTTAAGAGCGTATAATTCAGTTTCTCATAGACGAGTGGACAGCCTGAAAAACGCTCCTTCATGTCGCTGGGTAGATAAAGAAAGTCTGGCTTATAGGTCTTGATGAGGCTCTGCAAAAGTTCGTCATCCAAATCGCTTTTAAGCATGAGAGGAACGATTTTTGCATTAAGGAAACCGGCATAGCCGACGAGCGAGCCGATTTCATTCCTGCACAGATTGAACACGAGGCTGTGGGAAGGAATGTTTGCCGTGAGTTCCGTGCAATGCAGAGAAATGTCTGCATAGGTAATTTTATCGCCAGACTCGGTGATAACGGCTATGTTATCTTTATATTTGTCTAAGTTCCACATGGGCTGCTTCCTGTAACTATATCTAACCATTAAAAGGTGATGTTGTATTTTGTTGAAAGAATCTCCTTGCCTTTCTCAAAAGAACTGAAGTCAATAATGTCATCAGCTTCCATCATGATGTCAAAAGCCCCTTCAACTGCCGCGACCAAACCCATGTGCCCTACGGAATCCCATGCGGGAATGTCCTGATACTTAAGTTTTGCGGCCTCATCCGTGCTTACATTAAATGATTCTGTAAATACCTTCGTGTACTTTTCGATGTTTGTCATATAAAAGCTCCTATGTCAGAATTTTTATTCGTATACGCAAGAATCATTCTTACTATACGCTTGATACTAAGTCTATACATTTTTCGAAGAAACAGATATGGAAAAGTCTTTCTGTACCAAGGCTGAGGCAGTAAAGGGTTTTCATATTTCTCAGGTCTTCGAAAAAAGTTATCAAAATACTTGCTTGGTATATATTTCTTTCCGCCCTCTCGTATTCCGTAAGACAAATAATGCACCAGAGGTATGTAGCCTGCTTCTATGATTTCTGGATATCGATTTCTGTAAAAAGATTCATCCCAATAGGGGGATGATTTTGCATTATTCCATATTTGCTTAATTTCTTCCATGTATGGAGAACATTTCTCAAGGCATCTTTTATAAACAGGAAACTTAGTATCAAGTAGATACATTTCATAAAACCATGTAACTTGATTCATAAGATTCAATCGATTTGTATTCCTCGCAGTATTAGTTTCATGAATTCGATAGAAATAAGTTACTTTATCTAATACTTTTGCTTTTCCGATTTTAAGTAATTGACACATTAAGTAAGAATCTTCTAGCGGAGTATTTACACTATATGGTGTAATCTTTTCCATAACTTCCGCCTTTATCAGACCTCCGATAGGTAAAAAATGTCCATACATCATATCGTCATATTCAATGTAATCTAATTTTCTATAATCTTCCCGACCTTTTATTTTTTTTCCTTCCTGTAGTAGTCTCGCCATCAATGCATATTCACAGTAAGTGTTGAATGAGAAAAAAGAGGACTCATTCTCAAGGCATTTATGTTCGTCTACACAGCATTTTTTTGAATTGGTATCAATAAAACTATTATCCCCAACTACATAAATATAATCAGGATTATTAGATAAAAATGACATTTGAATTTCAATTGCTTCTTTTTGCAAAACATCATCTGAAGCAAGAAAATAAAGAAAATCTCCTTTTGCCAGACTTCTTAACCTTGAGTTAGTCATGGCTGTTCCTATATTGCTTTGGCGTTTAATAACACAATTTTTAAACCGTTTCTCGCATCTTAATCTTAGACTTTGCACTTTTTCCCAAGAATTGTCAGAAGACCCATCATCAATTATTATTAATTCAATATTTTCATACGTTTGGTTTATTACCGACAATATTGCCTCTATCACAAATTTTTCATGATTGAAAACAGGCATTAAAACAGAAACTAAATTTGTACTCATAAAGATTTCCCTTATATTTTACTTTTTCTTCAATATTGTTTTTACTATTCTTTTTAGAGAAACAGAAAAATGATTGTATATTTTTTTAATCATACTAGGAGCTGGCATTTCACCTTTTAACAAATCGTATTGCCTCTTTACAATTCTAGAAACTTTCTTTTCTTGCAACCATGTATATTTGTTATATATGCGATAATATTTAAAATCAAACATTTTCTTAAATTTATCATTAAACAAGCATTCGTGATTGCTTATCATTAAGTTTGCAAATGTTGTCTGTTTTTCATCTTCTTTAGGAATAAGTCCTTGGGCAATAAAATCATATTGCAATGAACAAGTAGCCAATTGGCAATTAGTTCCAATTGCTTCTAAGTTCGGCATTTTGTCAATGTTTTCAAAAAAATTTGCTTCAGAAGGACATGAATGACATTTATATAGATTTCCGTTTCCTATATTTACACAAAATGACCATTTTCCCGCATAGCAAAAAACCTTTTTAGGATCAATATCAACCCACTTAGCACATAAATCGAAAACCTTTGATTTAAACATACCATCGATTTTATCAATAAAGGCTCTATCACATTTTGGTGATGTTTGTACCCAGCCATTTCTAGTCATATCCTTTTTCTCATTATAAACAAGTACTGGAGTACAATGAGGCGGAACACCAAGTTTTCTAATTGACGTATCTATTATTTCATCAAGATGCTCAACATAACAATCTCCTATAGCAAGAGACGGATGTGCGCTACAGCCTTTCTTGATTGCCTTGGTCATATTATTGAAATAATCATCAACTTTATTGAGTCTTTTTAACTCATTCCAATGCAATGAACCTTTTAGCATAAGACGACTTAAATGCTCGGAAGGAAAATCAAGCAGTTCATCAATACGATTATTCAAAGTCATGTTCGTGACAATCGTAACAAAATGTCCTTGAGCTAATAAACCATGAGCAAAATCAACAATAATTTTATCCCATAATGTTTCTCCAGACCCTACTAAGGCAATTGCAGCAATTCCTCCCAGCCTTTGAGGGGAAAATGCTTTTAACATTGTTTCTAAAGAATATGAGTACTCTGATTTTTTTATATGATGCTCATTTTCTTCATCATAACAATTTGACACATAACAATACTCACATCTCAAATTACACAAACTTCCGGGAACATTTGCTGTTATGGTATATTTTATTGTATTTGAAAATTCAGTCATAGATTCCTCCAAATGTGTTATAGTTATCCTCTTGCAGACTATTCAATATCTTCTCTGCGGATAAAATAATCCGCTTTTATATCCTTGTTCAGTCTCTTATTGACAAGTTTGTCTGCATCGGCAGGGCTTATTCCATCTCCTGGACGTTTGTAGTTAAAATCTGAACGAGAGAGAACCGTGCCGATTGGCAGATCTTGCTTTGCGACGACGCTGCGCCTCATTTTCAAAAGCATCTCTTTTTCTTTATTAGACACAATTCTTTCTGTAGAACCAAGTGCAAGTGCGACATTGCCGCAGCATTCTATCATCTTCTTGAAATCATCAGGCTCTGTCGCCATCTGGTTGTCCATGCCGATTTTCGATTTGTCAAGTGTGAAATGCTTTTCAATCACACATGAGCCTAATGCAGTCGCTGCGCAGGGAATCTCAAATCCAATCGAGTGGTCTGAGAAACCGATAGGAAAATCGGGATATGATTTTCTGAAACATGTGATGTTATTCAGATTTATATCATCATAATCAACAGGATACAGGGAAATGCAATGCAGCAGGGCAAGCCTCCTGTTCCCTGCCCCGATGATAATGGAAACGGCTTTCTCGACCTCTTCGTAAGTGCTCATGCCCGTCGAAAGAATTATAGCGGTGTCTTTTCTTGCGATATATTCTAGAAAAGGATAATTGTTTATGTCCATGCTCGCAATCTTTATGAACGGAACCCTGCCTTTTTCCAGAAGAAAATCAACTTCTCTTTCTGAATACGGCGTTGAGGCAAAGGCTATTCCTGTATTTTTGCAAAAGTCAATAATTTCAAGGAACTGTTCTTCTGAAAAAGCGAATTTGTTCACAATGCGCTTTGAAATGGGGTTCGCATCGTAATAGGTCTTTGAGTACAGGCTTTCAGCCGACCATGACTGGAATTTTACGCAGTCTGCGCCTGTTTCCGCCGCCTTAAGAATCATTTTCTTTGCGGTCTCAAGACTTCCGTTGTGGCTTGAATTTACTTCCGCAATGAAATACGGTTTTGAGAAATCCTCGATTATTCTTCCGTCATTCAGTTTTATTCTTGCCATGACAAGCTCCTATACTTTTGCCTCGGGCAACATTTCGCTTTCGAATACCGCCCTTTCCAAAAATGGGGCTTGGTCTTCCATTGGACGACGTTCAAACGCCCCTTTTTCATTCCTTGCGATTGATGTATGCAGATACGGTTGATCTTCCATGGCAATGACCTCACACAAAACAGGACCTTCCATATCCATGAGTTTTTTAAGCCCTACAAAAAGCTGGCCGGCGTTTTCAATCTTTAGATACTGCAAGCCAAAACAATCCGCAACCTTTTTCCAGTCAGGAGTACTCACGCCATTTGAAGAATCTGTTCCAATTGTCCGGGTTCTGAATAAGTCTTTCTGTCGCTTACGGATGACCGCATAGACATTGTTGTTCACAACTATTATTTTTGTAGGAATTTTGTTGAAAACAATTGTCTGCAATTCCTGAAGGTTCATCATCATTGAGCCGTCTCCAATCACGGCAATGACAGGTCTTTTGTTTTTTGACGCAACCGCAGAGCCAATAGCAGCAGGGAGAGAAAATCCCATTGTCCCTTGCATAAACGGATGTATGCAGGTATGCGTCTCATTAAACCGGGTATTTGATGGAATAATCAGCTCCTCAAAGCCTGCATCAGTTATGATAACAGACTTATCTTTTAGACTCCGGGAAAGGCAATCTGCGAGATTATATAAATCAACTGCCGCAGAATTATCAGCGTGTTTCCTTGCCAGCGAAAGTGTGTTCTTCCAGTGCAGACATTTGCTCACCCATTCAGCAGAAGTATTTTTCAATTCCAATTCGTTCAGCAATGAGAGAAGCTTTTTTACATCGGCATGGATGATTTTTTCGTACTGTATATTTCCTTTCTTTGGCTCATTCTCATCAATATCTACAAGAATCTTCTTTGCAGAATGAGCGAATTTGTCATACTCTCCACCAGTCAGCATGGAAGGCATCTGGCAGCCAAGCACAATGAGCAAATCGGCATTCTGTACGCAGAAATTTCCCTCACGGGAACCGCCCAGACTGCTTACACAACCAATCGAAAGGCGTAAGGAGGAAGGGTAAACGTTGACAGCAGACGGTGAATAGACAACAGGGATATTGTTTTTCTCTATGAATCGAAGAAGCTCATTTTTTGCATCCATTGAGACCACACCATTTCCAATAAGGATGAGAGGGCGTTTTGAAATAGAAAGACTTTCGCGTATATACGCAATGTCCTCCGACTGTGGTAGCAGGCCTTCTGCTTCCGGCACTGCGAAATGCTCCAGCGAATCTTCCTCAATGCGTTTATCCTGTATGTCAAGCGGAATGTCAATCCAGACGGGACCTTTAATGCCTTCGTCAGCAAGATAAAATGCTTTTTCAAGTTCATATGCAATCTTTCTTGCATCAGTAAGCATGACAGCATATTTGGTGATGGAACTGACAATAGGAATTATGTTCGCCTCCTGAGAACCATAGGATCTGACGGGAATTTTTGTATATGCGGTATTTTCACTTAACGGATTATTGCCAGAGATGAACAAAACGGGCACATGCTCCTGCCATGCGTTGAGAACACCTGTAATGCAGTTTGTTGAGGCACATCCAGTGGAAACAAGAGCGACCCCATAGCCCTCGCGCGTCTTTGCATAGGAATAAGCAGCATAAGACAGTGCCTGCTCATTGTGCATGGAAAGAGAAGATAAGTTTTTATTCTTCGCAAGAGCGTCAGTTAAAAAAAGGATTCCACGTCCTGTAATTACAAAGACATCTTCTATGCCTTTTTTTATCAACTCCTGCATTACATAATCTGCCACTCTCATTCTAACTACTTTTGCAGAGGCTTGAAGTGATTCAATACATCAGGGATTGCCACCGTCAATTCAAGAGAACAGACGAATTCTCCGTTTCTTGTTCCAACGGACTTCCCCTTTGCAACACCCCGACTGTAAAAAGCGAGAGTGCTTTCTATGTCAACACGGTCGCCTGGTACAATCTTCTTCTTGAACTGTGCATTGTGTATGTTCACGAAACTTGTCTTTCTTCCCTTGTTGTCTGGAAGTGTCAGGAAAGTCATCAAAAACATCTGTGTCAGCATCTCCACCTGCACGAATCCCGGGACATTCGGTTCATCCGCAAAGTGCGCGGGAAAGAACCATTCGTTGAAGGAAAAGTTCTTGTATCCCTTTGCGTATTTTCCAGGTATCGCTTCGTCCACGAAGTCTATGAACAAAAGCGGGTATCGGTTTTGCTGATACTGCTGAATCTCTACTATGTCAAGGTTTAACAAATTATCCATTTGTTTCATTCCCCTCTATAAATCAGCTTTCTGATATTGCTGTTGTTGAACATTTCTTTATCCAGATTACAGATACACACCATCCTTCCCAAATCTGCATCTTTTACAGGGGAAGTATACGAAAAACCAAATTGTTTGGTAAAATTATAGGCGGACTTATTGTTTATGTCCGTATCGCCCCAGAGTTGCAGAAGATTCAAATTTTCAAAACAAAAGTTGATGAGGAGATAATAAGCCTCGAAAGTTTCTAAAGCACTTCCATAGCTGATAAGTCTGCCTATATGACCTTTATTATTATCAATCTCATAAACACCGCATGTTCCTATAAAACGACCTGCTTTAGTTCGAATAAAGAAAAGAAAATCTCCTTCACGGCAGTTCTGAGCTTGTATCCAAGATTTTTGTTTTTCCAAGATATTATCAACAGGATGGAGGAATTTCGCCTTGTCCTTGTTTGAGCGCATATTCAGAATAATTCCTGCATTATCGGGCAAGACGGAAACTAAAGAAACATATCTGCCCTTAATAGGCTCTTCCAAAACCATAATACACCTCTTTGATTCTTTAATATTCAAGTTCTTTCAAAAATTCCTCATAATTCCTGATATACTCTTTCTCGTCGTAATAGCCGCTGGCGAGCACTACGAGCTTGCAGCCGTAGGAAAAGTCGTGCATCTCGCGCCACATGCATTTGCCTATGTAGAGTCCCATGTCCGGGCGGTTCAGGACAACCTTTTGACGCCTTGTTCCGTCATCAAGGACAACTGTGCATGCCCCGTCCATGGCGATGATTATCTGCTCAAGCTCTTTGTGGGCATGGAAGCCCCGTGATTCACCGGGGAGCGTGTCGTATATATAATAGATGCGTTTTATCTCGAAAGGTATCTCCTTGAGATTCTGGAGGGCTACGAGCTTGCCCCTTGAGTCTCCATGGACGTCAAAATTGATTATCTTATAATTCATACCGCAGCTCCCCTCTATTCTTGCAAAGCCCCATTTACGTTACGCAGGCCGTCAAACAGACCTCTGCACCAGTAGCAGAGGCTTTGTCCTTTCTCGTTCAGGTATAGGAGCCTTGCCAGCAGGCGGCTTACAGACTCTTTTATGAGGATGATTTTGCCCTGGAGCGGTACATACGATGCCCGCAGGAGCTTTACCACCTCCCGCAGCTGGTAATACAGGCGTACAGGGCTGTGGTAGGTAATCTGCATCCGTTTGTTTTTTAGCGCGTAGTAGAACGGCACGGAGCCTTTCCCTAAGCGATGCTGCATCCGGGCGTTCCTGCTGACGAAATTCTCAAAGCCGGCCCGCAGCAGCCTCCAGCCTAAATCCAGATCCGCATAATCAAGAAAAATCCGCTCGTTCCAGAAGCCGACCGCCTGAAGCGTTTTGTAACGGGTCAGCGAGGACGATGTGATTGTTGCCGGTACGGTAAAGCAGTTGTGCCCGACCTCTTTGCTGCCGTCCCATAGTCCGCAGAGAAGCCCGCTGTTTGTGTCAAAGAAGACCGGGCCGAGGCATCCTACCCTGTGCGTATGCTCAAGCATCTCAAAATCCTTTACAAGCGTTGCCACGTGTTCGTTTCCTATACGTGTGTCCTGATCGAAGAAAATCAGGAAATCGCTTGCCGTGCATTCCGGGGAATGGAGATGCCGGTTGAACGCCGCCGAGAGACCGAGGTTTTTCCTGTTCGGGGAATATCTGAGGCCTGAAATGCCGGAGAACAGGGCGGCGTTGTCCTTTGCCGGGGTATTGTCGATGAGGATTGCCATTGAGACTTGCCGTGCGATGCTCCGGATGTTTTCTACGGTGCCTGAATCCGGGTACCAGAGTGTTATAAGGGCAATGATAGTCATCTGCAAAATCTCCCGTGGATACAACACTTCAATTGAAGTGTTATGTTGGTATTATAACACTCTAATTGAGTTGTTGCAAGAGGTTTGTACTTCAATTGAAGTATTATCTAGTCATGGGAAGCACTTTTAAGGAAAACCTGAAGAATTTGCTGAAATATGAAGATATAACAGTGAAGGAGCTGGCTTACATGACAGGCATATCAAAAAGGTCGATAGAAAACTATCTCAATGCCCGCTCCTCCATGCCTCCTGCTGATTATGCATGCCGTATTGCCCAGTCTCTGAATACGACTGTGGAGAAACTGCTCGGCATGGCCTGTCCGGCGGAGGTGCTTCCGAACGATACGATACGCTTCCTTTCCTTGCTTGACGCTATTCCTGAAGATGATAAATCTGCGCTGCTGAAGATAATGCAGTCGCTTGCCACCAGGGGCTCCCGGCCATAGGGGGAGCGGCTCCCGGGCTGTGCAGCCCGAAAGCTTTCGTGATGGTGCGGGCGGCTTTTGCTGCCTAATGCCGGAAGGTTCCGGCGACTTTGCGGACGGCTGCGAGGAGCTCGTGCATGGCCTGCTCGGTGGTGCTGTCGCCAAAGCTGAACCTGACGGCGCTCTCTTTTTCTTTGGCGCTGATGCCCATGCTGTCAAGGATGGGGCGGGACTGCTTGCCGGCCGAGCATGCGCTGCCGGTGGATATATAGTAGCCTTCGGAGCTGAGCGCGCGTTCCATTACCTGTCCGGGGATGCCGGGGAATGCCGCCTGCACGACCCATGGTGAGAATCGGCCGTCATATCCGGCATTCCCTTCGCCCCGGCAATGGGGGAGGAGCACGCAGCCCGGCGTCTCCTTGAGCCCGGCGATGAAATCTGCCGTGTAGCGCTGCTGTGCGGCAAAGCGTTCCTGCGCGCGGGGATTCCTGCTGGAGATGTAGTATTTTTCAAGGCAGGCAGCACATGCGGTGGCACCGAAGAGGTTCTCGGTGCCGCTCCGGATGTTCTTTTCCTGTCCGCCGCCCCTGAGGAACGAGGTGAGGTTCCGCGAGAGGTAGAGCAGTCCGATTCCGCGGGGGCCACGGATTTTGTGGGCGCTGAATGCCGCGGAGTCGATGCCGCTGTGCGTCAGGTCAAGGGGGATTTTTCCTGCCGCCTGCACGCAGTCAACGTGGAAGAAGGGGCGCCGTTTGCCCTGCGTCGCCCGGCAGAGCGCGTCCGCGATGTCGTAGACCGGCTGCACTGCGCCAGTCTCGTTGTTCACGGCCATGATGCTGACAAAGGCCGTATCGTCCTGCAGCTGCGAGACGATGGCTTCTGCGGATACAAAGCCGTCTTTGCCGGGATTGACGGTGATGACTTTCCAGCCGCAGCTACCAATCATCTTTGCCATCTCGCGCATGGCCGGGTGCTCGATGGCGCTCAGCAGGATGCTGCCCTTCTGTGGGCGTGAGAGCACCGACAGCAGCGGGATGTGGTCGCTTTCTGTGCCGCCTGACGTAAAGCAGAGCTTTTCTGCGGGGACTCCCAGCGCTGCGGCTGCGCGGCTGCGGGCTGCTTCCAGCGCCTTTTTGGCGTCGCAGCCGGCGGCATGGATGCTGGAGGGGTTGCCCCAGTGCTCGATAGAGACGGCGAGCGCCTCTTTCAGTATGTCTTCGTCTCCGGGAGCCGTCGCAGCCCAGTCAAAATAATGTTCGTAGGAAAGCATGCCTGCCTCTTATGCCCTGAGCACTGCGCGTATGTCTGATTCGTCCGTTTCCCTGATGAGCGTCTTGCAGTAGCCTTGCTGCACTATGACGCGTATGCCGCTGGCGGACAGGTTCTTCTTGTCCTTGCGCATGGCATTCAGCAGGCGTTCCTCTGCGTCCTGCTGCCCGGCAAGCGCCCTTGGTACGGGGGCTGTGTCATAAGCGTAGGAATCAAGCAGCTCCTGCACCTCTGCCGCGTAGCTTTCCGGGCAGATGCCGAGCCGCGCGGAGAGTGCCGCTGCCCTAGCCATGCCCCATGCGACGCCTTCCCCGTGCGTCACGGTGCCGAGCCCGGCCACTGATTCCAGCGCATGCCCGAAGGTGTGGCCGAGGTTGAGGAATGCGCGCTCCCCATGCTCCCGCAAATCTTTGTGCACGACCTTGGCCTTTGCCTCCGCGCAGGTGCCGATGATGCGGGCGAGCACCGCGCTGTCCCTGCTGCGCACGGCATCCTTGTTGTCGCGGAGGAGGGCGCAGAGCTCTTCCGAGAAGAGCAGCGCGGTCTTTATTGCCTCCGCAAGCCCGGAGAGGAATTCCCGTTCCGGCAGGGAAAGCACGAAGTCGCTCCAGATGTGCACGTTCCGCGCGGGATAGAATGTCCCTATCATGTTCTTGTAGCTCTCGAAATCGCAGCCGGTTTTGCCGCCGATGGCAGCGTCAACGTCGGCAAGCAGCGTCGTGGGCACCAGCTCACACTGGACGCCCCGCTTGAATATGGACGCGGCGAAGGCTGTCATGTCGCAGATGACGCCGCCCCCGATTCCTACGAAGAGCGCGTTCCTGTTGAGGTTATGCTCCAGTGCAGTCCGCACAATCTGCAGCACGCTGTCTATTGTCTTGCAGCTTTCGCCTGAGCCGAGCACGACGAGAATATCCTTTGAGCCGGCTGCCTTGCAGCGGGCTACAAGCTGTCGCATGCAGGGGAGTGAGACAACGGTGCTGTCCGTGACGAAGAGCCGGGGCGTATCGCTGCCCTGCGCAAAGAGCGCGTCCGGGGCAGGCGTTCCCTGATAGCATATAATGCCTGTGCCTGAAAAACCGGAATCCTCAGGAAAGCTGAGCGTGAAAGATGAGCTGACTGCTGTGTGTTCCATGCCGCTATTCTAATATGTTTTGTCTTTCATTGCAACGAGGTCGGCGATAACTTTTTCCACGCGGGAAAGCTCCCGCTCAAGCGTTTTCTGGTAGTCAAGCTCTCCGGTGCATACGCGCTCGCGCTCATCCTCCCAGTTCTGCTGGTCAGTTATATAGAGGAAATTGAACTGCGATACGTTTGCCTTCTCTGCCCAGAGCTTTGCCTCCCGCCAGTAGTAGAATCCTGCCTCGTAGCAGGATTTCGCCTTCTCCAGATTGCGCAGGTATTCGTCCTTCCACGGGGCATCGTAGAAATACGCGGCCTGCTTGTCGTATATCCTGCCGAGCCGCAGGTGCTGCTCGATGAGTTTCAGGTTTAAATGCATCTGAAAAAGATAGCGGTATTTTTCCCACTGCGGCTTTGTCTCCACTTTGGACATCGCATAGAGCGGGTTGGCGAAATCGGCCTTGACCGCCTGCTCCAGCCAGTAGATGTTCTCGATGCAGTCGTCGGGGTACTGGGCGTAGTGCACGTGGTAAAGCTTGTAGAAATCTTCCTTATATTTGCAGACGTAGGCGTCCGCGTGCTGCGGGGCGCAGAATGCCAGCGCGCATGCAAGCACGAGCAGCCGCCCTGCCTTTTTGAAAAAAGCCTTGTTCACCCTCTCATTATCGGCAGTCGGGCTGAAAAAAATGAGGGAGCCGCTCTCAAAAGCCTGCATGGCCGTTTGAGACCGGCTCGGCGGAGGAGATGTTGGCTGGTGCCCCTCAGCATTCCGTGCCGGGCTGCGGCGCAGGCTCGGCCTGCCGGGCTTCGATTTCCTTCCATATAATAGCAGCGGTCTCTTCGATGGAACGGGTCGCGTCAAGCTCTATGGTCTTCATGCCGCTCCCGGCGAATTCCCCGATTGCGCGCCGGTATTCCTGCACCGTCCGCTCAAGGAAGGGCTGCTTCTCGTAGATTTCCTGCACGCCGCGTCCCTGTATGCGGGCGAGCGCGGTTTCCGGCGCAATAGCAAAGTAGAAGAGCAGCGAGGGGAGGGGGAATGCGCTGTTGAGCCTGCGGGGAAGCTCCGGGTTGCAGCCGATGCTCTGGTAGGCGAGGCTGGAAAAGAGATAGCGGTCGCTTACTACCGTGTGCCCTTGTGCGCAGGCTTCCCTGATGCCTGTTATGAGATGTCGGTCGCCGTCCGTCACGAGGCTTCCGTTCACGTGCTCGTTTCTGTCGGCCGCAAAGAGATAGGCCGCGGTCTCGTTGCTGACGGGGACGTCGCCGCGCAGCATCTGCCGGAGAAATGTGCCGGTGGCAGCGGAGCTTGGTTCCGCCGTAAAGAGAAAGCGCCCGGTTCCCTGCCGCTTTCTGAGCAGCGTAAGCTGGGTGGAGGTTCCCGAACCGTCAATTCCTTCAAAAACAATAAAATTTCGCAAAATCATGAAACCCTTCTATTTTTTGTTTATTTTTGGTAATATAGGGGGTGCGGGCAAAGACCCCCCTCTTCTTAATTTACGGCGTAATGAAATCAAAACTTGTCAAAACTGTTGCGGGATTTTTTATGTTCCTCATTATCCTGACCGCAAGCGTCTGGTTCATGCGCCCGGTCTATACGGCTGTTGACAAGCTCATGCACGACGTGGAGGACAGGTATGTGCGGGAGCTGGCCGACGCCACCGGCCTGACGGTCTCCTACAAGTCGCTGTCGCCTTCGTTCCTGTCCGGCATCCGCGTCAATACCATTGTCGTCTCCGATGCCGGAACGCAGGAGCCGCTGCTGACTATCCGCAAGGCTGTGTTCCGCTATAATATTTTCCGCCTGTTAAGGAAGGATTTTGACAACGCCTTTACCAAGCTGGTCATCACCGACGTGACCTTTGACGCGGACAAGGAGAAGTGCCTTGCGGTCATGCAGAAAATCCGGGCGTTTACGGAACGGCGGCGGGCAGCAGGCGCCGCGACGGAAGGGGCTGCGGGAGGCCGCGTACCAGATGCTGCCGGGGGGGAGCAGCTGAGCGTGGACGGCAAGACTATCCCGCTCTTTTTGCTGCCCTTTGACGTGCAGGTGCGCAATATCAGGATACGCTATGCGGACGGAAAACGGCGGATAGCCGTGCTGGTGCGCAAGCTGCAGCTGAAGGAGGAGAACCGCGATGCGGTTGCCTTTACCGCAAGCTCCGGCTCGCTTGAGCTGATGCCGCTGTCTTCCGGCAAGGTCTTTGGCGTCCGGCTTGCCTTTGGGGGAAAGCTGCTGTCTGGCATTGAGGGCAGCTCCCTTATCCTGTCGCTCGACCAGCTGCCGAAGGCCACGTATTCCCTGCAGCGCACCCAGTTCCTTGTCCGCTATGACGGGGGCTGCCTGGTGGCACGCTCCACGCAGCGGGCTTTGCCGTATACGCTTTCTGCCATGTACAAGCCATCCTCCGGTGACTTTGCCGCCGATGTCCAGACAGATGGCCTGCGGGTATTCTCTGCCGTGCAGGTGCCGCTGGACAACAATCTGCTGCGCAAGGCTGCCGAGCTGAGCGTCTCGCTGTCGGGGAGTATCGCTGGCAGCAGCAGGACAAAGGAATTCCGCTGGCAGGGGGAGGGCGGCATCCTTGTTCCGGCAAGCATCATCGACGGCGGCGAGGACATCAGCTTTGCTGCCAGCGGGACAGAGCGCCTCGTTTCTGTCAGCTCCCTGGCGGCGCGGGGAAAAATGCTCGCCGCGACCCTTTCCGGCACCTACGATATTCCGGGGCGCAGGCCGGAAGCCTCGCTGCACGTGGCGCATTTCCTGCTCCCCAACGGGAATTCTCTTGTCTTTGACGCCCGCGTCGTCTCCGAGAACGGCTCCGTCCGCGCTTTTTTGCCGGAACTGAACCTGGGCGGCGAGCGGCTGCTGGGGGTGGAGGCGTCGGTCGATCCCTTCAGAAAGCCGATGCCCTTTACGCTGTCCTTTTCCGATGCGTCACACCAGTCCTACGGGAAGAGCGCCGTAGTGCGCGCCTCCGGGGAATTTATGCCGGGCGCCGCCCGTACGCTGAGCGCAAAGGCTTCCGTGGATAGTCTTTTTCTTGACTCCGCTGCCCGCGCCGCCGCTTTTTTTGTAAAGGCGCCGCTGCAGGAAAAAATACGCTCCAAGCTGGAGCTCCTGTCCCGCTATGTCACCGATGATGTGTTTTCATTTTCAACTGATTTCAATCATTTTACCTTCCAGGTTCCTTCCGCGCGCTTCGCGAATCCTGCCGAGGAGCGCCAGTCGCTCGCGCTGTCATTTTCCGGCAGCGACAGCTTCCTTATCGTGAACGACTGTCGCCTGCTGTACAACAAGCTGGATGTGCAGGCGGCCTTTGACGCCGAGCTTTCGCCCGAAGACCGGCAGGCCGCGTTCAATGCCGATTGCTCGGTGAACGGTGTCCCCTACCAGCTCAACGGGGCATATACCGCGGGCCGCTGGCTGACGGTGACGGGCTCGTATGGCCTCGATGTTCTTGTCAACCTTGAGAAAGGCTTTAAAGGGAACGCGAAATTCAGCTCTCTTCCCCTTGCCTTTGAGCCCTACGAGCTGTCGCTGTCGCTTGAGACCGCGTTTGACTTCCAGAATCTCTCTGACTACCGCTTTGACATCAGCAGCCTCCAGTGCGAGCTGCTGAAGGGGCGTATCGGTATTGAGCCCCGCCTTTCCGTGATGGGCACGGTGAGCAATACGGGCTTTATCATGGACACCGTCCTGTACAGCGACCGCAATTCTACGCTTGCCGGGGACGGCTACGTCCTGTGGAACGTGAACGGCGGCATATTCGATTCCGTGACGCTGCTGCTGAAGGGCGGCAACGAGCTGAGCGGCGAGCGCTTTTCCCTTGAGGGCGGCTTTACCAACCCGCTGCATGCGCCGCTGACGCGCGAGCATCTGGAGAAGGACTGCTACTTCACGGCGCAGCTGGACATCCATTCCTTCCCCATGTCGCGCCTGCTCAAGCACCAGTATGCGGACGACACGTTTACCGGCACACTGACCGCCAGCGGCACGGCGGAGAACCCCTATATCTCCGTCAGCGTGCAGAATGTCTCCGCGCAGTCCGGCGCCCGTCCGGTGATAGCGAGCGGCAAGGCCGAGCTGCTGGAGGGCGCTGCGACCATATCCGAGCTGAACATAGAGTGGGGAAGCATCCATGTCGGCGACGTGAAGGCCGCCCTTGACCTGAAGTCGTTCACCGGGGAGGCCTCGGCGGGCGTCAAGGTTGCCTTTATCGCACGTAAAATCGTTGATATTCCCTTAAAAGTTAAAATCCTCCCAGCCGGCACGCAGCCGGAGGACAGGAAGATTCTATCCATCCCCGACGCTTTTGATGTTGTGCTTGATTCCACTGTGACGGCGGACGGGCTTATCAACGGCAGCATCCCTGTGCATGCCGGGCTGCAGCGGCGGGGGGACACGCTCTATTTTGCCTCGGAGGGGCTGGGCGCGTCCGGCAGCTACGGGCTGAAGGACGGGAGCATTCTTGCCGTGGTTGATGCCTCCCAGCCGCTGCACGGAAAGCTCGCGGGCTTCTCAAAGAACCAGCTGGTGAACCTGACGCTGAGCGACTTGTACTGCGATTTCTCCAGATTCTCTGACATGGTGAACACCGATGCGTTCTCCGTGTACCGGGGTATCTTGTCCGGCAAGATTGTCTTTAGCGGAATGACGAGCGACCCGGTGCTTGACGGCTCCGTGCTGCTGCGCGACCTTGATTTTATGCTGCCGGGGCTTATCCCTGAGCACATCACGGCGAAAAACCTGCTGGTGACCATGGATCAGAACGAAATCGAGGTTCCCGACACGCGCTTTTATGCCAAGGACGGCAGGTTTTCTGCAGGATGCAAGCTGGTGCTTGACCGCTGGAGCGTGGATGTCATGACTGGCTCCATCGCGACGCTCAACAGCGGGGGCATCAAGGTCAATGTGATAACGCCGAAGTTCGGCATTGACGGCTATGTGACCGCGGACGCGAATTTCCGCTACGCGGGCAGCCAGCTGACGGTCTACGGCTCGGTCGCGACGCATGACTCGGAGCTCTCGTTCATGAACAACCTGATGAACATCGGCCCCCGCAGCGCGGCGGAATCCGCGGATGCCTCCGAGGGCAGCGCGATGGAGCGCTTCCTTGAGAGCACCGGTCTGGTGCTGGATCTGGACTGCCTTATCGGGCGCAAGGTGAGCATCGTCATCAATCCGTTCCTGCATGCGCTTGCGTCGCCGGAGACTCCGGTAAAGATTTCCATGGATACCGACCGCGGCGTGTGGGCAATCAACGGGAATGCCGTGTTCAAGGGCGGCTACATCACCTACCTGAGCAGGAACTTCTATATAAAGGAAGGAAGTCTTGAGCTGAACGAGAGCCAGCTGAAATTCGATCCCTTCCTGACGGCACGCGCCGAAACCCGCGAGCGCGACGCGGACGGCATCTCCGTCACCATCGTGCTGACGACCAGCCACCAGCCGATTTCCTCGTTCACGCCGAACATCTATTCTGTGCCTGCCCGCTCTGAGAATGAGATTCTTGCCATGCTGGGGCAGATTGTGACCGGCGACGCAAAGAATGCCGGCAGCCTCCTTGCCTCCGGCGTCGATTATGGCCTGCAGATTACCTTGTTCAAAAAGTTTGAAAATGCATTGCGTGATTTGTGTAATTTTGATATATTTTCCGTACGCCTTAATGTATTGCAGAATACATTGAAGATAGGGCTTGGTTCCGGATTCAATTCTAAGAATCCAATCGGTAACTATTTGGATAATACAAGTGTTTATATAGGTAAGTACTTCGGAAGTTCGATTTATGCTGATGCTTTGTTGCAATGGACGTATGACGAGTCTGCGGCCGGTGACACCAGCTCCGCGATAAACGGTCTGGTCTTCCATCCGGAAGTGGGTCTGGAGCTCGCCGCCCCGTTCGCGAACATTCGCTTTGATTTCGCGCCGGACTTGAAGTCTTTGCGGAAAGGAGAGGTTCCTGATTTGGTTTCTGCTGCTTCCGTAACTTTATCATGGAGTATAACATTTTAAGACTGTATGGAAAAAACTATGCGTGTAAAAAAGCTTTTTCTTCTTGCGTTGCTTTTAATTTCAGCTTTATTTCAGATTTATGGACAAGGAGCTGACTGGTATTATAACAAGCCCATCAGCGATGTGACAATCAGGGGGCTCAGGAACATAAAGCGTTCGGATGTGGAGGCCGTTACGAACCGTTTTATCGGCAAGGAATTCACGGACGAGCTTTTTGCCGACCTCCTGAACCGCGTCTTTGCCCTCAATTTTTTTGAGGACGTCGATCCGGTGGCGCTGCCGGGGGACGAGAATTATAATTCCGTAAAGATAGAGCTGACCGTCGTGGAGCTGCCCGTCGTCACGCGGATCCGCTATGACGGCCGCAACAGGATGCGCCTGTCGGAGCTGAAGAATATTACGACCAGCAAGGAGAAGAGCGTCTACGACGAGTCCAAGCGCCTTGCCGACGAGCGGGCCATCCTTGATTTGTACCACAGCCAGGGCTTTACCGAGGCGAGCGTCACGTCGTCCGCAAAGCAGAATAAAGAAGGCTTCGAGATTGTGTTCTCCATATCGGAGGGGCGGAAGTCCGTCGTCAGCGAGATTTCTTTCTCCGGCAACACGATTGTCTCCGACCGCACGCTCAAAAGCAAGCTGAATCTCAAGCAGAACAGCCTTATCGCGCGCGGCTACTATCAGGAATCGACGGTTGAGCAGGACAAGGCCGCCATCGTGCTGTACTATCAGGATCACGGCTACATAGACGCCCGTATCGTGAACGTGGAGATTGAGTCCGAGTATAATGCCAAGAAAGAGCGGCAGGAGATGATGATCCGCTACTATATCGAGGAAGGCTCTCTGTACACGTTCTCCGGGATAAGCTACGAAGGCTGCAAAATATTCTCCTCGCAGGAGCTTGTGGCGCTCACGAAGATGCGCCCTGGCGACGTCTTCAGCGTGACAAAGCTGCAGGAAGGCTATGCCGCCGCCCAGAGCAAGTACTATGACAACGGCTATATCAGCGCCCGCTTTGGCGCCCAGCCGCGGAAGGACACGGAGAACAAGACCTTCGGCTACCATATATATGTGCAGGAGGGGCGCCGCAGCCACATCGAGAACATCATCATCAAGGGGAACGACCGCACGAAGGACGAGGTTATCCTGCGGGAGATACCCTTTGAGTCCGGCGATATCTTCTCCAACACAAAGATAATGACGGCATACCGCAACCTGCTGAACCTCCGTTACTTCTCGCAGGTGGTGCCGGAACCGGTGCCGGGTTCGGAAGACGGGCTTGAGGACATCGTGTTCAACGTGGTGGAGCAGGGAACCCGCAGCGTGACTGCCGGCCTCGTGTTCACCGGCATCACCTCCGCGAACGAATTTCCTATCGCGTTGCAGGGCAACCTGACCGACTCCAATATCGCCGGCACGGGGCGCTCGCTGTCGGCTTCGGTTCAGGCTTCTTCCTCCACGCAGTCCGCGACCCTCAGCTACGGGCAGAACTGGACCTTCGGCCTGCCGCTCAGCAACCAGATGTCGTTCGGCTACTCGCACTCAAGCCTCTCGACGCTGCGCAATACGCTGCTGGCGGACGGGACGCTGGACAACTATACGTTCTATATGCCGTATGAGCAGCACAAGCTCACCTTCTCTGATTACCTGACCCGCCGCTGGACACCGGATTTCGCCATCCTGTCCTTGACCGGCGGCTTCTCTACGAGCTTTATCACCGTGTTGTACGATGATTCCGTCTACACGCCGACCGATGCCGACATCGTGGACTACCACGATACATGGAACACCAAGAACAGCCTTGTCGGCGCTTTCTCCATGGACGGTCGCGACAATTACTTTGACCCGACGAAGGGCTGGTTCGCCCGGCAGACCTTCACGTGGTTCGGTCTGGTTCCCCAAGGCGTCATAAGCTTCCTGCCCGCCAAATTCGGCGAGACGGAATTCTTCCTCCGCTCCGAGACGCTTGGGGAGCAATACTTTACCCTGATGGACGCGCCCATCACGGACAACTACAACCTTAAATTCATCCTTAAACTGGAGTCCGATTTGAGCATGCAGTTCCCCTTCTTCGGCTCCGCGATACAGAATTCCAGCCTGCTGTACATAGACGGTGTATTCCATGGGCGCGGATGGACGATTTCCGGCAGCAAGATGGGGAACGGCAATATGCTGCTCAACAATACCGTGGAGCTCCGCATCCCTGTATTCCCGAATATCCTTGCGGTGGATACCTTCTTTGATGCGTCCATGGTAAAATGGGAGGGCGTGACGGGCTTCAGCGACTTCTTCAACACCGAGGACTGGTATTTCAGCTACGGGGCGGGCTTGAGCCTGCTCGTGCAGCAGTTCCCGATCCGCCTCTTCCTTGCGAGCAACTTCAAGATTGAGGACAATACGCTCGCCTTGAAGGATGCCAACGGGAAGGCGCTGAACAACTGGCTTTCCACCTGGCATGTGGTGGTCTCGCTGTCGAGCCCGAACCGCTAGGCAGGGAACGGCTGAAGCTCATCGGGGGAGTATGTGTGTGTGAGCTAGTTTCAAAAGTCCGGAAGACATCGGGCGGGTCTCAAAAGTCTTGTGCTTTAGGAGCCGCCTCTCTTCCTCCCGGATATATCTGGGGCTGCTTTAAAAGTCGGACGACTTTTGAGGCCGGCTTATGAGGGCCCCGGAAAAATCCCCGCAGGGGACTTTTCCGGGGGATGACTAAAAAGTTCAAAATGCGGTGGTTGAGCCTGTCGAAACCACCATATATAGCGCAGTGGTCATTTCGACAAGCTTAATAACCACTACGAAACGAACTTATTGGACATCCCCTTCCGGGGCTCCCGTATCTGTTCAGAGGGCGCCTTGTGGCAGAGCTGCCGCCGGGCTGCCTTGCAGGAGTGTTGCTATGGATATGAAGAAATGTGCTGCCGTCTGGCTGGGGCTGCTGCTTGCATGCTGCATGGGGCTTGGTGCGCAGCAGATTACAAAATTTGCCGTCGTGGATACCGCGCGTGTCTATCAGGCTCATTTCAGGAATTCTTCGCCCGTCCGCAATTACGAGAACAAGAAGCAGGAATTCCAGAATGAGATAAACAGCCTGACGCAGGAATTGCAGACCCTCCACGACCAGAAGCTTGAGTTCCAGCGCAACGGGGACGATGCCTCGGCCGAGCGTATTCAGGCGGAGATTACGAAAAAGACCTCGTATCTTTCGGAGTATACGAGCGCAAAGAACGCCGAGCTTGAGTCCCTTAAAAATTCCCTGCAGAACAACGATGCGTTCTACAAAAAACTGTATGCGACGCTTGAACGGGTTGCGGAGACCGGGGGCTACAGCCTTGTCCTGAGCCTCCAGCAGGCAAATGCGGTGCTCTGGTATAGTCCGTCTGTCGATATTACGGATGAAGTTATCTCCCAGCTGGGGCTGTAGGCGCCGTCCCAGATGTCTGATGATACGCCTCTTTTTGTCCAGTACCAGAAACTGAAGGACGCGCACCCCGGCACGGTGCTCTTTTTCCACCTCGGGGACTTCTACGAGATGTTCGGGGATGATGCCCTTGAGGTCTCCAAGCTGCTGAACCTTACCCTGACGCACCGGGGGGAGCGCCCCATGTGCGGGATTCCCCACCATGCCGCAAAGGCTTACATCGCGCGGCTGCTCCGTGCGGGAAAGAAGATTGCCGTCGCGGAGCAGGTGGGGGAGATTGCGCACGGAAAAGGCCTGACCGAGCGGAAGGTGATGGAGATTATAACTCCCGGGACAGCCCTTGAGAGCGAATACCTTGAGGGCGGGGGCAATAATTTCCTTGCGTCCTGCTGCGTCGTGCGCGGGCAGCTCGCCTTTGCGTATATCGACGTGACGACGGGCGAATTCAGGGCGACCCATTTCTCCGCCTCCTCGCTTGCCGAGAATTTCACGAAGGAGCTGGGGCGCTGCAGGCCGCGCGAGCTGCTGCTGCCCGTCAGCCTTAAGGAAGACGCCGCCGTGCAGCAGGCGCTTGAGCTTACGGCCGGGCTGTCGGTCTCCTACTACCCGGACTGGCATTTCCAGCTGGACACGGGCTACGAGCGGCTGACGCGCCACTTTGCTACGGCAAACCTGCGTTCTTTTTCTCTTACGCGGGAATCCCCTGAACTTGCGCCTGCGGGCTTCCTGCTGGACTACCTGTCAAAGACCACGAACGCCTCCTCTCCCCACGTGGGCGCCATCACGGTGTACGAGGACAGCCAGTATGTCATCATCGACGATTCTTCCCGCAAGAACCTTGAGATTACGGAGAACCTCCGCGACGGCGGCATGGCGTTCTCCCTGCTGGGCTGCCTGAACTGCACGTGCACGGCGATGGGAATCCGTATGCTGCGGGAATGGCTTGTCTTTCCGCTGCGGGATGCAGCGCTTATCCGCAGCAGGCAGGAGCATGTGGAGCTTTTTGCCGCCGACCGTGCGCTGCTGAAGAACATCCGCGCCCGGCTGGACGATATCCTCGACATCGAACGGCTCGCCGGGCGGATTGCCATGGACAGGGCGCATGCCAAGGATCTGAAGGCGCTGCAGCACAGCCTCTCGCGCTGGCTGGAGGCACAGGAGCTGCTGGGGCGCATGGATTTCGTCTCGCTTGACGGGGAGCCTGCCCGCCGCATCGTGGAGCTCATCGGCAGCGCCATCCTTGACGACCCGGCGACCGTCCTGAGCGAGGGGGGGGTCATACGGCCGGGCTGGTCGCAGGAGCTTGACCACTGGCGCGATGTGCACGACAATTTCAACAAGGTTCTGGACGACTATGCCGAAGAGGAGCGGCGCGCGACCGGCATCCAGAACCTGCGCATCCGCAAAAACGGCAACATGGGCTATTATATAGAGATAAGCAAGGGAAAGCTTGCCCATGTGCCGTCCCACTTTATCATGCGAAGGGCGCTCGTGAACGCGGAGCGCTTTACGACGGAAAAGCTCCAGGAGCTTGAGCAGAGCCTGAACGAGTCTGGCTCGCGCATCCTTGAGCTTGAGCGGGATCTCTTCCTTGAGGTCCGCTCCTCGCTCAAGCAGCATGTGCCCTACCTGCAGCAGGCGGCGGCGGAAATCGCCTACGCGGACGTGACCTCGTCCCTTGCGCAGGTGGCGCTGAAATACGGCTGGGTTCGTCCCGAAGTCGATGACGGCCCGGAATTCGAGGTGCGCGGGGGCAGGCATCCTGTGGTCGAGCAGCACCTGCCGAGCGGTGAATTTGTCCCTAACGACCTTTTCCTTGCCGGTGCGGAGGGCGAGCAGCGGCCTTTCTTTGCGCTGATTACTGGTCCGAACATGGCCGGAAAGAGCACCTTCCTGCGCCAGAACGCGCTCATCGCGCTGCTTGCCCAAATCGGCAGCTTTGTCCCGTGCTCATCGGCACGCCTTGGCATCGTTGACCGTATTTTCTGCCGCGTGGGGGCAAGCGACAACCTTGCCCGCGGGGAATCCACCTTCCTTGTGGAGATGACGGAGACCGCACGGATTCTACGTTCCGCCACGGAAAAATCCCTCGTCATTATGGACGAGGTGGGGCGCGGAACCAGCACGGAGGACGGGCTGTCCATTGCATGGGCGGTGAGCGAGCACCTGCTGAACAGCATCCGCTGCAAGACGCTCTTTGCGACCCACTACCATGAACTGACGCGCCTTGAGCACCCGGCCCTGCAGAAGCTGTGCATGGCGGTCAGCGAGGAGGGCGCGGATATCGTATTCCTCCGCAAGGTCTGCGCGGGGGCCAGCGGGAACAGTTACGGCATCCATGTGGCCCGGCTTGCCGGGATACCGGCTCCCGTCATCCTCCGCGCGGAGGCAATCCTGTCGCGCATACAGCAGGACGCCTCCGACAGGCCGATTGTGCCTGAGACCACCGCCGTGCGGGAGGATACGGGCAGGCCGGGCGAATCCGCCGCCCAGTCGCTCACCGGCGCGCTGTTCAGCGACGAGGAGCTGGTGCTGGACGAAATCCTTTCTTGCAGCCCGGACGAGATGACGCCGATAGCGGCGCTGCAGGCGCTCATGCGCTGGAAGCACCAGCTTTCCGGGAACTGAGGCGCTCCTGCCGCCAAAAAAAAGAGTAGGCGCTTTCCGTGGCTCCCCGTAAAGCCGGGCGTGTGCCGCTTTGTGCCGCCGGGCAACGCGATTCCTGTGGAAAGTCCTGCCGGTTTCTGCGCAAAACGCATCTTTGCGCGTAGAAAAAGGGTATGGGAATCATTTCTTTGTGCGGGAGAATCCTTTTTGAGGCAAAGGAGTGTATGCGCTCTTTTGTAGGGACGGCCTGCTCCGCTGCCTTTGCGGATCTGCGCTGCATCTGCTGTGGTGCGCCCTGTACGGGGCGGATGCCGCTTTGCGGGCGCTGCGCGTCGCGCTATCTGCGGCATTTTCTGCCGCCGGGCAGGGGGCGCTGCGCCGTCTGCGGGAAACCCCTGCTGGGGGAGGCCGGCCGCTGTACCGCGTGCCGCTCTGACCCCGTGCTCCGCAGCACGGACATCGTGCTTCCCCTGCATACATACCGGCTCTGGAAAAAAGAGCTGTTGTACCTGTGGAAGATACGGCAGGAACGCTCGTTCTCCCCGCTCTTTGCGGCTATGGCCGCGGACGCGCTCCCCCTGATTTCCGCTGCCCGCTGCCCCGTGGTTCCCGTGCCGCCGCGTCCGGGCAAGCTGTTCCGCGAGGGCTGGGATCAGATAGAGGAGCTGTGCGGCTTCCTGGCTTTCCACTACGGCCATCGCGTGCTCAGGCTGCTGAGCCGCCGGAGCGCGGAGCAGCAGAAGCGCAAGAACCGCCGCGAGCGGCTGAGCGGCGGCAGCGTTCCTGCCTATGAGCCCTCCGGCCTGCTGCGGAGGCTTTCTGCCGCCGGCCGGCTGCCCCAGGAGGTCGTGCTGCTGGACGACGTGATTACCACCGGGGCTACGGCGGAATGCTGTGCCTCGGTGCTCAAGGCCGCGGGCATAAGAAAAGTTCATGTACTTTCGCTTTTTATAGTAGACTAAGAAGCTTTCATGTTGTAAAATAGATATGTTTGGAGACCTTTGTTTCCAAACGGGTCTTGCGTAATTTTCAGGCAGAGCCTTGCAAAATTACAGAGCTTTAAGGTTTGTGTCCGGAATGCATCTTTTTCCGGATGCATCTGATATATGCTGACGGGCTTGTTCCTGAAGCCATCCGGCTTTTGGCCTGCCCTGAAATTCTTGGGATGAACGAGGCTGGGGGACCAGTCTGCGGGGGACTTCGGATTTGAGCGGTCGCCCATCGTTCCAGAGGAGAAAATTGCATGGCAGAAGAGAATACACAGTTGCAGCTTGTTACCTTCCAGCTGGGAAAGGAGCTGTACGGTGTTGATATCATGGATGTTAAGGAAATCGTGAAGGTTCAGGCGGTCCGTCCGATTCCGAATGCTCCCTATTACGTGGAGGGTATCATCAACCTTCGTGGCGAGATTATCCCCATCATCAACCTCCACAAGCGTTTCCATATCCAGTCCGTCGTTGAGGTGGATGAGGATGAGGATGGCGAGGATGAGGGCGGCTTTATCATCCTTGACATAGAAGGAAACAAGATAGGTATCATCATCGACCGTGTTGCCCGTGTCATCGGCGTCTCTACGGGAGAAATCAAGCCGCCGCCGCAGATGCTCAACGGCATCGGCACCGAGTATATTCAGGGTGTCGTCCGTCAGGAATCCTCCTATCTGATAATTCTTGATATCCGCAAGATATTCAATGCGAGGGAATTGCAGAAGATTATTTCTCCCGCTGACTGACGGAAAAGGATTTTCGTTTGAAAAATGATACATACATATAGCTCCACAATCAGACGCAGGGAAATGGAGGCTGTCCTTACTTGTATGGTGGATGAGCAGCTCGGTCCCGGCGAGATGTCTCTGCGTCTCATACAGGCGGTAAAAGAGATGACCGGCTGCGACGGCGGTATCGCTTTGCGCAGCCCGTCGCTCGCGCTGGAATACGCGCTGGCGGCGCTTGCCCTGCCGGAGGGGAGCTCCGTCATGATAAGTGCCCTTGCCCCTGTCTGGCAGCTGCTTACGCTTGAGAAGCTCGGCTACAAGCCGCTTGTCCTCGATGTCTGCGAGGAGACCGGTCTCGTTTCCCCCGCCGCCGCGGAGGAAGGCGTCAAGGCCGGAGCCCGTCTCCTTGTCCTGAGCGAGACGATGGGCGTGCTGCCCGATATACAGCCCTTCATTTCTCTTGGCATCCCGCTCATTGAGGATATATCCCAGTCAGCCCTGTCCTGCTATCCGGCGGGGGAGGGTGACGCCCCTGTTCAGGCTCCTGTCCGGGAGCCTGAGCCTGCTTCCGGAGAGGCTGCTGCGCCCGCGCCGGATGTGCCCGCCGGAAAGCGCGCGGGGATGTACGGCGTCTATGCTATTTTCGGTATGGAGGACAGGGATATCGTGACTTCCGGCGGGGGCGCCGTCCTCTTTGCGCCGTCAAGGCGGGAATGGATTGTGCTGAAGCGGCTTGCGGACGAGGCGCCGTCCACAGATCTCATGCCGGACATGAATGCCTCCCTTGCGCTTGTGGAGCTGAAGGAATTTGCCCGCAACGAGCGTTCCCGCCGGGAGCTTTTCGCCTTGTACTCGAGGGCAATCATGGCCGGGCGCCACAAGACCTTTGTCCGTGCGGGCGACGACGGTTCCACCGTGTATTCGTTCCCGCTGGTGCTGAATTCCGGCTTTAAGGATGTCAAGGCCTATGCGCTCCGGAAGGGTGTCGAAGTCCGGCAGGCTTTTGAGAATTCCGTCATCGCGCTCCGGCAGGAGCAGCTCTCTGCGTCCTGTATCTGCGCCAATTCTCTGCTTTTGCGCTGTGCCCTCTTTCCGCTCTATCCCCGGCTCGGACAGAAAGATGCTGCCCGTATCGTGAAAGTGCTTTCTTCTTTGCCATGAAAAAGTGTCTGGTCGTCGTCAATTCGTTCAAGGACGGGGCTGCTCCGCTTTCTGCTGAAATCTGTGCGTTCCTGGAGGAGCGTGGTATTGCCGCCTCGGTCTTTTCCTATGATGGCAGCGCTGCCCAGCGGGAGGAGGTCTCTGTCTCGTTCGCAGGCTGCAGCTTTGTGGTCACGCTTGGCGGTGACGGCACGGTTCTGTTTGCGTGCCGGGGCTGTGCCGCGCTCGGCATCCCGGTCTTTGCGATTAATCTGGGGGAATTCGGCTTCCTTGCGAATGTCCAGCCTGGCTGCTGGCAGAAGGAGCTTGACGAATTCCTTGGAGGGCATGTCCTGGTGAGCGCGAGGAGCCTTGTGGAGGCCGAGGTGCTGCGGGGCGGCCGGACGGTGCTGCTTTCCGCCGGGCTGAACGACATCGTGATTGCGGGGACGACGGCCATGTCGCTTATCAATCTGAACGTCGCCTATAACCATGCGCTTCTGGGGCCGTTCAAGACGAACGGCATTATCGTCTCGACTGCCACCGGCTCCACGGCCTATTCCGCCGCTGCGGGCGGGCCTATCATAGAGCCTTCCCTCGACGCGATGGTGCTGACGCCGATAAGCTCCTTCAGCCTGTCCGCCCGGCCGCTGGTCTTCGGTTCCCAAGGGGAAATCGCGGTCACCGTGCTGCCGTCCCGTTCGGGCATGGAGCTTACCGTTGACGGGCAGGAGCGTTTTGCGCTGGAGACCGGGGATGTCATCATCATGGGCGTCCCTTCCTACAAGGCTCAGATTGTCTGCGCGACGCAGGAGAAGTTTTACGCATCGCTCCAGAGCAAGCTGAACTGGTCAGGAGGTCCCCGTGCTTGAAGAACTTGAAATCCAGAATTTTGCCCTCATCGACCATGCGCATGTGGAATTCTCCTCCGGCTTTACGGTTCTGAGCGGCGAGACCGGCGCGGGAAAATCCCTGCTTATCGGCAGCCTCTCTTTTCTGCTTGGAGGACGGGCCGGGCTGGAGCAGATCCGCGCTGGCTGCCATGAGGCGCAGGTCAGCGGGCTTTTTTTGCTCGACTGTCCGGAGGCCTCCCAGTGGCTTGCCGAGCACGGCATAGAGCCTGAGGACGGCCGCATCCTGCTGCGCCGCGTCGTGAAGGACAGCGGCAAGTCTTCCGCATGGATTGGCGGCACGCCGGTGCCCCGCGCCGACCTTGCCTCCTTTGCGGCTTTTCTGGTCGATCTGCACGGGCAGCATGAGCAGCAGTCGCTCATGAAGCTTGGCGAGCACCGGCGCTATCTCGATGTATACGCGGAGATTGTGGACGAGGTGGGCGCCTTTACCGCCCTGTATACGCAGCTCGTTGAGAAGCGCCGCCTGCTCGATTCCTTCTCCGCGGACGAGGCCTCGCGGCAGACCCGCATGGACATGCTGCATTTCGCTGTCACGGAGATAGACGGCGCCCGGCTCCATGCGGGCGAGGATGCTGAGCTTGAGGACGAGGAGTCCCGGCTTGCCTCCTACGAGAAGCTTTGCGGCGGCATAGAGGAAATCTGCGCCGCGCTTGAGGGCGGCGACGATGCGGCGGGAGGCGTCATCCCTGAGCTGCGGCGTATTTCCGGTGCCGCATCCCGCTCCGCTGCCCTGGACAAGTCGCTTGCCCCGCTGCAGGACAGGCTGCAGTCCGCGTTCTACGAGCTTGACGACATTGCCGGGGAATTCCGCACGTACGCGGCGGGGCTTGTCTTTGACCCGGAGCGTCTTGCCGCCGTGCAGGAGCGCCTTGACCTGCTGTACCGCCTCAAGAAGAAATATGCCCCCGCGCAGGGCGCTTCCGTGGCGGATGTCCTTGCGTATGCGGAGCGTGCCCGCCGTGAGCTGGATTCGCTCGGCGGTGCCGCGGAGGACAGGTCTGCCCTGGAGGCTGAGCTGGCCGTGCTGGAAAAGCAGGTCTATGCCGCAGCCCGCTCCCTGAGCGCAAAGCGCCGTGAGGCAGCGGACAAGATGTCTGCGGCCGTGGAGCAGGTGCTCTCGCTGCTCGGCATGCAGGGGGCGCGCTTCTGCGTAAGCCTTTCCGAGAAGCCGGGCAGCGATGTCTCGCAGAAATGCGGCCCCTACGGTATGGACGACATCGAATTCCTTTTAGGAGCCAATCCCGGTTCCCCCATGCTCCCGCTTGCCCGCGCCGCTTCCGGTGGCGAGCTGAGCCGCGTGATGCTGGCGCTCAAAACCATCCTGAGCGCGGGCGATACGGTGGGAACGCTCATCTTTGACGAGATTGATACCGGTATCGGAGGCGCCGTGGCGGTGAGCGTCGGCGAGCATCTGAAGCAGCTGTCGCGCAGAAAGCAGGTTTTGTGCATAACGCATCTTGCGAGCATCGCCGTTTATGCCGATAATCAGATAAAGATTCAGAAAGGCGTTGAGGGCAACAGCACTGCGACGGATGTCTTCCCCATCACCGGGCAGGAGCGCGTGAGGGAGATTGCCCGTATGCTTTCCGGGGATGTCACTTCCCCTGAATCACTTGAGCATGCAGCCGCCATGCTGCATAAATGTGGAGGACTATAAATGCCTACGACCAATGAGAAGCGCGAGGAATTTTCTGCGGCGGTAAAGCCGATAAAGGATACGATAAACGCCGCGCTGGACAAAGAGAAGGCGGAGCTTGCCGCGATACGCAAGAACCCTGAAGGCATAGAGTACAAGAAGCTGCTGCTCGCTGATCAGATGATTTATATCACGACCCTGTATATGGCAATCAACTCGCTTTCCGTGCAGATTCTTGAGTTCAAGAACAATGACGCGCTCAACGATGCCCGCAAATGCATCTACAAGGTGCTTATCTATCTGGAGGAAGTCGTCTCTAACTTTGTCGACTGCCCCTATTCGGATCTTGCGCCACGGCTGGAGAAAATCGCGAACGTCCCGGTGGACAAGCGCCTCTATCTGGTGCGCAAGCTCGGCCTTGCCATCAAGCTGCTGACCGACGCTTTCGGCGACAACTCCAAGTGGAAGTGGAGCTTCGTGGAGATCCGGGGGCGCTATGCCGTCGTCGCCAAGAACATGATAAACATGAAGGCGGCGGCAAAGGATTATTTTGACCCCAATTCGCCCAATTACGAGCCGAGCGTGCTCTACGTGCGTCTTATCCGCAAGCTCCTTGACCAGAGCGCCATGGATTACCGCGACAAGTACGAGCTCAGCTCCCGCCGCGTGGACGACATGCAGAATGCAATCAACCTGCTCATCGCGAACCGCCGCGTCGCGATGGTGCTCAGCGACGCCGATATGTCCGAGGAGATACGGAAAAAAGCCCTCGCGTGGAAGAACAAGCTTGAGGCAGACACAAAGTCCGGCGCCAGCAAGTAGCATGAAAAAGGATTTTATCCTGAAGATTTTCGAGGGCTTTTCCATCGTCCGGTGGAATGACCTTGTGCGTCCCTTCGACGTCGTGGAGATGGACAAGGATGCCGAAAAGCTCGTCGTCGCCTATATCATCGGCAAGTTCGAGGAGCACCGGGGCGTAAAGATTGACTGGGAATGGATGATTTATGCCTCCCTCTTCGATCTGCTCCGTAAAATTGCGCTCTGCGACATAAAAAGCCCCGTCCAGCGGCTTATCAAGACCGAATATCCCGATGAATTTGTCCGGCTGAACGAGTGGGTGCTGGAGCAGTACCGGCAGCTTATACCCGACAAGCAGCTTTTTTCCCGCTTTACCCTGTATATCGGCAAGATGAGCGGCTCGATTCCCTATGAGGATGCCCAGGAGCAGACCGCGCGGGTGTTCCGGGCGGCGCACAAGTATTCCACACTGCGGGAGCTGGAGATGATAGGGATGGTGAACGAGCCGCAGCGCCTTGAGCGCATCCGCCGGGAGCTCAATGCCGATCTCCAGAAATACCTTGACCTGCAGGGGCTCCAGCTGCTGATGACCCGGCAGAAGCCCTTTGATTTCCTGATGCGCATAGAGCAGCTGCGTTTCCAGACCCGCTGGAACCAGACGCCGCGGGTTCCCCGGACTTCCGTGCTGGGGCACTGTTTCTTTGTCGCCATCCTCACGCTGCTGCTGGGGCGCGAGACCGGGGTGCGCTTCTGTGGCAGGAGGTTCTACAACAATTTCTTCTGCGCGCTGTTCCATGATCTGCCGGAGGCCGTTACCCGCGACATCATATCGCCGGTCAAACAGGCGACCGAAGGGCTTCCTTCCATCGTCAAGAATATAGAAGACAAAATCGTCGCGTCCGAGCTGGTTCCCCTTATGGAGGATTTTTACCGCGACGAAATCCTCTATTTTACGAACGACGAATTTGCCGACCGTATCAGCAGGGACGGCACGGTGGTGCATGTGCCCTTCGGCGAGTTGAACAGCCGCTATAACGAGGACCGCTTTGACCCCGTGGACGGCCGCATCGTCCGCATCGCGGATCATTATTCCGCCCTGCTGGAGGCTGATCTGTCGATGAGCCACGGCATCACGAGCAAGCAGCTGCGCGACGGCAAGGCGAACCTGCTCAAGGCCTATCCGGCGGGAACGGTCATCAGCGGCATAGACGTGCATGCGCTTTTCCAGTCCTTCGCCTGAAGCCGCCGGGAGCGGAACACAAAATTGATTTCCGTGTGTTTGAAAGCCTCTCTATTGTAAAAAAATTTCTTTTCCTTTATACTTATTATACGCCTTTTTTCGCTTTTTTTTGCGGAGAAGGGGGCGGAATAGGTGTAAATGGTTATTCCATAATGATTTATACATTCCGGGACTCGTTTTTGCTCGTGCTATGGAGGAAATATGACAATTGCACAAATGCTCAGTCAAAGTGGTATGCTGACTCTGCTAGGGATGGGTGTCGTCTTCAGTTTCCTTATCATCATGATTCTGTCGATGTACCTGCTGCATGCGGTGGTACACGTGCTTCACCTTGATAAGGCCGATGAACCGGACGTCACTTCTGCTGCGCCGGTCGCGCCTTCGCAGGCTTCCGCCGATACGGGTGCCGTGGTCGCGGCCATCGCTGCCGCCGTACACGAGAAAATAGGCTGAATATATACGTAATTATCGGGCAGGTTTCAAAAGCCGCTTGCTTTTGAGGCAGGCTCTATCGTTTTTAAGAGGTTTTTTATGGCAAAAGTTGGAATTTCTGAACTTGCACTCCGTGATGCGCACCAGAGCCTTCACGCGACCCGTATGACGACGGCGGATATGCTGCCGGCATGTCCTATGCTTGATAAAATCGGATATAAATTCGTGGAGGGCTGGGGCGGCGCCACCTATGACTCCTGCATCCGCTTCCTCAACGAGGATCCCTGGGAGCGCCTGCGCAAGCTCCATGCGGCTATGCCGAACTCAAAGATTATGATGCTGCTGCGCGCGCAGAACCTGCTCGGCTACCGCCACTATGCGGACGACGTCGTGGAGAAGTTCGTCGAGACCGCCGCAAAGGACGGCATCGACTGCTTCCGCATCTTTGACGCCTGCAATGATCCGCGCAACATGGAATGCGCCACAAAGGCCGCCAAAAAGACCGGCAAGCATGTCCAGATGGCTATCTCGTATGCAGTGACGCCGTATCACACCATCGAGAAGTACGCGGAGCTTGCAAAGACCTATGCCGACTTCGGCGCAGACTCAATCTGTATCAAGGATATGTCCGGCCTGCTCAAGCCCTATGCCGCCTATGATCTGGTAAAGGCCATCAAGGCGAAGGTCGATCTTCCTGTTGAGATTCATACGCACGCTACGACGGGTCTGTCCGTCGCCACGCTCCTGAAAGGTGCCGAGGCTGGCGCCGACTGGCTTGACACCGCCATCTCATCGCTGTCCATGGGAACTTCCCATTCCCCGACGGAGACGGTCGTCGAGATGCTCAAGGGCACCGACATGGATACCGGGCTCGATACGGCGGCGCTGCTTGAGCTCGCCGCGTATTTCCGCGAAGTCCGCAAGCACTATTCTTCGCTTGAGTCCTCATTCCTTGGTGCCGACACCCGCATCCTGCTTTCCCAGGTGCCGGGCGGTATGCTCTCCAATCTTGAGAGCCAGCTCAAGCAGCAGAACGCCGGTGACCGGATGGACGACGTGCTCGCAGAGCTCCCGAAGGTGCACAAGGATGCCGGCTATGTGCCGCTCGTAACCCCCACCAGCCAGATTGTCGGCACCCAGGC
>DGUD01000054.1:0-11021 GCA_002393865.1 Treponema sp. UBA4319
AGTCCGGGTGTTTTTCCGCTGGGAGCGCATTTTTGTTTTCATGCTGAAGCCCTGCGGGGCCGGAAGGCTTTTCCTTTCCGCCTGAACAAAAATGATTTCCGTGACGCAACAGGCTGTTTCTTTTCTTTCCTGATAAGCGATGGTATACTGGAACTGTTCGGGACACGAAGTTCCGGGCAGCCTCATGCGCGTACCGGATGAGGGCATTACAGGGGGATTGGTATGGAAGTTAAGGATGTGCTGAAAAATATCCGCACAAAGCATAATCTGACGCAGGAGCAGATGGCGCTGCGCGTGAACGTGACGCGGCAGGCGGTAAGCCGCTGGGAGACGGGCGAGACGCAGCCGAACACGGAGCTTTTGAAAGTTATCTCCCGCGAATTTGATGTTTCGATAAACACGCTGCTCGGACAACCGCGCACTTTGTTCTGCCAGTGCTGCGGCATGCCGCTGAACGACGACAGCCTGCTGAGCAAAGAGCCGGACGGCAGCTTTAACGAGGACTATTGCAAGTGGTGCTATGCGGACGG
Organism: Treponema sp. UBA4319; assembly: GCA_002393865.1. Lineage (GTDB taxonomy): Bacteria > Spirochaetota > Spirochaetia > Treponematales > Treponemataceae > Treponema_D. Next base: position 531 of record DGUD01000054.1, read on the forward strand.
AACTTTTGCCTATAAGAGCAAGGACGCCTTGCTCGACTTCCTTGTAAAGACTATGCCGAATCCGGAGCATACGCCTGGCGATGAGCGCCGCGCGCTGTATGACGGGCAGCTTTCGACGCTGAAGCACTGGCGGAAAGGCTAAGTGTGCATTCCTGGCTATCTTAGCCAGAGTTTCTGCCGGATGCGCGTGTGTGCAGGCGAGACGGGGAATATTGACGCGTCTGCTGGCGCCGTGCTACACTTTGCCAGAGTTTTTGTTGCCGGAGGAAAAGTGTGAGGGAAAAAGCTGGCCGGATAAAAAAGAATGGAGCTGTTCGGGAACCGGAGCTTCAGAACTGCTCTGCTGTCTTGCCGGGCATTGTGCTCCTGCTCGTTGCCGCCGGGACGCTGTTCCTGCTTTGCTTCGGCAGGGTGATTCCTTCGCCGGTGCGGATAGAGGAAGCCGGAAGCAAAACGGAATTCCTTGCGATGGACGGGGACTTGTTCTACCGGCAGACACTGAATAACTGCGCCGCGTATTCGGTTATGGCGGTGCTGTCCGTCCTGAGGCAGGAGGAGCAAGATCCTGAGCTTCTTGCGCAGGAGATGCGATGGCGGATATACAAGAACCTGACGTTTCCCTACGGGGTTCAGGCTCTGCTCCGTGCACATGGAATCCGGGCGGATGACTATGTGTTGCGCGGCCGTGCGGACAAGAAGAAGCTGGACTGGCTGAAAGCGCGCGTAGCGGAAGGCTGCCCCGTCGTGCTGCTGATAAAAATCCATCATGTGCTGCATTACGTGACGGTTCTGGGATATGACGCGGACGGCTTTATGCTGTACGACTCCATGCAGGAGAAGGATGCCGGAAATCCGCAGAAGACAATTGTTGACGGGCGCTGCCTGAGCGGAAACAGATACTACCGGAATGATGAGCTTGCTGCCCTGTGGAATGCAGGCGGCTACAAGATTTTCTTTAGGAACTGGGCGCTCGTATGCAGGCGCTGAGCAGACGCGGGAGGCCGCAGCTTTATGCATTATGTAGACGCAAAGTCGATTCTCTCTGCCAGCAACGGCATGAACATATACCGCGGCTGCACGCACGGCTGTATTTACTGCGATTCGCGGAGCAGCTGCTACCATTTTACGCATGCCTTTGAGGATATAGAGGTGAAGCGGAATGCACTGGAGCTTCTGGAGGCGGCGCTCCGGCGCAAGCGCAGAAAGTGCATGATTGGCACCGGCGCGATGTGCGATCCCTATATGCCGGTCGAAAAGGAATTGCGGCTTAGCCGCCGTATGCTGGAGCTTATCGCGGAATATGGATTTGGCGTGACGCTCCAGACAAAATCCGATCTGGTGCTGCGGGATTTTGATTTGCTGGAACGCATACAGCGCAGCACGAAAGCTGTGCTGCAGATGACGCTGACTACCTATGACGATGCTTTGTGCCGCATACTGGAGCCGAATGTCTGTGCGAGCAGCCGCCGTTTTGAGGTGCTGTGCAGCTGCAGGCAGCTTGGTATTCCTTCTGTTGTGTGGATAAGTCCCATACTGCCATTCATAAACGATACGGAGGAAAACATACGCGGGCTGCTTGACTATTGCGTCCGCGCGGAAGTAAAGGGAATCGTCAGCTTCGGCATGGGTGTGACGCTCCGCCACGGCGACCGGGAATACTTTTACGCCGCGCTTGACCGGCACTTTCCCGGAATGAAAGAGCGCTATATCAGGACATTTGCGGAGCGCTACGAGCTTGCGAGCCCGCGGGAGGCCGCATTGATGCGGATTCTTGAGGACGGCTGCAGGAGGCACCATATCATGCTCGGCTGGAAAGAAGTCTTTGCATATCTGCGGGAATTCCCCGGAGAAAAAGCGCAGCCGTCTTTGCAGCTGGACTTATTCTGAGCCGGGGAGGGGAGCCGCCCGCGCTATCATTGCGGTCAGCTGCCCCGTAGCTATCATGCGCCCGGTTTGTTCCGTGATGTCAAGCGCCGTTCCGAAGCGGAGATAGTAGAGGTAGCAGCGCAGCTGCGCTTCCGGGATGCCGAGAATCCGTGCAGCTGCTATGCGGTAGCAGGCCTGCTGGGCAAAATGTAGCTCGCTTCGGATGACGCTGTCTGATTTGTAGTCCACGATAGCATACGTTCCGTCCTGCTGCTGGAAGAGCAGGTCTATTGAGCCGGTGACCATGCGGCCTTCCAGCATTGTCTTGAATCCGTATTCTGCGCGGAAGAATCTGCCTGCGCGCTGTGCCTCCGCAAGGAGCTGCCCCAGCTCGCTCCGGAAGAATTCCTGCGTCATGCGCCGGCAGCAATCCGCCAGAACCTCCCGGTCTTCTTGCGGCAGGTTCTTGAAAAGCCGCAGCTCAGGAGAGAAGTGCTCCGGGGGAATGCCCTTTGCCGCGGCCTCAAGATAGCTGTGGACAATCGTGCCGAAATCTGTTTCCGCAAAGAATGCCGCTGGCAGCTCCGTGCCGTCGCTGTCAATGCTGTCGGGTTCAGAGGAGACTTTCTTCCCCTGTTTGCGCCTGAGCTTTTCGATTTCGGGCAGGTTCCGCTCGATGATGCGGCTGACGCAGGCATAACTGTCCGTCTGGACTGCTTGCGGATTGCCAGCGGCATGTGCATAGCGCTCAAGTTCGGCAGGCTTTATGCGGAGCACTGCTTCCGGGTCGGCGGCGACAGGGGCTGTACCCTGATAGCATGTGCCGTAGTTCGCAATCAGCCATGAGCGTCGCTCTTCCTGCCCGGCGCCGGCACGCTCCCCCGTTGCATAGGCGGCTCCCCGTTCCTGCGGCGCAAGGCTCCTGTATGAGAATGGCGCGCCTTCCGTGTAGAGCGTCTCGTCTTCCGCATAATGCACGTCATCGCTGATGGCGAGCGGATACCATACGTTCAGCTGTTTTTCCAGAAGCTTGAGGTCTTCCGCGGATTCCTCCTTGGGGGCTGAGCCTGAAGGCGTTATGCTGCCCAGTATGCAGGCTTCCCTGATAGCGCGCGTGATGGCGACATAGATAAGGCGTCGGGCTTCCGCGATTTCTTTGCGGCGCGCAAGATATTGCTGCCGGAGAAAAAAGTAATTCCCCGCGCCGCCGTCAGGTTTTACGGAGACGCCGCTCTCCTCGTCAAAGAAGACGCTGCTGTCGGCGGACTTGCTGCGTAAGCCCATGCAGCCCCAGATAAATACATAGTCGAACTGGAGGCCTTTGCTTTTGTGCACGGTCATTATCTGGACATCCGCTTCTTTTTCCATCGGATAGGCAAGCTCCTTTACGTCCAGCTCCTCGTCACCGCCGCCGGCTGAGGATGATTCGCCGTCCCTGATGGCGGCGAGCTGATCGACGAACCACGCGGCGGTCTTTCCGTCGGTATCGCATGTGCGGGCAAGCTCAAAAAGCATGTCGTACTGCTCTGCGCACAGGCTTGCCGCGGTACCGAGCAGCGTCTCGTAGCGGTAGCCGGCATCATCCCAGAGCAGCTGCAGGGTGTCGGTGAGCGGCCGGCTCAGCGTCTTGGGGCGCTCGCTGCGATAGAAGTCCTGCGCGGCAAGGAATTTCTCCGCTTCTTGCGGGGAGAGCAGGGCCGCTGCCTGGGCGCTGCGGGCCAGCGGGTCAAAGCCATGGCTGGCGTCCTCCGTCAGGGCGGCCATCACTACGGACACTGCGCGGACGGAAAGCCCTGCGAGCGGCGAGCCGAGGTATGCCGCATACGCATTCGTGTCGGATGGGTACACGCAGCTGCGCAGAAAGCTGTAGATGTCGCAGACCGGGCCGGCGGAGAAAATGTCTTTTTGCGCGTCCACGGTGTAGCGGATGCCGTAGACATTGAGCCAGCGGGTAATGATGTTCCGGTCTGTGCGGGAGCGGTCAAGTATGGCGATGGACGGTCTGCTTCCGCCCTGCGCGCAGCGGTCAATCAGGTCGCGTATCTGCCGTGCCGCAAAGCATGCCTGCGTTTCCTTTGCGTCGAGCAGCTCCTTGCCGCTGTCCGCGCTTTCTTTGAGCAGCTTTGTGTTGACCACGCAGAAATGCAGGGGGACGCTTTCCTTGCTCAGCGGCGGCAGCTGCCCGTCTGGTTTTGTGGCATCGCTCTTGTACTGCGCCTCAAAGGGGAATTCCTCCTGCGGAAGAAAACGGTCGAATATGCCGCTGTCACCGCCAAAAAGTGTGTTGAACGAGCCCAGCATCTGCGGCAGGGAGCGGTAGTTGTTCGTCATCTGCTTTACGCTGCCCGGAAAGTATGCCGCGAAATCGCGTTGCAGGCCGTTGAACACCGAGACGTCCGCCCCGCGGAACTTGTAGATTGACTGCTTTTCGTCGCCCACAAAAAAGAGCTTTGCGTCGTGGATGTCTTGCGCGCGGGGAATTGCTCCTTGCTCCGGGACTTCCTTGCCTGCCAGCAGAAAAAGCAGGTCGCGGTTCTCGCCGTTGTTGTCCTGGAATTCATCTATCATGATTTTGTCGTAGGCCGCCTGCTCCTGGGCGCAGATGTCCTTCTGCTCGCGCAGGATGCGCAGCGCGGTCTTCTGGATGTCGCGGAACGAGAGCTTGCCGGAGCTGAGTTTGAGCGTCCTTGCTTCCTCGCTGAATTCGTCCAGAAGCAGGAAGAAATCTTTGATGGCATCGATTTCTGCTATATAAGAGAGCATTGCGGAAAGCCAGCGGCAGCTTCCGTCCCGGAAGGCGTTCACCTGCTTGAGCACCGCATCCCGCCTGTTCGTCATCGCCACATCCTGCCGGGCGCATTCGGTCAGCTGCGCGAGCAGTCCGCAGGCAGCACGGAGACTGTCCGGACGGCGCAGGATGTCTTCTGCCGACAGCGCCTGCAAGGGGAGCGCTTCTGCGGCCTCCATCAGGGAGCAGAGCTTGAGCGCATGGTCATAGTATGCGGCATATTTCTGTTTTGCGGCTTCTTTCTGTGCGGCATAGGCTTCCTGAATGGCTTCGCGGTGGCCGGAGATTTTCTGGCATGCAGGCGCGAGCTGCACGGGACGCTCCCCGCCTGAAAGCAGCAGGTAGCGCATATCTGCAGCGATGATGCCGCACTGCACGTCAAGGTAGCGTGAGAAGTAGCCTGCGGAATCGGCTATGGACGAGTAGCTGAGGACAGTTCCCGCGAGCTTTTTTTCCGCAAAGTCCTGCAGCCTGCCGGGATCCGCGAAGCGCTGCACCGCAAGACGCGTGCGTCTGCTGATGACAAAGGGAAGCGCTGCCTGCCGCAGCTGCTGGGCAAGCCCTTTGTCGCCGGTGCTGAAATCGGGGCGGATGCCATACCTGTTGGCCGCCTGCCGCACGATGCCGCTGCAATACGAGTCCAGCGTCTGGATATGCGCGGCTGCAAATGATTCCAGTGCCTGCTGTGCCCGCCGCTGCTCTGTGGCGAATTCGCTGCGCCCTGCAAGCTTTTCCGCAAAAAAACGCAGCGTGGCGTAGATACGCTCGTACATCTCTCCTGCAGCTTTTTTGGTGAAGGTGAGCGTCAGGATTTTTGAGACATCCACGCCTTCCGACATGACCAGCCACGCGAATCTGGTGGCGAGTACCTGTGTCTTGCCGGAACCGGCGCCCGCCGCGGCGATGGTGTTCCCTGAGCGGCAGCAGATGTCCAGCTGCGCCTTGTCGAGCGGGCGCTCAAGGAGATTCAGATAGGCATACTGGTCGTTCAGCGATTCTGTCATTCTTTTTTCCTCTTCTTGCATGTTCGGGTCTGTTCCAGACGTCGCTTAGCCTTGGGACAGCTTCGTCTCCGGGGAATCATCGGGTGCGCGCCTGCCGACGGTGTACGTTGTCCTGCAGATGCTGCGGTAGCTGCACGAGACGCATTGCAGATAGGGCTTTACGTCCACAAAAGCCGAGGCGCTGCCGGGTGTCAGGGCATCTGCTTCCCCGGCCGCAAGGTGCCCCGCAAAGTCTGCCGCATAGGATTCCAGCGCCTTGCCTGCAGCAGCCTTGAACTGCGTGGCATCCTTGGGGGTATCGCTTTCTGAGTCGCTGTTCTTTGCGGCGCCGCGGTACGCATCGATGACCAGCGTCCGCTTTCCGTCTTTTATGGCATAGAAATACGCCGCCTCAATCAGGCCTGCTTCCTGCGCGCAGAGATTCGATTCCACGAGCGTGGCGTATACGGGTATCTGGAAGTCGGCGAGCATTCCCTCGCTGTCAGTCCAGCTGGCTGTAGCGGCCGGCATGGAGGCTGCCGTGTTCTTGAAATCGATGAGCGCGTAACGGACAGGATGCCCCGGCTCGTACAGCAGGCAGTCAAGCTTGCCGATATAGCGGACGCCGGGCGTCTGCGACGGGGCAGAGAGGCAGCGCTCCGCTCCCTGCACGGAAAAGCCGCCGAATCCCGCGATGCCCGTGTGCGAGTTGAGCTCGTCGGGGGAGGGTTTTTCCGGTGCCCGGCAGAACAGATGCAGAAAATCCATGATTGTCTGGGCGATGAGCGCAGTCTGGCTGCGGAGCATGGTCTGCGCCAGGTAGCTCTGCGCGAGCTCGCGGGATGCGTCGTGCACCGCCTGCTGCGTAAAGGCCGCAATCTCTTCTCTGAGCTGCGCCTCCGTGCTGTCGGGGAAGCGGCCGCTTTGTTTGTCCGTTACGGGGAGCGGCTCGCCGGAGCGCATGCGTGCGTTCAGAAAAAGCTCCAGGACACGGTGATGGATGGTGCCCATGTCGTAGCGCTGCATGAGCGATGTGTCCAGCGTGTCCTCGCGGATGCGCAGCACCTGAGCGAAGAGCCACAGGCGCGGGCACGTGTAGAACATCCGTATGTCCGTCTGGGAAAGCTTCCACGCTTCGGCGTGCTCCTCCGTGAGCCCGTAGACGGGGCTGTTGTGCGCGCGCTTGAGCAGGAATGCAGCCCGGCGCATAAGGTAGTCCGTGCTCTCCCGCTTTTGCCCGCTGCCGCAGGGGGCTGTCTTTTGCGCCCATGCGCGGAATGCCTGCTGCATTGCGGGCGTAAAACGGCGGCCGCTGCCAGCCCGCAGCGCGAGCATGTCCGCAGCTTCGTTCCTGATAAAGTCGCGCTCGTCCAGCTCTGCGTAGCCGCCTTCCCTGATTGTGAGTGCGGTATGCGCGATGGCGAAACCCTGGAAGGATTCCTCCGCGAAAGAGAACGGCACCTCGCCCGGCGGCGCGTCCTTTGCATACATCGCGATGAAGGCTGTTGACACGTTGCTGTCCAGCATGTCAGTGCCGCTCCCGTCCGCAAGGAGCCGCCGCCGTTTCTGCGTGTTCAGGAAGGAGAGCCGTTTGTATTCGATATTCAGGTTTCGCTGGGATGCATCGATGACGAAATGGTACGGGAACTTTGCCGCCGCCGCCAGTTTGTACGGGAACACGGATATGCCGTTGACGGCTTCCTGCTGCTTGTAGATTTTGGATTCCAGCTCCGAGAGGAAAAAGCTGAACCGGGGACCCGATGCAAGGCCGAGCGGCTGTATGTATGTCTCTTCAATCTCGATGAAATCATCCAGTTCCGCTATGCAGCGTCCGAGTATCCTGTCGGCTTCCTCCGAGAATGCCTCCGTGTCCAGATAGCGGTTCCTGAATATCATCCATGCCGTCCGTATGCCCGCAAAGGACTGTGCGCCGCAAATTTCGGACAGGTCGTTCTTGAGCGTGCGGTAGAACGCGAGCAGGTCGCCGTCCGCTGCCGTAAGGCTTTCTTCCCATGTGTCCACCAGCCTGCCGCCTTCCCGGTACGAGCACAGGCAGCGGTATTCGTTCCCCCTGCGGACGAGCGCCTCTTTCTTGTCCGTGTACGCCGCCTTCCACGGAACGTACTCGTTCTGCAGCAGCGCGCGGACGCTGTCGTAGGAAAAATCTGCGGCGACGCAGGCGCTTATCTGGCTGAAAACCGACCCTGCGGAATTCTGGGTGAGCGGCGCGCCTGCGCGGAGATTGCACGGCACGCAGTACGCTTTGCATTCCCGCCGGATGTACGGGGCGTAGGTCGCTATGTCGGGTACGCTGAGCGCGATATCCGTCCACGGAACGCCCTGCTCCTCGTGCAGCGCGCGCAGGTGCAGCAGGAGCCGCCGCAGCTCCTTGCGGGAATCTTGGAATTTGTATACTGGCGGCTTGGGGAGACCCGCTTCCGGCAGCCGGATAAGCGTAAGCTGCGGGATACCCGCAAAGACTGCCTCGTAGTCGGCAAAATCCTCCAGCAGCTCAGGATAAAAGATAACGATGTCCTGATTGCTGTTGCCGCTGAAGCGTGGCCGCTCCCACGATGGCTCAAAAAAGGCATGCGCGTCAAGGAAGCTCCGGTAGGCGCGGTAGAGCCGCAGGTAATCGCCGTCCTCCTCGTCGGCGGGAATGGCGTCTGCGGCCTCCGCGGCGGCGTATTTTTCATGCCACAGGGCAAGCGAGGGCAGGATTTTGGCGAGCCAGTCCGTAAATGCGTACGAGATCGGGGAATCCGCTTTGTCCCAGGGGATTATCTTTGCGAATATCCGCTCCTGCGTGTTGTTCCGGTGGATGAGATCCCTGACGAAGAGCTTGCGCAGCAGGGAGGGAATCGCAGTCTTGTCCTTCAGCTGCGTGTCAAGGAAGCTTCCTTTAAAACGATCCCACGCGGTAAAGCATTCGAGCGCGACGGCCTGCACGCCCGACTCTTCGGGGTGCCGGACAAGCCATTCCACCCAGGAATCGAGCGCCACGTTTGAGGGGAACACAAAGAGGGGGGCGCTCCCCTTTTGTAACAGGTGCTCTTTCAGGATAAGCTTCATTTCTGACGGTGCGCGCCGCTCAAGCTGCATGGTCTCCTCCTTGCGCCGGCTCCGCTGCCGCCGCTGTGCGTTTCCGGCAGGACTAGTATAGCACAGGGCTGTGGCTTTTCCAATGGGGCTGCCGCAATAAAGCCTGTCCGGCTTTCCGTCACGGAAATCACTTTTCATGCATTATTGTGACGGGTACGGAAAAAATGGCGCTGAAACAAGTTTTTTTCATGTTTTTTTCTATGCTAAGCAAAGCGGAAATCAGTTTTGTGTGGAGCGGGAAGGAAACTCCTGCTGAAAACCCGCACTGGCGCGGTACGGGCTAAGCGGCTTTGACACCTGTTCCGCGCCACGGCGGGTTTCTCAGCGGCTTTGACTGAGAGCGGAAAACAAAATTGATTTCCTTGGCTTTCCGTGGGCAGCAGGGCGCAAAATGCGCTCCCGGTGGGGAACAAAGCGCTGCCCCTTGCGGCATAGCGGTGCCTCTGCTTGCAGTCGGCAGTGGAATCGGGTGGAAACAAGGCTCCTCGCCCGGCCAGATCAGGCTGGCAGACCGCTGCCGCCTGCAGGGATCTGACGCGCACAAGTCCATTGAAACAAGTACCGATTTCCGCTATACTGGAGGGACTCCGGAGGCGCAGGCTGCCGCCTGTGGCACTTGCCCGCGTTTCCCGGCTCTGTATATCTCTGTGAAATACAGAAAAATAGCGAGCAGGTTCCGCAAGGCAGTTGCTTTTGGGGACTTGCTCCCGTGGACATCGAAGCTGGCATTGGATAGGCGTGTGCGCGTATTCAATGAATCCCCAAAATTCATACCAACGAGGACGACTATGGCATACTTTTACGACGAACCCTCCCATACTTTTGGTGAGTATCTGCTGATTCCGGGATACACATCGGCAGACTGCATTCCGGCAAATGTCTCGTTGAGGACGCCGCTTGTCCGCTATAACAAGAAGGCCGGAGAGGATTCCTCCCTGTACATGAACATTCCTATGGTCAGCGCCGTCATGCAGTCCGTCTCCGACGACAAAATGGCGATTGCCCTGGCAAAGGAAGGCGGCATCAGCTTTATTTACGGCTCCCAGACCATTGAGGATCAGGCCGCTATGGTAGCCCGCGTCAAAGCCTACAAGGCCGGATTCGTCACATCTGACTCCAACATCCGCCCCGGACAGACGCTTGCCGATGTCGTGGCGCTCATCGCAAAGACAGGGCACAGCACCATCGCCGTGACTGACGACGGCTCTTCGCACGGCAAGCTTGAGGGAATCATCACGGAGCGGGATTTCCGTGTTGACCACGTGCCGCTGGACGCAAAGGTGAGCGAGTACATGACGCCGTTCAAGGATTTGATTACCGGACAGGACGGCATAAGCCTGAGCGACGCGAACGACCTCATCTGGAAGTACAAGGTGAACCAGCTTCCCGTCATCGACAAGGACGGGCACCTCGTCTCCCTCGTGTTCCGCAAGGACTTTGATTCCGCCGCCGTGCACCCCAACGAGCTGCACGACTCAAAGCACCGCTACATCGTCGGTGCGGGAATCAACACGCGCGACTACATGGAGCGTGTCCCCGCGCTGCTTAAGGCGGGCGTCGATGTGCTCTGCCTTGATTCCTCCGAAGGCTATTCCGAGTGGCAGGCCCGCGCCCTGCACGATATCCACGACACATTCGGCAAGGACGTAAAGGTCGGAGCCGGAAACGTCGTCGACCGCGACGGCTTTATGTTCCTTGCGGAGAACGGCGCCGACTTCGTGAAGGTTGGTATCGGCGGCGGCTCCATCTGCA
>DGUD01000054.1:11058-11205 GCA_002393865.1 Treponema sp. UBA4319
CCATCTGCATCACGCGCGAGCAGAAAGGCATCGGGCGCGGTCAGGCCACTGCCACCATCGAAGTCGCGAAAGCCCGTGACGAGTACTATGCCAAGACCGGAATTTACGTGCCCGTCTGCTCTGACGGCGGCATCGTGCACGACTACC
>DGUD01000066.1 GCA_002393865.1 Treponema sp. UBA4319
GGAGTGGCATCTGATTCCGGCGGGGACGGCATTCGCTCCCGGCGGGAGCCTGTTCGGCGCCGCCTGCGCCGCTGCATTGTTATGCGGCAGCCTGTGGGTCCGGGCAGAGGATAGTGCCGCTGCCTGCGCCGCTACTTGCTGCTGGCCGCTTCGAGGGAAAGACCCATGATTTCGCGGATGACGTCTTCGGCGGACATGTCGTAGTACAGCATGCCGTACATGGCTGCCGCGGCGACGACCTTGCGCCCGTAGTCCCGAGTCTCGGTGAACGGCACGGTCTCCAGAAAGAGGTCGCTCGGAAGCCCGGTCGTCCTGAATTCCTGGTTTGCGTTCTTTACCCATGAGCGGACGCGCGTGATGCCCCCGTTGTAGGCGAATACCGCGAGCAGCTGTGCGCCGTCAAGCCGCCGGATAAGCTCGCCGAGGTAATAGGAGCCGAACATGATGTTCGTGCTGCTGTCCGTCAGCTCGTAGCTGTCCAGCTTGAACTTGGCGGCTATATCTCCTGCCGTCAGTCCCATCAGCTGCGTCAGCCCTGTTGCCCCGGCCGAGCTGACGACCTGCGGGTCAAAGTAGCTTTCCGTGCGGATGAGCGCGTAGAGCAGGTGCTCGCTCAGCCCGTACTTGTCGGTGTACTTCTGCACGTCGGCGCTGAAGTCCTGCGGAAAGGAGAGTCGCAGCAGCTGTTCGCTCAGCTCCTTCTCGCTGGCGTTCAGCTTTTTTGATGCGATGCGCAGGCTCTGCGTGTAGTACTGCTCCGAGACATCCGCGCAGTCGCGGAGGAATGTCGCCGCCTTCTCCGCGCTCTCCATGCTGATGAGCGCGCCGCTGCGCTGCCATTCGCCGTAGATGCGCTCCGGGAAGCCGAAGTCCGCGTATCCTGCAATCAGGCGGCTCGCCTCCTCGTCCTCCACGAAGCTTTCGTCGCGCCTCAGGAGCGAGATGCTCTGCCGGAGATCCTCGTCGGGGATGCCGAGCCTTGTGGCGGCGAGCAGCTTGTAGTAGAGGTTCGTGCCGCTGGACAAGAATGCCTGTGAAAGCAGCGTCTCCGAGGCTTCCTTCGTTGTCATTCCGCCGGGCTTGAGGAAGCCCTCCTCCACCAGCCGCCCCGCGACATAGCAGTATTTTGCGCATATCTCAGGGCTCGCGTAGCCGTCGATGAGCGTGCTTGTCCGGTAAAAGTCCTGCCACGCGTGCTGTGCGAGCAGCTTGACGGACAGCGTCTCCAGAAAATCGTCGAAGTAATCCGGCTCGTACCAGCGGTTGCGGTAGCGCTCCACCTGTAGGATGGCCTCCTGCGGGGATACCTTGAGCACGTTGTTCAGGTAGTACCAGAGCGCGTTGTCGTACTTCTCCGGCTCGTTTGTCTGCTCGGCCTGGGCAATCGCCTTGAGAAAGCACGCCTGCGCCTCAGCGTTCTTGTTTTCCGCCCGTTCGTACGTGCGCGCGCTGTAGAAATACACAAAGAATTTTCCTTCTTCCGGCACGCGCTCCGCAAGGGAGGAAAAGAGCGCCGCGTTCTCCGCATAATTCTTTGAGCCGTACAGCATCGTCTTTCCCGCGTCGCTCAGGAACTGCACCGAAAAGGAGGGATTTCCCTCAAGGATTTTTATGAGCCGGGCAAAAGCCGCGCCGTAGTTCCGGGTAAAGACAAGCGCCCGGAATATGACGGCTTCGGGGCTGGTCTCCGCGTCGCAGTACATGCGGTACTGCTCCACCTCAAAGGGGCGGCTCATGCACCAGCGGTAGTAGGTTTCGGCAAAGCGCGAGTCGTTTTTCTTGTACATGGCCTGGCAGCGGTAGTATGCCGTCGTGTTGCCGCAGCTCGCGATGTCGATTCCGTCGGTATACGCCAGGAGCCGGGCATATTCCCCGTTGTCAAAGAGCTCCTTGCACAGCAGCTCCAGCGAGTCCTCGTCGGCATAGCTCTTATACAGCGCCTCGTAGTTTTTGATGCGCTCCTCCACCGAGCCGGTCGCCGCCAGCTCTTCCTGCGCCCGACGGGCAAAGAGGGGAGATGCGCTCTTTATGCATTCCTTAAAGTAGCGGCGGGCTGCATCCGTGTTGCCCTGCTGGAGCTCGCGGAGGCCGATAAAGTAGGGTGTGTCCTTGCCATAGCGGCTTTGCAGCGAATTTTCCGGCGCGCAGCCGGCCGCCAGCGCTGTCATGCCCCAGAGCAGCGGGACGAGGATGAGGCGGAATCGAGGGGTGCTTCGTGGCGGAGTATGCGGTCTGGGTATCAAGCGTTTGCTTACTCCGCAGGAATCAGTATGTATGAGCCGGCCTTGATGTAGTTCGGGTTCTTTATGCCGTTGTATGCGGCCAGCTCCTTGTAGCGCCACGGGTTCTTGTAGTATGCGTTCGAGATGTCCCAGAGCGTATCGCCCCAGTTGACCTTATAGCGGATGTCAGGAATCTTCTGCTTTGGCTTTGCTGGCTGCTCAGGCACCATCGTTGACGGTACGGCCGCGATGACAATCTCGTTCTCCTTGGCGGAAGTGTCCTCGGCCTTTGCGGGCGGCTCAGGCTGCTTTTCCGTAACGGCAGGCTTTGCCGGGACTGCGGGCTCCGTTGCGGGCGGCTCGGACTGCGGGGGCTCCGTAGCCGGTTCTGTTCCTGCCGGTAGCTTTTTGCCTGCGGGGCGGGAAGGGGCTTCCGTCCGTGCGTCCGCGATAAGCTGCGGCTGCTGCCTGACTTTCCAGAAGAGAATGCCCAGCAGCGAAAGCAGACAGATGGCGGCACATGCGACGCAGATGATAACCGGCAGGCGGGTACGCTTCTTGACTTCCTCCGACTCCTCCTCGTAGCCGCTGGAGGATTTTCCTGCCATCGTCTCCTGGTCATAGAGATTGTCGAACATATTCTGCGGGGCAAAATCCATGCTGCCGTCCGCCGCGGAATCTGCCGCCGCCGCCGCGGCAGAGCTGACGCCGAAGAGGCTGTCAAAGTCTGTGTCCGCGTCGGCGCTCTGCGTATTGAAGTCGTTGTCAAAGTCCGGCACCTTGAATTCTTCTTCGGCGCTCGTCGCAGGGGACGCGCTGAAGTCGGGCAGGTCAAGGAAGAGGTCGTCCTGACTGCTCTTCTCGGCCGCCGTGGCAGCGTTGTCCGCCGCCAGCCCGGTGCCGTCGTCAAAGTCGGGAAGCTCAAAGACCGATGCGGTGAACGCGTCGCTGCTCTGGGCGCTGCTGTCAGCGTCGTCAAAGTCGGGCAGCGTGAACGCCGCCGTAATCGCGCTGTCCTCCACGTGTGCATTCCTGCTGCTTGAGCTGTCAGCCGCGTCGTCAAAGTCGGGGAGCACGGAAAGCTCCTCCGTGGCGGGGCTGCTGTCCGCCGCCGTGAGCGTGGCATCGTCATCAAAATCGGGGAGGGGAGAAAGCTCCTCCTCCGCAGCGGGGTTTGAGCTGTCAGCCGCTTCTGCGCTCTTTGCCGCCGCCTCGTCAAAGTCAGGCAGCTCAAAATTATCCGCCGTCACGATGTCGCTGCCGGTGCTTTCCTCGGCAGGGGCGTCGATATAGTCCTCAAGCTCAAAGCTGCCTTCCGCCGGAATCGTTTTGGGAGCAGCTTCCGCTGCATTCCCGCCATCAGGGGCAGCCTCACTGCTCTCAAGGGCGTCAAAGTCCGGCAGGACAAAGTCGTCGTCAGTTTTTTTCTCCTCCTGCGGCTCAGGAATCTCATCCGGCGGCGCAATGTCCTCCAGCTCGTCTGAAAGGTTGCGTTCCGGCTCACCGTCAAAGATAAAGTCTTCGCTGTTTGGAGAAGGGCCTATCACGCTGTTATCCTCCGTTTGTGTGCTTGCGTCCTCGTCGAGTTTCTTCACTTCGTCATCGGTGATTGTATATGGCTCAGGTGCGGTACCTGCTGAAATTGAATTTACGATATCCTCAAAGCTGGGCTGCGGCGTCTCTTCCGGCTGCGCTGCCTCCTCCGGCTCCGCAAAAATGTCGTCAAAGGGATTTTTGTCCGGGTCTGACGGCTGGTCGGGGCTTATGCTGAAATTTGCCGGGGTGCTGCGCTCTGCCGCCGTCCGCGAGATAAGGGACACTTTCTTGCCGGTCTCAGGGTCATGTATCTGCGCGCTCAGCTTGTTCTCCTCGTCCAGCTCTATGTCGAGGTTCAGGTCGGGCTCCCCGTTCCCGTGGGGATTGAGGTTCTCAATCTCAAGGGTGTCCACATATTCGGCATCTTCCATAGAGCCTGTATGCGAGCGGTATACATCGACGTGCACGGTCGTCTGGTTATCTTTTACTGTTGTCAGCGACAGCTGGCGTTTTGCTGCCTTTCCGCTTTCCAGAATCGGATAGAACGAACCGTCTGCAAGCTTTATTCCAATTGAGTCCATGAAAGTTCCCTGAGCGAACCGGCGGCACCGGGCCTGCGGTTTGCTCTGCCGCCGTCCTGAAGTCCGGAGTCTCAGGGCGCTGCGGCTATGCTTTATAGCGGCAGTTTCAAAGAGTCCTCGGCAACACCTTGCATGGGGCTTTTGAAACAGTACCAAATGCTGCCGGATGCGCTCCGGCAGGTTTTTTCTCCACGTTTCCCTCTCTCCCGCTTAGTATATCGGAAAAAAAACCTTTCTTAAAGAGGGGTCTTTTCAATCTGAGGCACAAAGTTTGGACTCATCCGGGCAGTCCCAAAAGTCCACGGCAGCAGGAATCCGGGACTTTTGAACGCGGCTCATTCCTTTGTGTAGCTGTATGTCGTCATTGATTTAAGCTCGTTTACAGTTTCTCCGAACTTTTTGGTGACGGCATACTCCTTTATGGAAATCGGGTCCCCGTCTTCGTTGTTCTCGTGGAATTCGCGGGAGATGATTTCCCCCTCGGCGTTGTACGTCCTGATTTCCGCGAGCGCGCCGCCATCGTCGTAGCTGTAGGTAATCCGCTGGTTGCTGCTGCCGTCGCTGCTGGTGATGGTGATGACGTCAACCTTCCCGTCGTCAAGGTAGCTGTAGCTCTCTCTCTGCTCAAAAGAGCCGTCGCCGAAGTAGCCGTTTATCTCCTCCGGCTTGCCGTCGTTCCTGAGCACGGAAATCATGCGCGTCAGCAAGGCGCCCTGTCCGTCGTAGTGGGACTCGCTCACCTTGTTGCCGTCGTATTTATAGATGGTCTTGCCCGTCAGCTTGCCGCTGGCGTCGTATTCGGATTCAGCCTCCACCTTTCCGTTGCTGCCGTATTCGGTGACGGTCTGGTGCATGAGCGCATCCTTTGCCCCCAGGTAATTCGTCGTGGTGCGGCGGGATTCCCCGTCATATTCGTAGATGATTTTGTCTATGACTTCGTCCCTGGGGCTGTAGCTGACGCTGCCGGTCTCCAGCCCGTCTTTATTGAAGCTGTGCACGAATTTGACCGACGGGGTGCGGTAATATTCTCCGAATTTGGAGATAATCGAATAGTTCGTTTTTGTGTAGGAGCTGACCGCTCCGTTTGGCCTGAAGTCCTCTGTGTCGAATGCTGACGCGCCGGCAGCAAGCAGCACTGCGGCTGCGGCGAGGATGATTCTTTTCATGGTTGCATCACCTCCATATATATAAAGCAAGCAGCTTGCGAAATGTTTCAGAAAAATCCGCGGGGAGTCCCGTGCAATCTCCGTTTTCTTCTATTATACACCCATTCCTTTATGGAAGAAAGCGTTTTCAGCCGTTTTATGGAGACCGCAAAGCAACGCTCCCTTTCCCCTTTGTAATACTATCGGCGTTTTCTCCGGCGCTGTGTATGGAATTTATAAGGGCGGGGCAGAAGGAACGCGCTTGTGAGGCAGACCGGGGCGCATGCGGCGAGCGGAGGAACTGTTTTTCCGGCGCAGGGCAAGGCTGGGGCTCGGCTCGGCGTGCTTTTTTGCCGCCCTGCATGCCGTTCCGGGAATCCTGCTGTAACTTCTTCACCGGATGTTTTTTTTATATGCGGAGGACGGAGAGAGCAAAAGGAGGAACTGCCATGAGAATGCTTCATAAAAAGATTGTGCTGCTTGCCGTAGTCTGCGCGATTGCGCTGTCAGGTGCCGCCGCAAGGGGGCTGCACATCGGGGATTATGCCCCGGATTTTGAGATTGAGCTGAGCGACGGCGGAAAAGTAAAGCTTTCTTCGTTCCGGGGGAAGGCCGTGATGCTGCATTTCTGGGCGACATGGTGCCCTCCGTGCCAGAAGGAGCTGCCGGAGATGGACGCGCTCGCCAAGCAGATTGCGCAGAAGGGGAGCAGCAGCAAGCTGGATTTCCTTGCTGTCTGTGTGTCCGATACGCAGAAATCTCTTGAAAAATACCTTAAAAAGAACGGATTCACCTTCCGGGGCGGACTTGATGAGGACGGCAATATCGCCGAGGTTTACGGGGTAGAGGGAATCCCCGCGAGCATCCTGATTTCTCCGGACGGAAAAATAGAGAAGATGACGGTGGGCATGATGTCCCGCGCCGATCTGGACAGCTTTGTTGCGGGCTATGCGGACTAGGGCCGTGCGCGCGGCGCTGTTTGCCGCCGCCGCGCTGCTGCTTGCCGCGGGGCTTGCCGCCGGAGACTGCCGCCTTATGTTCCGCAAGGCAGTTTTTGTCTGTATGGAGTGCATGGGAATTGGCTGAATCGTCCTGGCGGCGCTCCCGTGCCCGGCGGCGCGCGGTGCAGCTCATCTCTATGCTCGTCTACAATGCGGATGTCTCCCGCTGGTTCAGCGGGGGCATTTCGCGTTCTCCCCTCAAGCATATCTGCGTTCCTGGCCTGAACTGCTATTCCTGCCCCGGCGCGATTGCCTCCTGCCCGCTCGGCGCGCTGCAGAATACCATCGGCGGCGGGCGCTTTCCTTTTTTTGTCACCGGTTTCCTGCTGCTGGCGGGAACGCTGCTGGGGCGCATGGTCTGCGCATTTTTGTGCCCGGTGGGGCTGGTGCAGGAGCTGCTGTATAAAATTCCTGTAAAAAAAATTAAAAAAACGCCCCGTGTCCTTGCGCTGACGCGCCGCCTGAGTCTGCTCAAGTACCTGCTGCTTGCCCTGCCATGCGCCGTGTTCCCGCTTGTCTTCTATCTCCGCAGCGGAGCGGCCTCTCCCTTGTTCTGCAAATTCTTCTGCCCGGCGGGGACAATCGCTGCGGGCATTCCGCTGGTGCTGCTCAACGAAGGCTTCCGTGCCGCAGCGGGACGGCTCTTTGCATGGAAGGTGGCGGTGGCTGCGGCGCTCGTGCTGTGGTCTTTGTTCTTTTTCCGCCCCTTCTGCACGTTCTTCTGCCCGCTCGGCGCCATCTATTCCTTCTTCAATAAATATGCCGTCGTGGGAATCCGGCTTGACGCGCACAAATGCACTCACTGCGGTGCCTGTACCGCGCAGTGCCGCATGCAGACCTGCGCCGTGAACGACCGCGAATGCATCCGCTGCGGGGAATGCATTGCGCGCTGCCCGCACGACGCCCTGGCTGCCGGTGTGCGCGGTGCCGCAAAGCCCGCAGCCCGCAGCGACGAGGGGACGGAGGACTGCGATGGACTTCTTTGAGCTGCGGGCGTTCTTGCAGCTGAGCGGCACGCTGCATTTTGCCCGCGCCGCGGAGGCAGTGAACCTGAGCCCGTCCGCGCTGAGCCGCCTTGTTGCCCGGCTGGAGGAAGAGCTGGGAGTCACGCTCTTTGAGCGCAGCAGCCGGGAAGTGTCGCTGACCGAGGAAGGCCGCCGCTTTGAGGCGTTCGCAAAATCCTGCCTTGCGGGGCAGGAAGAGCTGCTTGCCTCCTTTGCGCGCGCCGGGGACACGGTGAGCGGCACGCTCCATGTCTACGCGAGCGTCACCGCCTGCTACACGATAATGCCGCCGTTCATCAGGCGCCTCTCGGCAAAATATCCCGGCATCCATCTCTCCGTGGAGACCGGCGACCCGGCAGGCGCCATGCCTGCCGTGCGGGAGGGGCGTGCGGAGCTTGCCGTCGCTGCCATTCCCGATACGCCACCTGATTTCTTTGACTGCATCTCGGTGCGTACCAGCCCGCTGGTCTTTGCCGCATCATGCTCCGGTCCCTACGTGGAAGTCTCCGGCAGCCCGCAGGACATCGTGTCTTCGGTGCCGCTCATCCTGCCCAAGGCTGGCATAGCGCGGGAACGCTTTGATTCGTGGGTGCGCAGCCGCAATGTTACCCCGCGTGTCGCCGCCGAGACTGAGGGCAACGAGGCCATCATGGCGCTGGCGGCGCTCGGCATGGGCATTGCGCTGGTGCCCAAAATCGTGCTGGAGAACGGCCCGTACCGCGAGGGCTTTATCTGCCACAGCGCCGGGAACGCGTTGGGCGGATACGACATCGGCTTTATCCAGCGCACGCGGATTTCCGGCACGGAAGGAATGCGCCGCATGCGGCTTGCCGTCACCGACATCCTGCACAATACCCGCTGGCGGGAGGAATTTGCCGCGGAAGGAAAGCCTTGAGAAGTCCCTTGGTTCATGGAGACTGATGCCCGTGCCGGATAGGACGCCCCTATTTTCATTCGCGGAAAAAATCGCTATACTGGGCGCATGAAACTTGAGGCTCGATTTACATCCCATGGCAACAGGCTTTTTTCTCTTGATGGAACGGAGTGCCCTGCGGAGGGCGCTGCCGTGCTTGATGCCGCACAGTGCCGTCCCGGCGCGGATATCCCACCGCAGGGCGTGCTGTGCATATGGCTCCCGTGGGGGCAGGTGGGTACGGAGGACGGCGGCTACAACGAGGAATTCCTTGCCGCATTCCGCGATTTTCTGAAGGAGCTGGAAGAGCAGGGGCGCTACGCGTTCATCGTGCCTGATGGCGGCAGCGGGGGCTTCCCTGACGGCGGGCTGCTTGCCGCCAGCATGAAGCACTGCGCGCGCCGCATCAAGGACTGCGCGTCTGTCATCGGCTTTGCTGTTCCTCCCGCAGGGGATGCCTCGTATTTTATGGAGCAGCTGCGCGAGAAGCACGCGCACTATATCTTTTTCAGCCGCGACGAATCCTTGCTTGCCGACGGCGGTATCGTCAGGTACTAGGCAGGATGCCGCGCGCCTTGCGGCTATCGAAACTGTCCTGACGGGGGGCTATGCTTCCTCCTCGGCCTGCGCGTCCTCCACAATCCGAAGGATTGCCCTGCCGAATTTCTCTGCCTTTGCGCTGCCTATGCCGTAGCAGTCCAGCAGCTCCGCGGAATCCTGCGGCTGACGGCGGGCTATGTCCACGAGCGTTTTGTCACCGAATACCACATAGGGCGGCACGTTGAGCTCGTCCGCTGTCTTGCGCCGCCATACGCGCAGCGCCTCCTCGATGCGGCTGCCTGCAGCGTCCCCTTCCGCGGGGGCTGCCGCTGTCTTTTTGGGGAACGCTATGCGGGGCGCCGTGCTGAATTCCACGGGCAGCAGGATTGCCTGCCGCATTCGCAGCGCCGACCTTCCTTCCTGCGTCACCGAGAGCACCGCGTATTCCCCGCTCTTTGCGATATAGCCGCCTTCCTCCAGCTGCGAGCACAGCTCGAACCACTGCTGCCGCGTCAGTTCCCGCCCGATGCCGTAGGTGCTCAGTCGTGTGTGCCCGTTTTCCAGTATGCGCTTGTTCCGGGAGCCGAGCAGCACGTCGATGGTGTAGGACGCGCCGAAGCGTTCTTCCGTGCGCAGGATGCAGGACATGAATTTCTGCGCGGCTACCGTCACGTCGCTGTCCTGTAGCGGGCCGCGGCTGCATACGTCGCAGCAGCATTCGGCGGGGATAGCGCCGGAGCCGGTCTCGTCGTATGCCTCGCCAAAGTAGGAGAGCAGCTGCCGGCGGCGGCAGCTGCGGCTTTCCGCGTAACGAATCATGCCCTGCAGCAGCTGCTCTGCCTGCGCAGGCTCATCCTTTTCTGCAAAAAAATAGCGTATCTTGTGCAGGTCACCGGCGCCGTAGAGCAGCAGCGCGTGCGAGGCAAGCCCGTCTCGCCCAGCCCGGCCGATTTCCTGATAATACTGCTCCACGGACTTGGGCATGTCGTAGTGCACCACAAAGCGGACGTCGGGCTTGTTGATTCCCATGCCGAATGCGACGGTTGCCACGATGATGTCCATGCGGTCGCTGATGAAGTCCTGCTGGTGGGACAGCCGAGCCTCGTCGCTGAGCCCCGCGTGGTAGCTGGTGGCGCTGAATCCTTCCTTCTGGAGCCGGAGCGCCAGTTCGTCCACCTGCCTGCGGGAGAGGCAGTAGATGATGCCGCGCTGTCCCTTGTGTTCCGCGAGGAATCCGAGCAGCTGGGCGAAGGGCTGCTGCTTGCGCCTGACCTCAAGGAATATGTTGGGGCGGTTGAAGCTTGCCACCAGTACCGCGGGGTGCTCCATGTGCAGCTGTGACATGATGTCGCGGCGCACCTTCTCGGTGGCGGTTGCGGTGAGTGCGAGGCAGACCGCGCGGGGAAACTGCTCCCGCACGGCCGCAATCTCCATATAGTCGGGGCGGAAGTCGTGCCCCCATTCGCTGATGCAGTGCGCCTCGTCTATGGTGATGCATCTGAGCGGAAGCCGGCTGCTGTGCAGCAGCTCCTGCATCCGCTCGCGGCTCAGCCCTTCAGGCGATACGTAGAGCAGCCTGATTTCCCCGCTCCGTATGAGCGCGCAGGATTCCCGGTAGGCATCGATATCCAGCGAGGAATTGATGAACACTGCAGGAACTCCGGCGGCCTCCAGCTGCGCCACCTGATCCTGCATGAGCGCGATGAGCGGAGAGACCACGATGGTGAGGCCTTCCATGATGAGCGCCGGTATCTGGTAGCAGAGCGACTTGCCGCCGCCTGTCGGCATGACCGCGAGCGTGTCCCTGCCGTCCAGCACATTCTGTATGACTTCCCGCTGGAGCGGGCGGAATTCCTCGTAGCCGAATACTTCCTTGAGCACGCGCTCAGGCTCGCTGCCGCTCATGTCCGGCTGTGTGCTGTCGCAGAAAAGCAGCGACTGCTGCGAAGAATAATCCCGAATACTTCCCATGAGCCAATTATACAGAACTTCGTCCATTTGTTAAACCTGTGGGACTTACCCCCTGCGGAAATCAGTTTTGTGCTCCGCGCGCTGTCGGCCTGCCCGGGTCGCCGCCGGTTTCCGGGCAGCTCTCTTTTTTGACAGGGCTTCAGCATGAAAACAAAAATGCGCTCCCAGCGGAAAAACACCCGGACTGCCGGTTGCACGCTTCGCTTTGCAAATGGCAGCCCGGGTGTTTTTCCGCTTCCGCGCATTTTTTATGTTGGATCCTTGGCTTTTGTAGCATAAAAAAGAAAATCATCTTAAAACAGTTTACATGATTTTCCACTACCGCGTCCGTCTTCAGATAAAATACATCTCATGCTGAAGCCCTGGCAGCGCATCCGGGTCCCATTGACTTTTTGTGCGCCGCATGTTAACCTT
>DGUD01000184.1 GCA_002393865.1 Treponema sp. UBA4319
TAGCGCAGGATAATCTGCTTCTTAAGTCCCGGAACGCGGATGCCCTCCCCGTCCTCTTGCAGCGGCTCCACGGAAGGGGCAGGCCTTTCCGCCACAGCGAATGCAGCGGCATCTTCCTCCGCAGGGGCAGGCGGCACAGCAGCCTGCTCATCCTGCCGGAAAGCGGCGTGCGGACTTTCAGACGCAGTCTCCGTAGCCGCCTCTCCGGGCAGCGCAGGGGCGCGCGCTTCCTCCGGAGAAGATTCCTCTGCTTGCAGCGGCGGGGCGGCAAATTTTGACGGACGGACAAGTTTTATCTCGTCGAGGTAGTCAAAGTCCATCAGCTACCGGTACTCCCGAATCCCCCATCGCCCCGCTCCGTACGGGAAAGCGTTTCTGCCGGGACAAAGACAGCGCGCGTCACCGGGGCTACGACAATCTGGGCGATGCGCTCGCCATCGTTGACGGTAAACGGAGCCTTGCCCAGATTGACCAGCAGCACCTTCAGCTCGCCCCGGTAATCGCTGTCGATGGTTCCCGGAGAATTCAGCACCGTTACCCCGTGCTTGAAAGCAAGCCCACTCCGGGGACGCACCTGTACCTCGTAGCCATCGGGAATTTCCAGGCTCAGCCCCGTAGGAATGAGCGCATATTCGCCCGGCGCAAGCAGCACCGGGGACGCAACACGGGCACACACGTCCGCGCCGGCGGCACCGGCAGTCTTATAGACGGGAAGCTCAGCGCCTGTCCCGGCAATACAGCGTATCACGACATCATCATTCGTAGCCTTAGAATGCACCATACTCTCCTTCAGCATTTTTTCTGCGACACGCCCTGCGCGGCAAGGACAGTCTTCTTTGTGCGGGCTGGCAGATGCGCGCCGTACACAACAAAGGCCCTGTCTTTCTGCGCAAGCAGGCGTCTGGCAAGAGCGGCAAGCTCCTCGCGGCTGACGGAGCGGATTGCGGCAATAATCTCGTCAGTCCCCCTGAGCGGAAAGCCCATGGAATAATTGCGCTGCAGGCGCTTCATAAGGTATTCCATATCCTCACCGCTCATCAGCTCTTCCCCGCACAAATGCTCTTTTGCAGCCTCAATCTCATTTTCGGTAATTCCGTCCGACTCCAACAGACGAATCTCCTGACTGAGCAGCGCGCACAGCTCCGCCAGCCGCTCCTTGTCGCAGGATGCGTAGGCGCACCAGACGGCGGCATCCTCATAAAACGTAAAGAAACTGAACACCGTGTAGCAGCAGCCGTGCTTTTCCCGCAGGGACTCAAAGAGGCGGCTGCTCATGGTATCCCCCACAAGCGCGTTGAAGACGGCCATGACATAGCTGTCCCGCTCGCTGACAGGAACCGCCACGGGATAGAGCTCAAAAACCTGCATCTGCCGGAAGCGGGAGGGAAAAAACGACGTGCCCGGCTGCCAGCGGGATGTGCCGTCGTAGTGCCGTGCGGCAGGATAGCAGACGGGCGGAACACGCGCCGGCATGAGCTCCAGCTCCGCCGCAAGCTCCTCCTCCGTGATTCCCCCGGCGGCGGCCACCGTCAGCTCTCCGCGAACAAAATACTCCCGGTACCATGCGGCAACCTGCTCCCGCGTCAGGGCGGCCACATCCCGCACCGTACCAGTTATGCTGCGGCTGATGTCCTGCCCCGGCCATACGGCAAGAGCCACCGCATCCAGCGCGGAGCTTTCAGGATCATCGGCAGACGCTGCAATCTCGTTCTGGACGACCGCCCGCTCGCGCTCAAACTCGTCCGGCGGGAACACCGCGCCGTACGCCATGTCGCAGAGCGTCCGGAGCGCGGACTGCACGGCGGCTTTCTGCGCGGGTATAATGCAGTACACGCACACGTCTTCCCGCTCCGTGAATGCGTTCACATAGCCGCCGATGCGGTCAAATGTGCAGGCGATGTCATGGGTGTTTTTTGTGGCAGTCCCCTTAAAAAGCAGATGCTCGGTAAAATGGGTGATACCGAATTCGCCGGGCTGCTCCCGGCGGGAACCTATAGAAAACCAAAAACCGATTGCCGCAGTTTTCACCCCGGCAACCGGCTCAGTCAGCAGCATGATATTGTTTTGCAAGAGTCGTTTCTTCGTCATGCCGTAAACCATCTGAGGCAGCTCCACACAGTCCGGACTGACTTTGGAACTGGCTTAAAGCACAAAACGCAGCCCTGCCCGGAACACAGTCTTGTCGCAGCTCCCGGACAAAGCTCCGCTGCAAGTTTTGTGCGATTGCTTATGGTAGCCCCCAACACTTCAGTTTTCAGGGGCTACTTTGAAAACGCGATGCTGTACGTCGCGCTATTACAGCGACTTACAAGTCACCGGAATCCCGGAAACGCTCCCAAGGGAAGTTTTCCGGGATTTTCCTATCTTCTCTTCTCCTGCTCCTCAAGGGCATCGATGTAGGACAGGTTCAGCCTGCCCATCTTGTCAACCTCAAGCAGCTTGACCGGGATAACCTGGCCTTCCTTCAGGACATCGGAGACCTTCTCGACGCGCTGGCGGGAAAGCTTTGAGATGTGGCACAGACCTTCTTTTCCCGGCAGGATTTCGATGAAGGCACCGAAGTCCATAATGCGCTTGACCGTTCCGTTATACACCGTACCGGGCTCCGGATCTTCGCAGATAGCCTTGACGGCGGCCTTTGCGGCGTCGGTATTCTTGCCGTTCTGACCGTAAATCGTCACGGTACCGTCCTCTCCAGTATCAATCTTGACGCTGAACTGCGCGCACAGCGCCTTGATATTCTTTCCGCCCGGTCCGATGAGGGCGCCAATCTTGTCAACAGGAATCTTCAGGCTGTCAATCTTGGGGGCGCTCGCATTCAGCGGCTGCGGCTTGCTGATGCATTTTTCCATGATGTCAAGGATATGGTTGCGGCCGCGCTTTGCCTGCTCAAGAGCCTTGCGCATGATATCCATCGATACGCCCGCAATCTTGATGTCCATCTGGAAGCCGGTGATTCCGTCACGGGTACCGGCAACCTTGAAGTCCATGTCACCAAGGTGGTCTTCCTCGCCGAGGATATCCGAAAGGATGGCATATTTCTTATACTGCGGGCCGTCGGTGATGAGACCCATTGCGATACCGGCGACCATCTTCTTCATGGGGACGCCGGCCGCCAGCAGAGAAAGGCAGCCACCGCAGGTAGAAGCCTGCGATGAGGAGCCGTTGGATTCCATGATTTCGGAGACGACACGGATGGTGTACGGGAATTCCTCCCGGCTCGGAATCATAGGGGCAAGAGAGCGGCGTGCAAGGTTTCCGTGGCCGATTTCGCGGCGGCCGGTAGAAAGCTTGCCGACTTCACCGACGGAATACGGCGGGAAGTTATAATGCAGGATGAAGTTCTCGCTGCGGTCACCCTCGATATCATCGTACACCTGCTCGTCCATCGCGGTACCGAGCGTCGTCACCGCAAGAGACTGCGTCTCGCCGCGGGTAAAGAGCGCGCTGCCGTGGGGACGGGGAAGCACGTTAATCTCGCAGGTAATCGGGCGGATATCCTCCGTGCCGCGGCCATCGATGCGGAGCCCCTTCTCAAGGATGCTGGAGCGCAGCAGACGGTACTGGATATCGTCAAAGAGCTTGTTGTACAGGTTCATCTGGACGGGGTCGGAGAGCTGCTCGGCATAATTTGCGGCAACCTTCGCCTTCACATCCTTTACCGCGTCGTAGCGGGCGGTCTTTCCCTTCTGGAAGCAGGCTGTCTGCATGAGCGGCATAGCCTCGGCCTCAATCTTGTCCGCATTCAGCAGGCTCACATCGAGCGGCGCAAGCGGAAGCTTCTCTTTTCCGGCAAGCTTCTGCAGCTCCTCCTGCAGGACGCACATATCCTTGATAAAGGACTCAGCCTTTGCGAGGGCGCCGAGCATCACTTCCTCGGATGCCTCTTTCGCGCCACCCTCAACCATCGTAAATCCGTCTTTGGTACCGGCGACAACGATTTCCAGCTGGGCTTTCGCCTGCTGCTCATAGGTGGGGTTCAGCACATACTCACCGTTGATATAGCCCACGCGGACGCCCGCAACCGGGCCGTGGAACGGGATATCGCTGATGGTGACGGCGGCAGAAGCCGCGATAACCGCAAGAATATCCGGAGGATTCACGCCGTCCACAGAAACGCAGGTCGGCACAATCTGAATCTCGCGGCCAAATGTCGTCTCGAACAGCGGGCGCATGGGGCGGTCGATAAGACGGCTCACCAGAATCTCTTTGTCCTTGGGGCGCCCCTCACGCTTGACAAAACCGCCGGGAATCTTGCCCGCGGCGTAAAATTTCTCATTGTAATCTACCGTGACCGGAACAAAATCCATACCTTCCGTCACATCGCTCGACGCACACACCGTGGCGATGACGGCGGTTCCGCCATACTGGGCATACACGCAGCCGTTCGCCTGCTTTCCGATTTTCCCTGTCTCCAGAATCAGCTCATTGTCACCGATTTTTCTTGTTACTCTTTGTACCATTGTTTCCTTCTAAAAAATTCTTCTTTTTTTGCGGCATGGCAGCGCCAGGCCGGCAGGAAAATCCGTTTGAACAGCCGGAATTCCCCCTTCGGAGCTCCTGACGGAAGCCCGAAAAAATACAAAAGGCAGCCCGCCTCATAATGCATGTAATGATTCAAGCTGCCTTTCTGTATACAATTTACTTACGGATACCAAGCTCTTTGATGAGCTGGCGGTACGCCTCAAGGTCGGTGCGCTGCAGATATTTCAGCAGCTTCCTGCGCTGACCGATAACCTTCAGGAGGGAACGCTTTGCGTTGCTGTCCTTCGGGAAGTTCTTCTGATGCTCGGTCTGCTGCCTGATACGCTCGGTAAGCAGCGCAATCTGCACCTTCGTGTTGCCGGTGTCCTTATCGTTCGCACCGAATTTCGCCACTATTGAAGCGGACGTCTCTTTTGTAAGTGCCATACTTACTCCTTTCTATTAGATTACCATGTTGCCATGCAGAAACACACCCGGTCCCTCCAAAAACAACATTGGGCTTTAAAAACCTTTCTAAAAAATGATTTCCTGCACGCGGGCGGCATCGCATTCCTGCGGCAGCCGCAAACGGAGCTCGTTGCCCGCAAGCTCACAAAGCGCCCGTACGGAATTTCCCCCTGAAAGGGCGGCACAGTCATACGTTCCGTCAGGAGGCAGCTCCTGCCGGGAACGCCGCAGCGCCCCGAACCAGCGCGCCGCATCGCCTGCTCCGTCAGACGCAAGCGGCTTCCATGCAAGCCCCTCGCAATCATAGGCATAGGGGCGGCGGAGCATCTTGCGGGCGGCGACAAAATCAGCGTCGCGCACAGCCTGCCGGATACGGGAGGAGCTTATGCGCTCACCGTCCTGCAGCACATCGTCAACCGGACTAAGCCGGAAGCCGTGCACCTGCGCAAGCCGGGGAAGCTCCCGCATCGTAAGCGCACCCTTGTAGCCGCAACGGAAATCATAGCCTTCCGCAAGGAAACGCATATTGCAGCTTTCTACAAGCGTACGGATAAAATCGCTTCCTTCCATTTTACTGAAATCTTCAGAAAAGTCAATGACTATGGCGAATACGAGCCCTTTTTGTGCGCAGAAATCCAAGCGCTGTCGGAGGCTTGAAAGCTCCGCGGCAGTACCAGCGTTTTTAAACGATGCTGAAAATGTAACGATTCCGCCGACAAGCTCCTTCTGGGCGGCAATCTCGTCCAGCAGCGCCGCATGCCCGGCATGCATACCGTCAAAGCTTCCCACCGCAAGCGCGGTTCCGGTCTTCTTCCATGCGAGGGGAAAGTCGCCCTGCAGCAGCTGCTGCCACGTAAAAACCCTGAAGGCCGCCGCCCCGCCCTTCCTCCGGGGAACGACAAATTCATAGGAAAGCCTGCCGTCCTGCAGCTGTATCATACCGGCAAACTGCCTGCCGGGGTAAAACACCGCAATCTTTCCGGGCGCACGGTAGCCGTCATCAGGAGGCGCCTCGTCCAGCCGCACAAACATCCGCCCGGAAAGGGGGCGGCCGTTCTGATAGGCTTGCGCAGCCTCTTCCTTCAGCTCATCGGAGAGAAAGCCGCAACGCGCCGCAAGTTCCGGGCTAAAGGGCAAAAAATGGCGCTGGATATCACCGATGCACTCCCCCTCATCAGGCTTACGCAGGGCAGCATCGCGCAGCCGCTGCTGGATGCCGGAATCGAGCGTAAATGGTGGCAACTGGCGGGCACAGGCAGCGTCGTCAAGGCTGAACGGCCCCACCGAAGTCCGGCGGAGCGCGCAGAGGTACGCGCAGGTGCCCATGGCGGCGGCCATATCGCGGGCAAGCGCCCGTATATACGTGCCTTTTGAGCAGGAAATGTCCAGCAGCGCATAAGCGCAGGGGTCGGTCTCCGTCGGCTCGCGGAAGTCCACAAGCTCGTTCCTGTACACAAAAATCTGGCGCGGCTCAAGGCGCACATCCTTACCGCCACGCGCCATATCACTTGCCCGCCTGCCGCCGACATGCACCGCGGAATATACGGGCGGAACCTGCAGCAGCGCGCCGGAAAGCTTTGCACAGGCATCAAGCACCTGCGCGCGGGAAGGAGCGCTGCCTTCCTCCACGATTCTGCCGCAGGGGTCAAGCGTATCCGTCGCACAGCCAAAGCAGACGACGGCCTGATAGGTCTTCCGGAAGCCCGTGATATGCGGCACCAGATGCGTCAGGCTTCCGCTCAGCACCACAAGGAGGCCGTCCGCAAAGGAATCGAGCGTACCCGTGTGCCCAACCTTGTCCGTGCCGAGCGCATGTTTTATGCTCCATAGGGAAGAGAAACTGGTGATTCCGGACTGCTTTGCAAAAAGCAGCACCCCGGAAAGCGGCTCAGTCTGCTTTTTTCTCATCGCCGTCCGCCGACTCATCCCTTTCCAGCTCGTTGAGCTTGCGCACCATATTAAAGCCGTCCTTCATGGAGAAATCAGCCACAAAGGACAGGCGCGGGAATTTATAGATTGTCAGTTTCTTCGCTATCGTAGACTGGATAAAGCCGGCCGCGCTCTGGAGGCCTTCTACCCCGCGGCGCACGGAATTATCGTCCATAAAGGAAGAGACATACACTTTTGCGTTCGCAAGGTCACCCGCGACCTCGACCCTATTGATGGTAAGGAATTCGTTCACGCGGGGATCCTTGATTTCATGCCGGACGAGCATCGTCGCAATCTCCTGCTTCAGCTGCTCGCCCAGACGGATAAGCCTGTACTGCCCCATGCCTACTCCTGGGCGCCGCTCTCTGCGGCAGCCGCCTCGTTGACCTCGCGCTCAGCCTGCTGGCGCTCCATCTCGGCACGCTCGTCAACCAGCGCGTCGCCGAGCTTGCGGGCAACCTCGACGAATTCAAAGACCTCAATCTGGTCGCCGACCTGCAGATCCTGATAGTTCTCGATGCCGAGACCACACTCGTATCCGGCACGGACTTCCTTGGCGTCCTCCTTGAAGCGTTTGAGAGAGGCAACCTTGCCCGTGAACTTGACCACGCCGTCGCGGATGACATTCACGCTGCTGCTCCGCTTGACGATACCGTCCGTGACATAACATCCGGCAATGACTCCGACCTTGGGAACCTTGAAGGTGTTGCGGACCTCAAGCATACCGGTAACCTCTTCCTTGGTATCGGGCTTGAGCATACCCTCCATTGCCTGCTGGATTTCCTCCACACACTTGTAGATGATATTGTACTTGCGGATTTCGACCTTTTCCTGATCGGCAAGCGCCTTTGCTTTGGCAGTGGGGCGCACATTGAAGCCGATGATAATCGCATTCGAATCGGCGGCAGCCAGCGTGACATCGCTCTCGTTGATGGCGCCCGCGCTCGAATGGATGACGGACAGGCGGATTTCCTTGGTGGAAAGCTTTTCCAGCGACGTCTTGAGCGCCTCCGCGGAACCCTGCAGGTCAGCTTTGATGATAACCTTGAATTCCTTGATTTCGCTCTGCTCGATAGTGCTGTACAGGTTATCCAGCGTAACCTTCCGCACGGCCTTTGCATCCTCAAAGCGGCGGAGCTCCTGACGCTTGGCGGCAAAAGCGCGTGCCTCCTTCTCGGATTCAGTGACCTGGAAGGGATCTCCCGCGTTCGGCATAGATTCTATACCGAGCACCTCGACCGGCATAGAAGGCCCGGCCTCCTTGATTTTCTGCCCCCGGTCATTGAAAATCGCGCGGACACGTCCGGAGTAGATGCCGGCGACAAAGGGATCACCCGTGCGCAGCGTACCGCGCTCCACAATGACAGAGGCGACGACACCGCGCCCCTGGTCGATACGGGACTCTATGACCTTACCTTCCGCACGGCAGTCATACTGAGCCTTGAGCTCCAGCACCTCTGCCTGCAGCAATATCGCATCCAGCAAATCGTCTATGCCGGTGCGCTTGAGCGCGGATATGTTCACGTACTGCGTGTCGCCACCCCACGCCTCAGGGGTAAGCCCCTGTTCGGAAAGCTGCGTCATCACGCGGTCAGGATTGGCGTCAGGCTTGTCTATCTTGTTCACGGCGACGATAATCGGAACCTTCGCGTCCTTGGCATGGTGCAGGGCCTCCAGCGTCTGGGGCATCACACCGTCATCCGCCGCGACGACCAGCACGACGATGTCCGTTATCTGGGCACCGCGCGCACGCATCATGGTAAAGGCCTCGTGCCCCGGAGTATCAAGGAAGGTGATGACGCCCTTCTCCGTGGAGACCTGATACGCGCCGATTTTCTGCGTAATGCCGCCGGCCTCGCCTTCCGCCACATGCGCGTTGCGGATGGCATCGAGCGTCTTGGTCTTACCATGGTCTACGTGACCCATGACTGTGACAATCGGCGGGCGGGAATGCACGCCTTCCGCATCGCCCTGCTCGCTCTCGATGATTGTCTCGTCGTAGAGGCTCACGATGTGGACTTTGCAGTTATATTCGGAGGCAAGGATGGTCGCGGTATCGCTGTCGATGGACTGGTTGATGGTGACCATCATGCCCATAGACATAAGCTTGGCGATAATCTCGCTTGCCTTGAGGTTCATCTTCCGCGCGAGATCGGACACGGATATGGTATCCATGATATCGATCTGGGCAGGGACAACGCTCGCAGGGGTGGAAGCACGGGCCTTGTTCTTGTACAGCTCCTGCTCGTCAAAAGCCTCCTCCTGCTCCTTGTGGCTGTAAACCTGCTTTTTGCCCTTGAACTGCTTTTTGGCAGGGGTCTTGTTCCCCTGCATGGCATCGGCACCGCCAAAAGGCTGCCCGCCGCCAGAGCCGAAGCCCGGACGACCTGCGCCAAAACCGGGGCGCGGGGAACCACCATTGCCGAATCCGGGGCGCCCGCCATTATAAGCGCCGGGACGCTGGTTGTTGTAGCCACCGGGACGCGGGCCGTTGTTATAGCCGCCGTTGGGACGGTTGCCGCCCCAGCCGCCGGTACGCTCGCGGTTCTGGTAGCCTTCGCGCGCCTGGGCACCGGTAAAGCCCCCGGAGCGACGGTTGCCATAGCCGCCGCCGGAGCCATAACGGCCACGGGAGCCACCGCTCAGGTTGCCGGCCTTGATATTCGGGCGGGCAGTATTCAGCTCAAAGCTCGTATGAGGCCGGTGAGATTTGTCAGAACCACCCTGCCCCTGCTGGGGAGCAGGCCTGCGCGGAGCCGGGGCGGGGGCATTCCCCGCGCTTTCCTGCGCAGGAGCCTGCCGTGCCGTGGTCTCCGGAACCGCTGCCTCCGCCGCCGGAATCTTCTTTTCCGCGGGAACGGGAGCTGCCTTCACATCTTCGGTCTTAGCGGATGATTCAGGAGCCTTCTTGACGACGACACGGATATTCTTGTTGCCGCCGTCCTTCTGCGCAGGAGGAGAATTTGTTTTCCGCTTGATTACGACAACCTTCTTTTTGGGCTGTACGTCTGCTTTAGGTTCTTTTTTGTGCAGAACAAATCCGACTTTCTTTTCTGTTTCATCCGCCATATCTTTTATTTTCCTTCTTCCTCTTCAAATGCTAATTCAACCCCGCACTTCGGGCAGCGGGTCATGTCAAGCGTTATCTTTGTCCCGCACTCAGGGCAGAAGTACGCCTCTTCCTCTCCGGCATCAAGCCCGGAATCCGCGGCGGCCTCCTCACCCTCATCGGATTCCTCGTCCTCAAAGACGACATTGGCGCTGATAATCTTGTTGATCGCGTCGATATCATCCTGCGTGACACCTTCCACATTGAGCGCGGAGCCGTCCTCCGCAGCCTCCATGAATTTCTCCACATCATCAAGCCCGGCGGCGGAAAGGAGCCCTGCGACCCGCTCATCCACACCCGGCAGCTGGGCGATTGTCGTGATGACCTCCGGTTCCTGCATGGCGACGCCGCTGAACAGCTGCTCGGCGGCCTTGCGGGTATCAATCTCCGACAGGTCAAGCTCCTTAGCCTGCTCCTCGGTCTTTACGTCTATCTGCCAGTCGCAGAGGCGGTTCGCCAGGCGCACGTTCTGCCCCTGCTTGCCGATGGCCAGCGAGAACTGACTGTCAGGGACAATCGCGAGCGCCACCTTCTTCTCCGCGTCCATGATGATGACGCGGCGGACTTCCGCCGGCAGGAGCGCATTCTTGATGAACACGTGCGGATCCTCGTCGTACTTGAGCACGTCGATTTTCTCACCCTCAAGCTCGCGGATGACATTCTGGATGCGCACACCCTTCAGGCCGACGCAGGCGCCGACGGGGTCGACGTCGCTCTTGTTGGAGTACACGGCTATCTTGGTACGGTAGCCGGCCTCGCGGACGACCTTGTAGATGGTGACGGTCTTGTCGCCGACCTCCGGAACCTCAAGCTCCACGATATTCTGCACGAACTTGGGGTCGGTGCGGCTCAGCACGAGCTGGATGCCGGAAGCGGTCTTCTTGAGATCCACGATGAGCGCCTTGATGCGGTCGTTCTTCTCGTAGGTCTCGCGCGGGCTCTGGTAGCGGTGCGGCAGCACACCCTCAATCTTGCCGAGGTCAACATAGATGTTGCCGTCGTGCATGCGCTGGTAGTACCCGATGATAATCTGCCCGACCTTGTTCTTGTATTCGTTGTACAGATTGTCCTTGAAGCTCTCGTTGAGCGCCTGATGGGCAGTCTGTTTGCCGGTAGAGACGGCGGAGCGGGCAAAATCGTGGGGATCGACCTCGATATCAATCTCATCGCCAATCGTGCACTCCTCGCTCAAAGCACGGGCATCCTCCAGCTCAATCTCGACGGAAGGATCGTATACGCCGTCAACAATTGTCTTGCGGGAATAGACGCTCACATTCGTCATATCTTCCGAAAATTTTACGATACAGTTGCTATCGGTGCCGTACGTCCGTTTGTACGCCGCCTTAATCATATTCTCGATTGTCTGCCTGATTGAATCCTCGCTGATTCCTTTTTCTGCCTGTAACGCGCGGATTGCATCTGCCATTTCTGACATATCAAGCCTCCCTTAAAAATGTATAAATTTTGCTTTTGCAATATCACTATAGGGAAACGATTCCTCACCCTTCCCCTTGATGTCTAACGTAACTTGCGCGGTATCAGAGCGCAGTATGGTGCCTGAGACCCAGTCGCCGACGTCCCTGACCCACAGGCGGACCTCGCGCCCCGCAAAGCAGGCGAATTCCGCGGCATTCCTTATGTTGCGCTCAAGACCGGGGGAGCAGACCTCCATGTACAGGTCGTCCTCGTTCTTGCCGAGCAGCCGGGCAATCTGCGGGCGCAAAGCGTGGTGCACCTTGGAGCAGTCCGCCACGCCGATATCACGAGCAGGATCTTTCGAGGCGATGACCGCCTCTATCTTCGTCGAATTTTTCTGCGGCACGACGTGCAGCTCAATCAGGACAAAACCTTCCGCGTCCGCCACGGACGCACACTCTTTGAAATACGGAACGCTGTCGTTCGAAATATACTCCAAGTACAACCCCTGAATTTCTCTCTGCCAGTCAAAAAAAAGGAGCCGTTCACAGGCTCCACATTACAGTAATAGTATAAGTATGCTAACTATACCATATCGGCGCGATACTGTCAATACGCTGCGAAGCAAGGCCCAGGGATTCAGCATGAAAACAAAAATGCGCTCCCAGTGGAAAACACCCGGACTGCCGGTTGCACGCTTCGCTTTGCAAATGGCAGCCCGGGCGTTTTTCCGCTTCCGCGCATTTTTTATGTTGAATCCTTGGCTTTGGTAGCATAAAAAAGAAAATCATTTTAAAACAGTTTACATAATTTTCCAATACCGCGTCCGTATTCAGATAAAATACATCTCA
>DGUD01000079.1:0-147 GCA_002393865.1 Treponema sp. UBA4319
TGTTTTCATGCTGAAGCCTTGGGCTTTGTGCCCCGCCGCCGAGCTTTTTATGCTGCATCCTTGTCTCCGGCGGGATGCGCGCCTGTTCCGCGCCACCGCGGGGTTTTCGGCCGGATTTGCCTGGAATCAGATGCCATTCCCGCCGGA
>DGUD01000079.1:232-24588 GCA_002393865.1 Treponema sp. UBA4319
CGCCGGAATCAGATGCCATTCCCGCTGCAAACGGAACATAAAACTGATTTCCGTGCGTTTTCGCTTCTGTCTATTGAAATTTCCGTATTTTGTGCTAAAATAGAGCGCAGGGTATTTTGTGGGACTGCGCTGCCGTTCCGGGAATGCCGCCTTTGTTCCGCTGCGGGACGGGGCTTATATTTGCGCTGCGGGGAGGTCTCTGCTTTTTCGCCCTGCATGTAAGGAGTTTTTAATGAATACGGCTGTCGCGGCTTTTTTGGGCAAACATAACTTTCCTGTGCATCAGGATATCAATTCTGTCATCGACGCTCTGCTCTTCGATATGCACGAGGGGCTTTCCGGGCGTCCGGCAGGCGAGGACATGATCCGCACGTTCTGCACCCCGCCGTCAAAGACCGCCGCCAACGAAAGCGTCATCGTCATCGATGCCGGCGGCACGAATTTCCGCTCCTGCCTCGTGACCTTTGACGCAAACTGCAATCCGGTCATCGAATTCATGGAGAAGACAAAGATGCCCGGTATAGAACGGGAGCTGTCCCGCAAGGAGTTCTTTGAGCAGTTTGCGGAGAATCTTGAACATCTTAAGGATAAATCAACTAACATCGGCTTCTGCTTCTCCTACCCCATGACCATCACCGAGGACGGTGACGGCGTGCTCATCGGCTTCTCCAAGGAAATCAAGGCGCCTGAAGTCGTCGGCTGCCATATCGGCAAGGAGCTTGCGAAGGCGCTCGCCGCGCACGGATGGAAGAACAAGATGCATATCTCGCTGCTCAACGATACGGTCGCCGCGCTGCTTGCGGGCGCCGCTACCGCCGCCAACGGCAAGCGCTATTCCTCTTACGTGGGCTTTATCCTCGGCACGGGCATGAACAGTGCCTACATCCAGCCAGCCGACCCGCGCTATAAGGGGCTCAAGGAGCAGATTATCGTGTGCGAGAGCGGCAAATTCAGTGCCGTCAGCTGCTCGGACTTCGATATCGCCTATGACAAAAAGAGCATCAAACCGGGCTCCGGCATCATGGAGAAGCACTGTTCCGGCGCCTATCTGGGGCCGCTGAGCTATGAGGTCATCCATGCTGCCGCCGCAGAAGGTCTGTTCAGCAAGAAATTCTCCGATTCCCTGCTGCAGCTTGAGGGTCTGACCCAGATAGAGATGGACTCCTTCCTGCATGCCCCCTATAACACCTCGTCGGTGCTTGGCGCCAAAGCTGCCGCCTGCGCGGACGATGAGGATTACGGGCGCCTCTTTGAGCTGCTCGATGCCGTGGTGGAGCGCACCGCACGGATGGCCGCCGCGCTGCTTGCCGCCGCCGTTATCAAGAGCGGGAAGGGCACCTGCGCGAACCTGCCCGTCTGCCTGCTGTGCGACGGCACTTCGTTCTACAAGACCTATAAGGTGCGCAGCCGCGTGGAGGCGTATCTTGAGGACGTGCTGGTGCGCCAGCGGGGGCTCTACTACGAGGTCGTCAGCTGCGACAACGACATCACGCTTGGCTCCGCCATCGGCGGCCTGATAAAAAACCAGGCGCAGCAAAAATAGTCCTTTATTCGTGCTGAAAAGATACCGATAAGTAAAGTTGACCGTTACTTTTCATTTTGGCGGTCAACTTGAACTGTCTTAGCCAGGAGTTTTGCCGTGTCGCATGCCAAAGTTTTAGGTAAGTCTGTCTTGCTTTTGATACTCATAATAATCGTCGCTTTGTTCGGGGTGATGTGGTTTGACTTTCTCGGACTGATTCAGGCGAAAAAAATAGTCTCTCCTGTCTACAGGCTGGTGGGGCTGCAGCCCCAGACTTCTGAGGCTCCGTCTTCCCCCGGAAGCCTTGCAGAGGCAGATTTGGACAATGACCGCTTTGCGAAACGGCTTGAGGCGCTGGATGTGCGTGTGGAGGAGCTTGACAAGCGCGAGTCCGATATCCGTGAGCAGGAGGAGAACAACGCGCAGATAGCGCAGGAGCTGCAGGACAGGCAGACCGCACAGGAAGAGCGCGAAAAAACATTCAACAATGAGAAGAAAAAGGCCGATGAAAGAGATAGGAACATTCAGCAGATTGTAGCGAATCTGAACGGTATGCAGCCTGTCAAGGCCGTCGCCATCATAGAGCAGATGGATGATCAGGACGTCATAGACGTGCTGCGCTGTGCGGAGAAAGTCGCTGCTGCCGAAGGCACTTCTTCTATGGGGGCGTACTGGTTGTCCTTGCTGCCAGCTGACAGGGCCGCGGAAATCCAGCGCAAGATGGCCAACAAGCCTACCTCCCTCGATTAGAAAGATGCCTGACGGTGCTTCTGCGGTGTTCGTCGCGGAGGTTGCCGATGCAGGCATTGCAAGTACAGTTTTTGAACCCTCAGTCTGTCTCCCCGGAAAAGCCGGAGGCAGCACTAAAGCCGAACAAGTCTTCAGAATCATCCTTCAAGGCGATGCTTGAGAAGGCGTCCGCTGGCAAAAAATCAGATCAGAAAAAGCCTCAGGCAGCATACGCGGCTGCTGCAAAGGACGCGGAAGTCCCCGCCAGCCCCTGTGCTGATGCCGGGAACACGAGTCCGGCGCAGGGGAGCAATGACGCCGCTACGGCCGGGAGTGCCGTCCGGAAAGCTCCTGCCGGGGACGAGGAGCGTGCGGAGGACGCCGCTCTGCCCGTCGCGGAATATGATGATGCGGAGGCTCCTGAAATAGGGCAGGCCGATGCGCAGCTGCTTTCTGTGCTGCCTGATGCGGCGCTTGCGGAGGCTGCCCGCCAGTCTGCGGCGGAGACCTACGTCGCGGAGGCAGCGGCTGATGATACGCGCGCCGTAGAAGGTCTGCTTGCGGAGGACGGCACTGTGGAGGCGGCAGCTCTGATAGCGCAGTCTGGCGTGATGACGGCCGGGCTGCAGCCTGCGGCCGAGCCTGCCGCAGATAGTGAAAGCGCCCTGCCGGAGGCGGAGGTTGTGGCCGCGCTTTCCTTGACGGAAGACGGCGAGATGCCCGCCGCAGCGCAGGCTCCGCTTGCGCAGGCAAAGCCTGATGCAAAGGACAGCGCGGCCGTTCCCGCAAAAGATGAGGCAAAGAAGCCCCGCGTCGCAAGGGTGCCTGTCTCTGGTGAGCCTTCAGCGGAGCCGCGGCAGCTTTTTACGATTGTCGATGAGCGCGGAAAAGACGCAAAGCTTGCGGCGCTTCAGGAGGATTCCTCTGACGCGCTGCTTGTGGATACAGTCCGGCAGGCTGGCAGCAGCCTTGATGTCACGATGAATCTGGCGCAGGTGGCGGAGCAGGATATCCTTTCCTCGAACAACCAGACTGCGGGCGCTACCGGCTCCACCTTCCAGGAAATGCTTTCCAACCAGATACAGCAGCAGGCTCCGGAATTCGTCAAGGCCGGAAGCATCATCCTCAAGGACGGCAACAGCGGTACTATCAATATGAATTTAAAACCGGAGTCCTTGGGAAATGTAAAGATTAGCTTGCAGCTAACCGATAAGGGTATAGAAGGGCAGATAACAGTCGCGAGCAAGGAGGCGTTCGAGGCTTTCAAGCAGAACCTTGATACGCTCAAACAGGCCTTCCACCAGAGTGGATTCGATACTGCAAGCTTTAACCTGAATCTTGCCAGCAACGCTGACGGCGGGCAGTTCCAGCAGGGACAGCAGCCTGGCGGTCAGTTCTTTGCCAACCGGACATTCGGCAGCTTCGCGCAGGAAGCGGAAGGCAGCGTCTCTGCCTCCGTGCACGGCGCGGTGAGCGCATACGGCAGCAGCAGCGACCATCATGTTGATGTCGTCGCATAACGTACAGAGGAGTATAGAATGGAAATGGAAAGCGCAGCCTCATTGAATACCACGATGAGCGCTCAGGATCTGGCAAAACTGAACATGGAGGTGGACACGTTCAACAAGTCTATTGCTGTGAACGGCCGCTCCGTCCATCAGTCTTTGGGGAAAGACGATTTCTTGAAGCTGCTTATCACACAGCTTTCCAACCAGGATCCGACATCTCCCATGGAGGACACTGAATTCATAGCCCAGATGGCGCAGTTCAGCTCCTTGGAGCAGATGACGAATATGAACGCCAATTTCGAGAAGATGAACGCCATGCTCAACGCGTCGCAGGCGGTAAACACGATTGGCAAGGCTGTTGACATCGACGTCGGCGGGACGCAGGTTACGGGCGTTGTGAACGCGGTGACCTACGGCAGCAACCCGCAGGTCAAGGTCGGCAACATGTATTATGATATGAAACAGATTACGGCCGTTTACGGCGACTAACACTTAAAACGAGGGTAAGTATATGATGAGATCACTTTATGCCGGCGTAAGCGGCCTGCAGAATCACCAGACCAGGATGGATGTCATCGGCAACAACATTGCCAACGTCAATACCTATGGCTTCAAACGCGGGCGCGTAGACTTCCAGGATATGATAAGCCAGCAGCTGAGCGGCGCCGCGCGCCCCACAGAGGAGGTCGGCGGCGTGAACCCCAAGGAAGTCGGCCTCGGCATGAGCGTTGCTGCGATTGACACCATCTTTACGCAGGGAAACCTTCAGTCAACCGGTGTCTCGACAGACATCGCCATTCAGGGCAACGGCTTCTTTGTCATGAAGAACGGCGACCAGACCTTCTACACCCGTGCCGGTGTATTCGGCGTGGACTGCAACGGAACCCTCGTGAACCCGGCGAACGGCCTGCGTGTGCAGGGCTGGATGGCTGAGGACGTGAACGGGCAGCAGGTTCTGCGCACCTCAGGGACTCCCGGCGACCTTACGATTCCGGTGGGGCAGAAAGACCCGCCCAAGGCTACGCAGAACGTCAATTATATCTGCAACCTGAACAAGAATACGCCGGAAATCACAGACCCGAACAACCCGAACCAGGTCGCGGAGGGTACGTGGCAGACGGAGGTCGATATCTATGACACCTACGGTAGCGCGCACAAGCTTCAGATGGATTTCCAGAAAGTTCCGGGAAACCCCAACCAGTGGACTGTCACGGTGAACGTCGATCCGGAGTCAGAGGCCGGCACGAACACTCGTATTGGCCTTGGGACGACCGATGGCGTCACGAATACCTATACGCTTAATTTTGACAACATGGGGACGCTCCGTTCCGTGACGGACAGCGCCGGCAACACGACCGCCCCGACCGGCGAGGTTGTCCTGCAGACATCTTTTGATGTGGCGGACAGCAATGCGGACGAAGGCGGCAACCCGTACCGCCAGACCTTCAACCTGAATCTGGGCACCATCGGCACCATGAACGGTACGATTACCCAGAGCGCGTCAAAGAGCACCACCAAGGCTAACTATCAGGACGGATACAAGCTCGGCTACCTTGACAACTTCAAGATCGACCAGAGTGGAACTATCACCGGCGTGTATTCAAACGGTTCCACCCGCACGCTCGGCCAGATTGCGATGGCAAGCTTTACGAATCAGGGCGGTCTTGAGAAGAAAGGCGAGACTATGTTCGCAGAGTCCATCAACAGCGGCATGGCGAATGTCGGCGAGAGCGGTACGGCCGGAAAGGGCAAGCTGCTGGCCGGCACGCTGGAAATGTCGAACGTCGATCTTACCGAGCAGCTGACGGATATGATTGTCACGCAGCGTGGCTTTGAGGCAAACTCAAAGACCATCCAGACAGGGGATTCAATGCTTGAGACTGTTCTGAGCCTCAAGCGCTGAAAATAGATCAACTCTAATTAAAAAAACTGGCTGTACGGCGTGACTGCCGTACAGCTTTTTTTATTTCAAAAAAATGATAAAAAAATCCATGGAGTGCTTGACACAAAGTGCGGAAACGCGTATACTACTAACCATCCTAAGTGATATGCCGGCGTAGCTCAGTTGGTAGAGCGGAGGACTGAAAATCCTTATGTCAACAGTTCGATTCTGTTCGCTGGCATAACCCCGATACAATGTATCGGGGTTTTTTTGTGCTTGTTTCCGGGAAAGTCCGGGACTTTTAAAAATCCCGCCCTTGTTAAAATATCAGCTATGTACTATAATAGAATGCATGAGATGGTTGATTATTGCGCCTTGTCAGGATCCTGACACTATGGCAGCAGAGAATTTCCTTGCAGGATATAAGGCTGATTATCGCAAGATTTTTATCTACAAAGGACTTCCCCACACGGAATTCCTGAAGAACCTGAAGGATGTGCTGCAGGTGACGCACTGCATTATTGTCGGCAGCTCGGATATGCATGGCGTCTCTGATTATGCCTTTGTGCTTGGCGTTCTGACGGGGCAGCAGGTG
Organism: Treponema sp. UBA4319; assembly: GCA_002393865.1. Taxonomy (GTDB): domain Bacteria; phylum Spirochaetota; class Spirochaetia; order Treponematales; family Treponemataceae; genus Treponema_D. Next base: position 6,469 of record DGUD01000079.1, read on the forward strand.
CGGACGTTTATCTATACGGGCGGCGCTTATGAGAAAGATTACGAGGAGCTGGATATCCAGAACCGTTCCTTCTTCCACTGCTATGATAATCTTTCTGAGATGTTCAACTACATTTCGACCAAATACGAGCAGTACCGGATTGCAGATCTGCAGCATGTGTCGATGACCAAGCTGCTTACCCTCGGCATACCGTTTACGAGTGATAGTTTCTCCAAGTACATCGCCAAGGATGATACCGAGAAGTGCCAGCTCTTCCTTGATGCGGGGATGCTGGCCAATGCCTATACGGCGGAAGGCGTGCCGATGCTTTGCGTGGCGACGCGGAATGACAGCTTTGATAAGGTAAAGTGGCTCCTGGAGAAGGGCGCCGACATAAACGCTGTCGCCAAAGACCGTGGCTACTCGGCCGTTATGGATGCCGTATGGCGGAAAAATTATGAGATTACCGAGTATCTCATCGACAAGGGCGCAAGGCTGGATTTTATCAGCTCTGATGGCCAGCCGATTCTTGTGCTTGCCGTCGGCAACGGCAACGTGCGTATTGTCGAGCTGCTGCTGGAGCACGGCGCCAATCCCGATATAGAGGATAGCATGGGAATGAGCGCACGCGGATATGCGAATCTGTTCAAGAAGCCTGCCCTGATAGAGCTTATGGAAAAGTATCCGCCTAAGACTCCTGCATGAATACGATGGCTGCAGATACAAAAAAAATCCGCATTGTCTTTGCAGGAGGCGGGACGGGGGGGCATATCTATCCGGGAATTGCCGTTGCGGATGCCGTACAGGCGGAGTGCCGCCGGAAGAATATCCCGGCCGACCTGTATTGGATCGGAAACCGCCGCGGTATGGACAAGGATATCATCGACAAAAACCTTGTGTCCGCGGGCGGGAGCATAACGGCCTTCTTTGGGATTTCCTGCGGAAAGCTGCGGCGCTACCTTTCCTTTCAGAATGTTCTGGATGCGTTCAGGATTCTTGCCGGCTGCATACAGTCCTTGCTGCTGCTGGCAAAGCTCCGCCCGGATTTTGTGTTCTCAAAAGGGGGCTTCGTGAGCGTTCCGCCGTGCATGGCTGCCCGGCTGCTGCACATCCCGTACTATACGCATGAATGCGATTTTACGCCCGGTCTCGCGACAAAACTGAATGCAGGGGCTGCCTCCCGCATATTGCTTTCGTATCAGGAGACCGCGGAATACCTCAAGGCACCGCTACGGGAGAAATGCCTCGTCGTGGGGAACCCTGTCCGCCCGGTGTTTTATACGGATACCGCTGCGACCGGGCGGCAGTTCCTTGGTGTTGCGGATGCCCCCGGAAAGCCGCTGCTCCTTGTGCTGGGCGGAAGCCTTGGCGCGCAGCAGCTGAACACGCTGGTCACGGAGAATCTCGGCTGGCTGACGGAGCATTTTATTGTCGTGCATCAGACCGGGCGGGCTTTTGCGGAGCAGCATCCGTCCGTGATGGCTCAGGCGGACGGGAATTACAAGCCCTATGCCTTCCTGTATCAGGAGATGCCCGCCGTCATACAGGCTGCGGATGTCGTGCTTTCCCGCGCGGGGGCAAATTCCATCTGGGAGTGTGCCGTCTGCGGAAAGCCGCTGGTGCTGGTTCCTCTCTGCGGTTCCGGCACGCGGGGCGACCAGCTGGATAACGCCCGCTTTTTTGAGCGGCGGGGGGCAGCCGTGGTACTTGCAGGTTCCGACGTGGATGCCGTGCATCTGCGGCAGGCACTGGAGCCCTTGTGCAGTCCGCAGAGGAGGGCTGCTTATGCCGCCGCATGCAGGGCTTTGTGCGGCAGCGAGAAGCCCGCGGAGAGAATAGCGCATGTGCTGTGCGAGGAATTAGAAGCATGAGTCTACCGTTTATCGATTTTGTGTTCATCGTCATTATCGCTGCCTGCGCGCTGGGCGCTTCCTTGAAGGGCTTTGTGAACGAGGTCTTTGACAAAGGCGCGCCGGTGCTTGGAATTTGGGCTGCGGTTCTCTTCCGCGGAATGCTGGCTCAGCCGCTCCTGCAGTATGTAAAGATTCCTGCGGTGGCGGAAGTGCTTGGGTTTGTCATTGTGTTTGTCACTGTTTTCCTCGTGATAAAAATCGCCCAGCAGCTGGTGGGGAATATTTTTGCCGACAAGATTTTCCGCCAGCTTGACCACACGCTCGGCTTTTTCTTTGGTCTTGCGGAAGGTGTCGCGCTTGTGGCCATCGTCCTTATCGTCCTGATTGTCCAGCCTTGGTTCAACGTGGATGGCCTTATCGGCGGCAGCATCTTCTACCGGATACTCAGGGGCTTGGTGTCGCATCCTGCGGCGGCCATCTCTTCCGCCGTGGTGGATGTGTCAGCCGGCAGGTAAGAGCGGTCTATGTTCGAGAACGTCCTTTTTCAGTCCGCGCCCGATCTGCTTGCCGACGATATCCGCCGGGAACGCCTGCCGGGCTCGCTTCTCTTTGCTGGTCCTCCGGCTTCCGGCAAGCTTACCTGCGCGCTGGAGCTTGCGCGGGTGCTTTCCTGCCGGGAAAAGGGCTTATGGAACTGTACCTGCCCCAGCTGCCGGCAGCATAAAGCGCTTGTCAGCCCTTCCGTGCTGGTGACCGGTCCCGGCAACCGTTCGCTGGAGATTGCGGCCGCACGGAATACGCTGCTCGCCCAGAACGCGAACAATACGAGCCATCTGGAGGCTGCGCGTTATCTGTACCTGCGCGCCGTCAGGAAGCTGACCGTCCGTTTCAGTCCTATCTTGTGGGAGGGCGACGACAAAAGCTCTAAATTTGCCCCGCTTTTGCAGGCAGTTGATGAGGATCTTGAGCAGCTGAATCCGGGGCGTGTCCTGTCAGACGGCGACCATCTGGAAAAAATTACCGCGGATATCGAGAAGCAGTGCACTAAGCTTGAGGATTCCTTTCTTTACGATGCGCTTCCGGTATCGCAAATACGCAATTTTTCGGCATGGGCGCATCTGAGCTCGGCGGCTGGCAGAAAAATCCTTATCATAGAGAACGCTGATGTGATGGCGGACAGCGCGCGCAATGCGCTGCTCAAAATCCTTGAGGAGCCGCCGGAAGACGTCACGTTCATACTGACGAGCACAAGGCGTGGCGCGATGCTGCCCACCATCCTTTCCCGTGTGCGCACCTATACCTTCTTTCCGCGCACGCAGCCGCAGCAGCAGACGGTGATTGAGCGCGTGTTCCACTACGATTCCCGCTTGGGCGGCGGGCAGCTACCTGAATCCATCCATGCGTTTTTGCAGATGTTCCTGCCGGTGCAGCCCGCGATTGTCCATGATTATGCGAGGCAGTTTTTCCGTTGCGTCGCGTCCGGCCATGTGCCGGATATTCCGCAGATTGTGTCGGGATGCGGCGGATTCAGCCCGTCGGTGCTGTTCACCATCTTCCTGCAGGAGCTGACGGACTGCCAGCGTTCCCTTGCCTCCAGCGCTGCTGGAGCGGAGGCCTCCGCCCGGCTGCTGGGGGAAATACGCTCCGTCGCGGAGGACGTGCGGGTATTCAACCTGAATCCTGCCGCCGCGCTTGAGCGCCTGACGCGGAGCTTTATGCAGGTCAACATGCTGAACGACGGGATTCTCCGCTCCCTTGTGCAGGAGGCTGCGACAGATGAATGATTTTATCAGCAAGGTCTCGCAGAAAATCGGCAAACTTTCTGACGAGCAGCTGGAGCGGCTGATAACAGACCTCCAGTCCGAGAACAATGCGCTTTCCTCCGTACTGGAGAGCCTTTCCACCGGGCTGGTGATTGTGGACGGCTCGTGGCGGCTTCTGCAGATGAACAAGGCTGCCGAGCGCTGCCTGCCGCTGAAGGTGCGGGTTGCCCGCCAGAGCCAGGAGCAGAAAGGCGAGAGCCAGCCCGTGTGGTCGCTCATCGACGACACCTTCATCGCGGAATTCCTCCGTAGCTGTGCTTCCGAGCAGAAGACAAATGTCAGCGAGGAATTTTCCCTTTCCAAAGATGATAAGGTGCTCTTCTTTACGATAGCCGTCATGCCGCTCATCGAGCGGCGGCGGAAGGATGATTCTGAGAGCAGGGAGACCCGGATAGTCGGCTCCATCATCTCCGTGGATGATATCACGGAGAAGCGCCAGCAGGAAATCCTCTTGCACCGCATGGAAAGCCTTGCCAGCCTGACGAGCCTTGCGGCATCCGTCGCACACGAGATAAAGAATCCGCTGGGAGCTATCAGCATCCACATCCAGCTTTTGCAGAAGGTTGTGAGAAAGGCTCGTGCGGGGGACGGAATGCTTCCTGCGCCCAAGTTCATGGAGGAATATCTTGACGTCATAAACGGCGAGATTGAGAGCCTGAATAAAATCGTGGTCGATTTTCTCTTTGCCGTCCGCCCTGTGCAGGCTACGATGGAGCTTGCGGAGCCGGATGCTCTTGTAGAGAAGACAGTTTCGTTCTTCCTTCCGGAATTTGAGAGCAAGTGCGTGAATGTCGTGCTTCGGCTATGCAAAGCGTCACCGCGCCTTCTCATCGACGAGAAGCTTTTCCGCGAGGTAATCGTGAACCTTGCCCAGAATGCGCTTGCCGCTATACAGGAGCGCTTTCCCGTGCGGGAAGTACCCAAAGAGGAGCATTCCGGCTGCACCACGTACCGGCGGGGCGAGCTGGTGCTGGAATCCTTTGTGAAGAACGACGAGTATGTGCTGACCGTCGCGGACAACGGCTGCGGCATGGACAGCAAGACCTCATCCCGCATCTTTGAGCCGTATTATACCACAAAGAGTTCCGGTACCGGGCTCGGTCTGACCACCGTCTACAAGATAATCAAGGAATTCCGCGGCGGTATCGACGTAAAATCGGTGCCCGGCCACGGCACGGTTTTTACCATCAAGCTTCCGGTACCGCAAAGGAACACTCAGCTGCTTGAGGATAAGTCGAAGGGGGGCGAATGAAATTCACACTGCTTATTATTGATGACGAGACGAACATCCGCGAGGGGCTTGCCGCTAACTTTGAGATGGAGGACTACAACGTCAAGACCGCGGCCACAGGCGAAGAGGGGCTTAAGCTCATAGAGCAGGGGGACATCGACCTTGTGATTACCGATCTCCGTATGCCCGGCATCAGCGGGGAGCAGGTGCTTGCCAAAGTGACGGCGGAGACCCCCGGTATCCCCGTTATTATACTTACGGGACACGGCAGTATCGACAGCGCGGTCGATGCCATGCGGCACGGCGCCTATGATTTTTTGACAAAGCCGCTGAATCTTGACCAGCTGGGTATGATTGTAAAGCGTGCCCTCCAGAGCAGGGAGATGAGCCTGCAGCACCAGCGGCTCAAGCAGGAGCTTGAGGGCAGCACGGTGCTCAAGGGCATGATAGGGACTTCCGCCGCCATGCAGAAGGTTCAGGAGACCATCCGCAAAGTAGCTGCCAGCAGGGCGAGCGTGCTTATCACCGGGGAAAGCGGCGTCGGCAAAGAGCTTGTCGCGGATGCCATCCACAACCTGTCGCCGCGCAAAGACGGCAGCTTTATCAAAGTCCACTGCGCCGCGCTGAGCGAGACGCTGCTGGAGAGCGAGCTTTTCGGGCATGAGAAGGGAGCCTTTACCGGCGCTGACCGCCTGCAGAAGGGGCGCTTTGAGCTTGCGCACGGCGGCTCTATTTTCCTTGATGAAATTGGCGAAATAAACCAGAACGTGCAGATAAAGATTCTCCGCGTGCTGCAGGAACGGAAATTCGAGCGCGTGGGCGGCGAGCAGACGCTGGAGGTCGATGTCCGTGTGATAGCCGCTACGAACCGCAATCTGGAGGAGGAGGTGAAAGCGGGGCGTTTCCGGGAGGATTTATATTACCGCCTGAACGTCATTCACATCCATGTACCGCCGCTGCGCGAGCGCAAAGATGACATCCCGCTGCTGATGGCCGCGTTCCTGGACGAATTCAACCGGGAGAACGGCAAGCACATCAGCGCTGTAAGCAGCAGCGCGAAGTCTGCCATCTACAAATATAACTGGCCGGGGAATATCCGCGAGCTGCGTAACTGCATGGAGAGCGCCGTTGTTATGTGCTCAGGGGATGAGATTCTGCTCGACGATCTGCCGCCGACTGTAAGCCGGAGCAGCTCGTCCGACAGCGTGTCCGTACCGCTGGGTATCAGTCTTGACGAGGCCGAGAAAATCGTCATACAGGCAAATCTGGCGGCGAACCGCAACAACAAGAGCAAGACCGCAGATATCCTTGCAATCGGAAGAAAGACCCTGCAGCGGAAACTGGGCGAGTGGGGGCTTGACGGGGAGGCGAAGGCTGATGGAGACGATGTATGACAGGCTCGGCGATCTTCTGAACGAGACCCTTGAGAACGGCGCGGTTAAGTTTGTGCGCATCGTGCGGCCTGACGGGGAGCCGGATGGGAAAGCCGAGCCGCTGCGCCAGACCATTTATTCCGCGGAAAGCCTTGCCGAGCAGGAGCTGCGGCGGCAAAAGAAAGCTGCCGGGCGGCCTGCGGGCAGTGCGGACACAGAGAGCGGGCAGGTCAAAAAAAAGGCATCGTCCCGCCATGCATCCCCGCAGGGCGCAGCAGGTCAAAGACAAAGGGCTTGTCGCGTAAAAAGACTGTTTCCGTCCGCCGCAGGGCAGGCCGATTCCCTCCGTACGCTGAGTCCGGAAGAAGAGCGCGCGCGCCGCCTTCTTGGTGTCAGCGCTGCATCATCTGCCGCCGACATCCGCAAAGCCTACAAAGAAAAACTGAAATACTACCATCCTGACCGCTATGCCGGAAATCCTGTGCTCTCAAAAATCGCAACTGACAAGACCCGCGAGATTGTCGCGGCATATACACTGCTGAGCACCCTCGCGGAGACAGGTGGAAAAAAGAGCTGAGGGCATAAAAAAGCGCGTTTTTATAAAAGCTTTCACACTTTTCAGGAGCATATGCACCCGTGCGTCTTTTATAAAATCACGCGCCTATATAATTACCTCAGGAACCTCGTTCCCGAAGCACACTGCTGGATGTTGTCGCTCCAACATCCTGTGCATGCATTTTAAATGACCGTCCCGGAAGGAATGACGGCGAACTTGCGTATGACGATGATACCGTCTGCGCTGTAGAAAAGTCCGTGGTCTCCGTCCTCGTAGCGTTTGCCGCTGACATTGATGCAGCAGTTATCGCCGATACGGGCATTCTTGTCTATGATGGCCTTTTTTATCTTGCAGTTGCTGCCGATGCCGATATTCGGTATGCCTTTCTTCGTATTATCGGCTTTTGCAGCGTCATTCTCATAGAAATCTGCGCCCATCATGATAACGCCGTCAAAATCGCAGTCCTGGTTGATGATGGAGCGGACACCGATGACGGAGCGTTGCAAACGGGAATTGGTGATGACACATCCCTCGCTTGCGAGCGTTGCGGTCATATCCGCGTTGTTTATCTTGCTTGGCGGCAGATTGCGCATGTGCGTGTAAATCGGCTTATCCTCATCGTAGAAATTGAACTGCGGCACCGGGTTTGTCAGGTCGAGCGTCGCCTCATAGAAGGAGCGGATGGTACCGATGTCCTCCCAGTAACCGTTGAATATATAGCTGCTGACCTTCTTCGTCTTGATGGCGCCGGGGATGATTTCCTTGCCAAAGTCGTTGAAGTCATTGTCCAGCATCTCGTCCATCGTATCCGCATTGAAAATGTAGATGCCCATGGAGGCGAGGTATTCAAGCTCAGCCGGCAGGTTCCCGCGGGAATTCTCCGGAATCTTCCAGTCGTCGATGTTCAGGTCTTTCGCAGGCTTCTCCATGAACGCAGTGATGCGGTTCTCCTTGTCAACCTGCATGATACCGAAGCCTGATGCGTCGCTGCGGTTCACCGCTTTTGCGGCTATGGTGATGTCCGAGCCGGATGCGATATGGGCGTCCATGAACTGCTTGAGGTTCATGCGGTACAGCTGGTCGCCTGACAGGATGACGTAGTGGGTCGGGTTCTGTGCGCGGAAGTGGGAGATATTCTTGCGTACGGCATCAGCCGTGCCTTCATACCAGCCGGAATGCTCCAGCGTCTGCTCTGCGGCAAGAATCTCGACAAAGCCCCTGCTGAAGCGGTCAAAATTATATGAATTGATGATATGCTGGTGCAGCGAGGCGGAGTTGAACTGTGTGAGCAGGTAAATCTTGCGGTATCCGCTGTTAATGCAGTTTGAGATAGGAATCTCTACAATCCTGTATTTTCCGCCGAAGGGAACAGCAGGCTTTGAGCGTTCTTTGGTGAGCGGGTACAGGCGGGTGCCTTTCCCTCCGCCCAATATGATGGCGAGTACACGGGGTTCCACTGATTCTTTTTTCTGTGCCATGATATTATTACATCCTCCCTATTTGAGGAGAGCCCCAAAAGTCTGCCGAGTTCTGGAACTCCTTCCCAATTCGCTGTTTAATTTATACTGTAATTATAAGTCCATTCTATAGATTTTGCAACAAAAAAATGCGCGCTTCCGCATTTTTACAGGCTTGCCGTACAAGGGCTGCGAGTCCGGCTCCCCATGCAAAAAAACGCGGAGCCGTACGCTGGGCTGGCAGCGCGGTACGCAGCGGGAGCGCGCGCCTCCTCATGGCGCCGCTACGGCCGCCGTGCTCTGCAGCAGGAGCTCTTTGTAGGCTTTTGCGGATATGGGGCGGGCATAGTAATAGCCCTGCGCGATATCGCAGCCCATCCGCCGCAGGGTCTCCGCCTGCTCTTTTGTCTCCACGCCTTCTGCTATGGTCATCAGGTTGATTTTCTTTGACATATCTATCACCGACGATATGATGGAGAATTCCCGCTCGCTGCTCGCTGCCGACGAAAGGAATTCCTTGTCCAGCTTGAGCACATCCGCGGGCATGTCCTTGAGCAGGTTGAGCGAGGAGTAGCCGGAGCCGAAGTCGTCCACCGATATGTCGTAGCCGGCCTTCTTTATTTTCTGCATGGATGCGATGAGGTGCTTCTGGTTCTCAAAAACGGCGCTCTCCGTCACCTCAACCTCAATTTTGCACGGCTCCACCTGATATTTCTTCCGTATCTCGTGGAGCTCCGTCGTCAGGTTGGGGTTCAGAAAGTCCTGCCGGGACAGGTTGAACGATATGGTGATGGGGTAGGGACAGCTGCCGTCCGGCCCGCTGCGGTTCCAGTCATCGAGGAATTTGCAGACGCTCTCGAAGACGAAGAAGTCTATGCGGGGAATAAAGCCGTTGTGCTCAAAGAGCGGAATGAAGGTGTCGGGCTGCAGCAGCCCCTTGTCCGGCTTGTTCCAGCGGATGAGCGCCTCGGCGCCGATGATGCGGGAGTCGGTAAAGGAATACTGCGGCTGGTAGTAGACTTCGAATTCGCCCTGCGCGATGGCGTTCTCCATGGAGAATGTCACCTCGCGGTTCCATTCGTTCAGGATGTTCATCTGCGGCGTGTATTCCACCACGCGCTGCGTGGCATAGTTCTGCTTGCCGATTTTACGGGCATAGTTCGCCCTGTCAATCATGCACGTTATGTCGGTGCCAGGGTCTTCGATATAGTAGACGCCGGAGCTGAACGTGAGCCGGTAGCGGTCCGGCAGGTATGCGGTGACGGGGTTCAGCTCGCTCGTTATGCGGAAGACCTTGTCCTCCGTGAATATCAGCTCCTGCCGTTTTGTCAGGAAGATGAAGTTGTCCGCGTAGAAGCGGCAGATGAGGTCTTCCGGGCACTCCTTGCTGAAGTGCTCCGCAATCTCCCGGAGAATCGTGTTCCCGGTGGCGAAGCCGAGGCTGCCGTTGATAAAGCGGAAATCATTTATATCCAGCGAGAGTATCATGTATTCATTTTTTTCCGCGTGGCGGAGGATTTTTGCGGCTTTCTGCTTGAATCGCGCGAAGGTGGGGAAGCCGGTCACTTCGTCGCAGGAGACGGAACGCAGCTTTCTATATAATAGGGCTATGAGCAGCAGCCCTACGCCCGCGCAGAGCGCTGCGAGCATCGTTGTGATACTTGCGGGAATGGCATCCGTCGCATTTTCTGAAATCAAAAACAGTTTTGTAATCATGATGTTACTATTATAAAGCAGTTTTTTGGCTAAGACAAGAAGAATTTTCTGCAAAAAGCCTGACGCCCTGCCGATATTGAGAGGGACGGGCACGTTCCGCAAGGCGGCAAACTTCCGGAACGACGTTTCGTTTTTTTTTCAGGTAAGTATAAGGTAGGTGCGAGATGATTAGAGGATGGTATATTGGTGCAAGCGGCATGAACGCCCAGCAGAACCGGCTGGACGCCATTTCCAATAACCTTGCCAACGTCGATACGACCGGTTTCAAGAAAGAGATTCCGGTGAGCAAAGAATTCAGCCAGCTGCTCCTGCGGAGGACAGAGGCTGACGGCGTCTATAAAACTCCTTTTGGCTCCGCTGACGCCGCGCCTATCATCGGCAAGCTTGGCCTTGGCGTGGAGACGAACGAGCTGTACACGGATTTCGGGCAGGGCTCGTTCAAGTCCACGGACACGAACACTGACTTTGCGCTGAGCGGCAAGGGCTTTTTCGTCGTCCAGACCCCCGACGGCGAGCGCTTTACCCGGAACGGGAATTTCCTTCTCGGCAAAGAGGGAATCCTGCTTACCAAAGAGGGCTATCCTGTGCTGGGCGAGAACGGGCCCATCCATGTGCCGGACGACAAGTTCTTTATGAACAAGGACGGCATGATTTACAGCAAGGACGACAACGCGCTTGTTGACCGCCTGAAGGTCGTGCGCTTCGACAACGAGCGCTACCTCAAGAAGCAGGGCTCTTCCCTGTGGAACACGAACGATATCGCGGGCGGATACCATATCGCGGAGGGCGACGAGCGCCCGCAGGTGCTGCAGGGCTACACTGAGACCAGCAACGTGAATGTGGTGAACGAGATGGTTCAGATGATTGAGGTGAACCGCGCCTACGAGGCAAACCAGAAGTCCATCCAGACCGAGGACGGGATGATGGACACCTTGTGGACAAAGGTCGCGAGCGTCAACCGCTGATGGCGCCAATCGCGGGCACTTTGAGCATGGGGGCTGAGCGGAAGCGGGAAATCTCCGGGCGGCCCTGTTAATCAGACTTTCCTTTTGGAGGATACAGAACGATGGTAAGAAGCCTTTGGAACGCGGCGACCGGCATGAACGGCCAGCAGTCTAATATCGATACAATCTCAAACAACCTTTCGAACGTGAACACGACAGGCTTCAAGCAGCACCGCGCTGAGTTCGAGGATTTGATGTACCAGAACGTGAAGCTTGCCGGAACCCCGGCGACAGAGGATACCGTGACCCCGGTGGGGCTGCAGGAAGGAACGGGCGTAAAGCTTGCCGCGACACAGCGCATTATGACGCAGGGCTCCTTGCAGCAGACTGGTGTCGATACCGATGTCGCCATTGTGGGCGAGGGCTTTTTCCGTGTGCAGCAGTATGACGGCAGCTGGGCCTATACGCGCGACGGCTCTTTTAAGGTTGATTCGACGGGGCAGCTCGTTACCGCGAACGGTCTCCGCGTGATGCCGGAGATTATCCTGCCGGAGGGCTTCCAGATTGAGACGCTCTCCATCAGCGACAGCGGCGTGGTGAACGTCAAGGTGAACGGCAACGTTGAGCCGGTGCAGGTGGGGCAGCTGGAGCTGTACCGCTTCCCGAACGCGGTCGGCCTTGAGAACGCTGGCGACAACCTGTATAAGGTGACCAACGCTTCGGGTGCTCCTATCGCCGGCCGTCCGGGCTTTGAGGGCATGGGCGTGACCAAGCATAAATTCCTTGAGATGAGCAATGTCTCTGTCGTCAACGAGATGGTGCAGATGATTGTGGCGCAGCGTGCCTATGAATTCAACTCCAAGGCAATCCAGACGAGCGACAGCATGCTGCAGACCGCCGCAAGTCTCAAGCGCTAGGCAGTGAGGAGAGGCTCTGATGGATATCCAGAACATACACGGCTACAGCACGACTAATTTCCTTACGGACGGCAAGGCGAGCAGCCAGGCGGCAAAGAGCAATGCCGAGCAGCAGAGCTTCCTTGACCTTGTGGCCTCGATGCAGGCGAAAGCCTCTGCGAAGCGGTCTGAGAGCAATGCGCCGACGGTCGCCTCAAGCCAGATTTCTTCCACGCACCGCCTGAACGGCGACTATACGCAGGGCTTCGGCGGAACCTATACATCCGAAAAGGATAAGACCGCGAGTCCCCGTGGCTTTGCGGCGAACAGTTCGTCGGGCAAGGGCGGGCGCCCTGTCATCGACCGTACGTCCGAGCTCTACGAGCAGTCCATGGAGCTGGAGAACTACATGGTAAAGATGATGCTCTCCTCTGCGCGCAAGACCGTGCAGAAGAGCAGCCTGCTCGGCGGTGAGAACGATTATGCGCAGGAGATGTACGAGGACATGCTGTACGATAACTACGCGGAGCAGCTGACGAAGAACGCGGGCTTCGGCCTTGCGGATGCCATCTACATAGAGCTTTCCGGGCAGCGCGGCTAGAGCCTGTCCTTCGATACGATACGCGACGACGCCGGCTTGCCCGGCGTTTTTTCTTTATGCGGCGGCTCTTGTGCCGCTTTTCCCCCCTCCTGAAGCGGAGCACAAAACTGATTTCCGCGCCCGCGTCTGCTGCAAACTCGACATTCCTTGCGATATGGATTATACTGGGGGCAGGTTCCTGGGGCTGCCGCTTGCCGTCTTTTGCGGAAGCTGTGCGGCTGCGGGCTCATGCGCCAGGGAACGGTAGCGGAGGATTTTTATGGATAACGGGAAGAGGCTTCCCCCCGATTTGCGGGGAACCCACATACATTTTGTCGGTATAAAGGGCACGGGCATGGCAGCCCTTGTCGAGATTCTGACGGCCAGGGGCGCCGTCATCACGGGGAGCGACGTGCAGGAGCGCTTCTACACGGACGAAATCCTTGAGCGCCTCTCAATCCGTGCGCTTCCGTTTGACGCCGGGAACATCACTGACAGCGTGCAGTACGTCGTCTATTCAAGCGCCTATTCTCCGGAGAAGAATCCTGACCTTGCCGAAGCGGTCCGGCGGCAGCTCCCCATGCTTTTGTACAGCGAGGCGCTCGGCGCCCTGTCTGCCACGGCGTATTCCTGCGGCGTGTGCGGCGTGCACGGCAAGACGACAACGACGGGGCTCGTCGGGACGATACTGAAGGAGCTGGATTTTCCTGCGCAGGTTCTGGCAGGCTCCATCATCGCCAGTTTCGGGGGCAGCTGCACGATGACGGCGTCCTCCTGCAGCAGCGCCTCCGCCCCCTATTTCGTGGCGGAGACCTGTGAGTACCAGCGGCACTTCATGGCGTTCAGCCCGCAGAAAATCATCCTGACATCGGTGGAGAGCGACCATCAGGACTACTATCCCACGTATGAGGACATCCGCGCTGCCTTTGTGGACTATATCTGCAAGCTTCCGCGCGGCGGACAGCTCGTGTACTGCGCCGACGACAAAGGCGCGGCGGAGACCGCGCTGCTGGCCCGGCAGCGCCGGCAGGACATAGCCCTTGTGCCTTACGGAGAGACTGCCTCCGGGGACTACCGCATCACCTTCGGCAGCATTGAGGGCGGCTGCCAGCATTTCTCGCTTGCGGCGCTGGGAGATTGTGCGCTGCGGGTTCCCGGCACCCACAACGTACGCAATGCCGCCGCCGCCGCCGCGCTGTGCATGGAGCTGCTCAAGGAGGACGGCCGCCGTCCGGCTGACTATGCGGACGGCATCAGGCGGGCGCTGCTTGCCTTTGCCGGCGGAAAGCGGCGGAGCGAGATTGTGGGGCAGGCACGGACTCCCGCCGGGCAGGATGTCATCTTCATCGATGATTACGGGCACCATCCCACCGCGATACGGACGACGCTGGAAGGGTACCGTGCGTTTTACCGCGGGCACAAAATCATCGTGGATTTTATGAGCCACACGTACACGCGGACACAGGCCTTGCTGGAGGAATTCGCATCCTGCTTCGGGAGCGCGGACGAGGTGATTGTCAACAAAATCTACGGCAGCGCGCGGGAGGATGCCTCCGCCGCGCAGGTGACGGGGGAGAGCCTCGCCCGCCGCATGCAGGAGCATCATGGTCACGTTACGTATGCAGCGGAATTCGACGAGGCGGCGGCATCCGCCCTGCGCCTGCTGTCAGCGCCCAGCGGGGCTTCTTACCCGGACGGCTATCTTTTTGTGACGATGGGCGCCGGTGACAACTGGAAGGTCGGCGCGAAGCTCCTTGAGCGGCTGGGGGAGCACGCATGAGAACAAAACTTGTCCGCCGCCTGCTTGCGCTGCTGGCGGCGCTGCTTTTTGCCGCCTTTGCCGCAATCGCATGCTACCTGCTGGATTACTATCGTGCCACGGACGAGGCGCTGGCAGCCCTCCGCCCTGATACCCGCGTGAATGTCGTCCGCACATCGTACGGCTGGCTCTTTGACGGCCCCGCTTCCGGCTCCGCGCTCATCTTCTACCCCGGCGCAAAGGTCGGGGAGACCGCATACGCGCCCTTCCTCCGCCAGATTGCCGCGCAGGGGCTGGATGTCTGCCTCGTAAAGATGCCTTTCCGCCTTGCTATCCTTGGCGAGGGCAAGGCAGCGGAGGTATGCGCCAGCCATGACTACGCGGACTGGTATATCGGGGGGCATTCCCTGGGGGGAGCCATGGCAGCCCGTTATGCCGCCTCTCACGGCGGGCAGTTCAAGGGGCTCGCCCTTTGCGCCGCGTATCCCACGGATCCGCTCGGTTCCGGGCAAAAGCTTATCGTGCTCTACGGCTCCGAGGACACTGTCCTTGACAAGGAGCGTTTTGCCGCAGGTATGCGCCTTGCCCCCGCCGGGACTGAGGTGCACGAGCTGCGCGGCGGCAACCATGCGCAGTTCGGCGATTACGGGCCGCAGAAAGGGGATGGCGCAGCTCTGATTCCGGCATCAGCGCAGCAGCAGGAGGCGGCCCGGCTCATCGTCGCAGGGCTCCTTCCTTAAGGCGGCGGGGGCTGCCCTGACTTTGCAAACGGGGACCGCCCCTGCTCTTCCTGTATACGCTCCTTGAAACTTGCCCTTATATCCCGCTTGTGCTATACTTTGGGCATGAATTCAATGACTGGATACGGCTTTAAGGAAGCCGTCGTGGACAATACCCAGATCAGCGTGGAGATTCGTTCCGTGAATTCCCGCTTTCTGGATCTGAACATAAACCTGCCCTCATACCTCAATCCCCTTGAGCAGCGTGTCCGACGGCTGGTGTCGGAAAAAATCCTTCGCGGCAAAGTGGATCTGACCATCCGAGTGCGCGATGCCAGCTGCCCGGCGACGGTTTCCGCCGACCCCAAGGCCGCGCTGATGTACCGGGATGCCATTGCCGAGATTGCGCGCGCGCTCGGAAAATCCTGCGACGACATTCCCCTGAGCCTTGTCATCGCGCAGGAAGGCGTGCTGAATGTCTCCCATGACTATGATGCCGAGGCCTACTGGGAGAAGATAGAGCCTGTCTTTGCGGACGTGTTCGGGCAGTTCCTCCGCGACCGGGAGCGCGAGGGGCAGAACCTCAAGAAGGATTTGCTCGCCAAGCTTGACGTACTTGACGGGTGCGCCGCGTTTTTCAAGGAATGGCAGCCGACGATGGAGCAGCGCTTCCGGGAGACCATCACGCAGAAATTCCGGGAGCTGCTCGGTGAGCATGCCGACGAGAACCGCATTATGCAGGAGACCGCCGCCATGCTCGTAAAGTACACCATAAACGAGGAGATTATCCGCCTGCACAGCCATCTGGAGGCGCTCCGCAAGGAGCTGGACAGCAACCCGGCTCCCGGCAAGCGGCTGGATTTTATCTGCCAGGAGGCGAACCGCGAGATTAACACCATCGGCAGCAAGAACCAGTTTATGGAGGTGGGCGCCGTCGTCATATCTGCCAAGGACGCGCTGGAGAACATCCGCGAGCAGGGCAAAAACGTGGAATGAAACGGAGCCTTCTCATAGCCCTCCTGTGCGCGGCGCTTTTTTCCCCGGCGCTCTATGCCGACCGCTACGACGCGCTTGATATCCGCGGCATATCGGCAGCTTCCTCCTACGCAAAGGCGGCGGCTGCCGTACGGGACTACGTGCCCTATATCGAAGCCCTCGGTGACGAGTGGCGCTATCCTGTTCCCAAGAAAAAGGCCTCCGCCGCCATTTCTTCCCTGCTGAAAAAGACACGCTCTGTCAGCCGTCGCCAGCCGGGGAATGTTGATGCCGCCCTTCTGTGCGCGTTGCTGGATTCCTACCGCTGCAAGCTGGGGGAGCTCTCTTTTGGCAGCGTCTGCAAGGAGTTTGACGCGCTTCGGGAAGCTTTTGCGGATGAATACCGGGTCGCCTGGTTCTACGGGATGTTCCTGTACGGGCAGGGGCATATCTCTGAGGCCGTCCGGCAGTTTCTGGCATGCCAGCCTCTGGAGCAGGACGAGTCCGTCCCCGCGGACTATCTGGCGGATAAGGGCTATCTGATGCAAAGTTGCGGCTGCATAAAGAATGCCTTCCAGCTCTACGAGCGCTCTGCCGCCCGGCAGCAGAAGCTTCCCGACGAGATTTTCCCTTTATATTCACTTAAAAAGAATATGCAGATGCCGCCGAGCGCTTTGGATGGCGAATACGATGCGCGGCATACATGGCTGTTCAGCCGGGCAGACAGGGAGCATTTCTTCGTGCTGTCCTATATCGCCGCCTATTCAGCGACAATCCCCGGTTCGTGGAGCTACCTGAACGTCAACGATATCGGCTACAAGGACAAGATGGTGTCGGTCGCGCTGTATCCGCCGGTCATCTTTGCCAAGGACGGGCGGCATGCATGGTGCCGGATACTCACCGTCACGCAGTATTTCCCCATGCCGTCCGGCTGGCAGCACGGGAAGTTCGAATGGCTTGAATCCCGGATGGAGATAAACGGCCGCACATGGACGCGCTACGATGCCGTGGCGGCGGAGCCCTACGCGGAGCAGGGCGGTTTCCATGGCACAATCCTCATGCTTGAGCGCCCCGCGCCGGGCGACGGCTGGTCGGTGATAGACAAGCCCTTTGCCGATATGGACAACAATACGTCGCAATGCATCGTGCAGGACAGAATTGACGCCCCGCATACAATCGCGGTGACGCTTGACTGCCCCCAGTGCATCTACGAGGAGGCATCTGCCCTGCTCATGGACTATGTGGGCAGCATGAACGTGCAGTGAGGGCAGGGGGCGGCAGCTCATCGGGTACCTTTCACCCGGAGCGCGCTCAGGGTGCGTTTTTATCACCCACGGAAGCAGAATTCTGTGCTATACTAAGGATGGAGACTGCGGGCGCCGGGCAGGCGCCGTGGTTTTCGCAAAAGGAGGAACGAATGGCAGTATATACAATCCCCGCCGGGAAAGAGCTCCGTATCGCAATCAGCGGCAAGAGCGGCTGCGGCAACACGACCGTAAGCACGCTGCTCGCGAAGACGCTCGGCATCACGCTCATAAACTATACCTTCCGGCAGCTTGCCGCGGAAAAAGGGCTGACGCTTGCCCAGGTAATCGAGAACGCAAAGACCGACGACAGCTATGACAAGTACGTGGACATGCACCAGGTTGAGCTTGCCCGCAAGGAAAGCTGTGTGCTTGGCAGCCGCCTTGCTATCTGGATGCTCAAAGAGGCCGACGCAAAGGTCTACCTGCTCGCAAGCGACGAGCTCCGCGCAAAACGTATCCTGAACCGGGAAGGCGGAGACCTTGAGGAAATCCGGCGATTTACCGCCATGCGCGATGCCGAGGACACCAAGCGCTACAAGAAGCTCTACGGTATAGACAACAACGCCTATGCGGACACCGCCGACATCGTGATAGACACGAGCGTGAATGTCCCTGAGGCAATCGTCGCCAAAATCCTTGAGGAGCTGGAGAAGCGTTCCCTGGTGACGCAGCGGTGACGGCACCCATCCTGACTGCCGCGCAGGTAGAGGAGTTCCGCCGCCGGATATATGCGTTTTACCGCGAGCACGGGCGCAGCTTTCCGTGGCGCAGCACGCAGGAGCCCTACGCGGTGCTCGTCTCCGAGGTGATGCTGCAGCAGACGCAGACCAGCAGGGTGCTTCCCAAGTATGAGTCGTGGATGCTCCGTTTCCCGGATGCGGCGGCTCTTGCCGCGGCGCCGCTTGCCGATGTCCTTGCCGCATGGAACGGCTTGGGCTACAATCGACGGGCT
>DGUD01000079.1:24695-25399 GCA_002393865.1 Treponema sp. UBA4319
GTCTGCACCCGCCTCGGAGGAGTCTTTCCCCGCGCCCGCAAGGAGCTGGAGGCGCTGCCGGGAATCGGGCCGTATACAGCGGGGGCTGTCGCAACGTTCGCTTTCGGTATGCCTGAGGTTTTTGTGGAGACAAATATCCGCTCGGTGTTCATCCATTGCTTTTGGGAGGAGGAATCCCTTCTGCCCGGCGCGAAGATTCCCGACTCTGCCATCCTGCCGCTCGTCGGGCAGACGCTCGATGCCGCCCATCCCCGCGAATGGTATTATGCGCTCATGGATTACGGCGCGGATCTGAAAAAACGCTGTGTGAATCCGGGGCGGCGCAGCCGCTCGTATACCGTACAGTCCCGCTTTGAGGGCTCGTTGCGGCAGGCGCGCGGGGCGATTGTCCGCCGTCTGACGGAGCAGGGCAGCGCCACGCTCTACCAGATTTCTGTGACGGAGCATGTGGATATGGCGCGTCTTGAGGCGGCCGCAAAAAAACTCGTATCGGAGCAGCTTATCGAGCAGTGCTGCAGCGGATACCGTATCCGCTGCCAGAAGCGGTAGCCGTATCTGCAGCCAGCCGCATGAGCCGCCGCGATTCTGCCGGAACGCAAAAGGCAGCCGGAAAAATCCGGCTGCCTTGATGCAAAATCCGGGAGAAAACCTATAGGTTTGTGGACATGACTAGTATTTTTTGTCTGCGTAGCCAATCCAGCCTT
>DGUD01000155.1:0-3196 GCA_002393865.1 Treponema sp. UBA4319
TAGTATGCGAGCTTCCCAAGCTCGACAGGCGGGTTCGACTCCCGTTAACCGCTTTCATGCAATCCAATCTGCCGGAGGTGCCCGCATGTCGACAAAACATGACGGCTTGAATCTGGTAAAGGCGGTGAGTGCCTTTTCCCGCAAGCTGGAACGCTTTACCTCCGCAAATCCGTCGGCAGAGCCTGCCCACACGATGACGGCAGACGAAATCCGCCAGAAAAAAATCGATTACCATGAGCAGGAATTCAAGCTTTCCGTCGTAAACGAATACAAGAAATTCCGTTTTCCTTACAAAATGCTGGGGGCGCATGCCCCTGCTGCCGATGCCCTTGTGAACGAGCAGCAGCAGCTGCTTGCCGCCTACAACATCCACAAGGCTCTTGCGGAGGCCGACGCGCAGTTCCGCACTGCGGAGACCTTTCTGCAGGAGCATGTGATTGCCTCGCCGCTTGCGCAGATGGAGCAGTACACGATGGGGGATAGTTTTGTCTACCTGCAGTGCTGGCTTTTCTACGAGCAGCAGGCAAAGGCCTATGTGCCGTATTTTGCCGTGCAGCAGGACGGCAGCTACCGCCTCCAGTTTGCGCCTTTACGTAACTTTAAATTGGGCTATAAGGAAAAAGAAGTCGCGGCGGTCATCAAGGCGTGCTTCTATCCTTCCGAGACGACCGATATTTTTTAAACCTATTTATATCATAAACGCCTCCGACCGCTCCCGTCCCTAGCGTCTGACGGTGCTTTTTTGCTATAAATTCCGCTATTTATTGTGTTTTCGCTCGAATTCAGTTGAAAAAAACGCTACAATTGATTACTATATAGGCAGGTCATTTAATGTCAGTTGGGGGAGCCGGAGCACCCGGCTTCTTCATACTTTTACGATAAGAGGTTTGAGATGAGCGTAAGAGAAGAATGGAACGGCTTTAAGACAGGCCGCCTTTGGCAGGACGAAGTAAACGTCCGTGAATTCATTCAGCTGAACTATACGCCCTATGAGGGAGATTCCAGCTTCCTTGCAGGGCCTACTGATGCGACGGACAAGCTGTTCGCCGAGCTGCAGCGCCTCCAGAAAGAGGAGCACAACAAGAAGTCTACCGGTCTTGACGGCAAGGAGAGGAGCGGTGTCCTTGACCTTGACACCGACATCGTGACCGGTATCACCGCTCATAAACCCGGCTACATCTGCGAGGACGGAAAGAACCTTGAGAAAGTCGTCGGCCTCCAGACCGACAAGCCGCTCAAGCGCGCTTTCATGCCCTTCGGCGGAATCCGCATGGCGGAGCAGAGCTGCGAGATGTACGGCTACAAGCCCGACGCTGAGCTGCACAAGATTTTCACCGAGTACCATAAGACACACTCCGATGCGGTTTTCCAGGTCTATACCCCTGAAATCCGCAAGGCGCGCTCCAGCCACATCCTGACCGGTCTTCCGGACACCTATGGCCGCGGCCGCATCGTGGGCGACTACCGCCGTGTCGCGCTGTATGGTATCGACTTCCTCATCCAGCAGAAGCAGAAGGATTTTGCCAACATCGGCGACGGCACTATGACCGACGAGGTTATCCGCCTGCGCGAAGAAGTCGCCGAGCAGATTAAGGCTCTGGGACAGATGAAGGAGATGGCGGCAATGTACGGCTTTGACATCTCCAAGCCTGCAAAGAACGCCAAGGAAGCCTTCCAGTGGCTGTACTTCGGCTACCTTGCCGCAATCAAGACGCAGAACGGCGCCGCAATGTCCGTCGGCCGCATCTCGACATTCCTTGACATTTACATCGAGCGCGACCTCAAGAACGGTACGATTACCGAGAAAGAGGCGCAGGAGCTTGTTGACCACATCGTCATGAAGTTCCGCATGGTGCGCTTTGCCCGTATCGAGAGCTACAACCAGCTCTTCTCCGGCGACCCCATCTGGGCCACGCTGGAAGTCGCCGGCCTCGGTCAGGACGGACGCTCAATGGTCACCAAGAACGACTTCCGCTTCCTGCATACGCTGGAGAACATGGGACCGTCACCGGAGCCGAACATCACCGTGCTCTACTCAAAGCGCCTGCCGGAGAATTTCCGCAAGTACGCCGCCAAGATTTCTATCGATACGTCTTCAATCCAGTACGAGAACGACGACGTGATGCGCCCGATTTGGGGTGACGACTACTCCATCTGCTGCTGCGTCTCCGCAACCCAGACCGGCAAAGAGATGCAGTTCTTCGGTGCCCGCGCGAACCTTGCCAAGGCGCTGCTCTACGCCATCAACGGCGGGCGCGACGAGGAGGCAGGCTTGACCCCTGGCGTGCAGGTCGGACCGGATATCGCCCCGATTACCAGCGAGTACCTGGACTACGACGAGGTGATGAAGAAGTACGACATCATGCTGGAATGGCTGGCAGACCTGTACGTGAACACGCTGAACGCTATCCACTATATGCATGACAAGTATTACTACGAGGCTGCCGAGCTTGCGCTTATCGACACCAACGTGCGCCGCACGTTCGCTACCGGTATCGCGGGCTTCAGCCACGTGGTCGACAGCCTTTCCGCAATCAAGTATGCCAAGGTCAAGGTGCTCCGCCGTGACATCGATGTCACCGACAAGAAGGGCAAGCGGGTTTTTGCTCCCAACATGGCCTATGACTTTGAGGTTGAGGGCGACTTCCCGCGCTATGGCCAGGACGACGACCGCGCCGACGAGATTGCGAAGTGGCTGCTCAAGACCTTCATGACGAAGATCCGCAAGCATCACACCTACCGCAACGCGGAGCCGACAACCTCTATCCTTACCATCACCTCAAACGTGGTGTACGGAAAGGCGACCGGTGCCCTGCCCAACGGACGCAAGGCGCACGAGCCGTTCAGCCCCGGAGCGAACCCCTCTTACGGCGCGGAGACAAAGGGTCTTGTCAAGTCCCTCAACTCTGTGGCGAAGGTTCCCTACGAGTATGCGCTTGACGGCATCTCCAATACCCAGACCATCAACCCTGAGGCGCTGGGACACAGCGAGGCTGAGCGCGTGAACAATCTGGTGAGCGTCATGGACGGTTACTTTGACCGCGGTGCGCACCACCTGAACGTGAACGTCTTCGGCGTGGAGAAGCTTAAGGACTGCCAGGCGCATCCTGAGAAGCCTGAGTATGCGAACTTTACCGTCCGCGTCTCCGGTTACGCAGTGCGCTTCATCAACCTGACCAAGGAGCAGCAGGACGAC
>DGUD01000155.1:3246-3558 GCA_002393865.1 Treponema sp. UBA4319
AGGAGCAGCAGGACGACGTTATCGCCCGTACCTGCCACGCCTCTCTGTAAGACTGGGCGCCGCTGATGGCGCGTCTGGATAGAGCCGGGTTCCCCTGCCGGGAACCCGGCTTTTTTTTCCGGATATTTTGGGAAGGCGGCTCCAGAAGCCCTGCCGGGCGTTTGGGGCTGGACAACATTCACCTCAGGAGTTCTGCATGACGAAAGGCTATATCCATTCAATAGAAAGTTTTGGCTCGGTGGACGGGCCGGGGCTGCGGTACATCATTTTTGTCGCCGGCTGCCCGCTGCGCTGCAAATTCTGCCACAATCC
>DGUD01000155.1:3743-3925 GCA_002393865.1 Treponema sp. UBA4319
GAGCCGCTCATGCAGCTGGACTTCCTTGTGGATTTGCTGACCGTCGCGAAGGAGCACGGCATAAACACCTGCATAGACACTGCGGGCGGCCCCTTTACGCGGAAGGAGCCGTGGTTCTCCAAGTTCCGTACGCTCATGGAGCTGACTGATACCGTGTTGCTGGACATAAAGCACATCGACCC
>DGUD01000182.1 GCA_002393865.1 Treponema sp. UBA4319
ATCTCATGCTGAAGCCCTGGCGGAATTCCGCGGAAAATACGGGGGACGGCGCGGTTTCTGCGCGGCCGGCGCACGGACTGTTTTTTTTCCGGGATTTATGCTACTCTTTTTCCGGGGGGAAAGCTCTAAAAACTTCAGTTGTTTGGGGCTCTTTTGGGGCGGGCGATGTGCTCGGCCGCGCTATGGGGGCGGCTGAGAAGCTTGCTTGAATCACCCTCATCGATGTACAAGAAGGAGGCAATTGCTATGGATGAAGTGTATGAGTTTATCAAATCCTGCGGGACATACTATCTGGCGACCGTTGAGGACGGGCAGCCCCGGAACAGGCCGTTCGGGACGGTGAATCTCTTTGAGGGGAAGCTGTATATCCAGACGGGAAAGGTAAAAAAGGTCTCCCAGCAGATTCAGAAGAACCCCAAGGTGGAATTGTGCTGCTTTAATGGCAAGGAATGGCTGCGTTTGTCCGGTACGCTGGTGCGCGACGAGCGGCGCGAGGCAAAGGTGGATATGCTGGAGCACTACCCGGATCTGAAAGCGATGTATTCGGCGGATGACGATAACACAGAGGTGCTCTTCTTTAAGGATGCGGAGGCTGTGTTCTCCAGTTTTTCCGAGCCTCCACGGACTATCCGCTTCTAGGCTCCAAAAGCTGCGGTTCCGGGGTGTTGCGGATCCGGCTGCATAGCATGCGGTAGCGGGCTTGCGCCATGTGCTTTTGCCCGGCGCTGTGCTGCCCGCAGCCTGCTGGGCTGAGCCGGCTCCGCGCTGCTACTCCAGCAGGATGTCTGCCGGGGCTTGCCCCATGCAGCCTTTTAGCGGCGGGCTTTGCCCTGCGCGATAAAGTCCATGCGGGACAGCTCTTTGCGGGACAGACGCTTCTGCTGCACGACCGGCGGCCTGTCCGGGCGCTGGCTGCGCCCGTGCTCCTGGCGCCAGATGGCCGGTTCCGGATGCTTGTCCCCGGCTTTTACGTATTCCGCCCACGTATCCGGCTCCGGAACTTCAAATCGCAGCTGCTCCCCGCTCGTGGGATGCATAAAGGCCAGCGTGCGGGCGTGCAGCGCGAGCCGGTGGAAGGGATCGGTTCTTGCGCGATAATTCTCATCCCCGGCAAGGGGATAGCCGTGTGCCGCAAGGTGCGCGCGGATCTGGTTCTTCTTTCCGGTATCCAGCGACAGCTCAAAAAGCGTGTGCGTCTCTCCCCTGACAAGCACCTTGTAGTGCGTCCTTGCCTCGACGGTTTTCCGGCTGCCGGTACAGGCATCCGGGACATAGCCTACGTGCCGTGCGTTTTGCGCGAGCGGGTCGTCAATCATTCCGCTGTCCGGCAATGCGGGGACGGCTCCCCTCGGATTTTCTGCGACGGCGTGGTAGAGCCGTTCGGTCACCATGCGCTGCCAGCTGCCCATTACTTTTTTCTGGATGCCCTCGCTGAGCGCGAACATCATCACGCCGCTGGTGTCGCGGTCAAGCCGGTGCACGGTGAACGGGCGGTGGCCTGCGGAAAAGCTGCCCTTCTTCCTCATGATTTCTTCCAGTACGGCAAGCGCTGTGCGGGACTTGCTGCCGGGATACGGCACGGAGAGCATGCCGCTCGGCTTGTGTATGACAACGATATCCTTGTCCTCGTAGAGAATTGTGATTCTTTCGTGCCCGTAATCGGCTTTGTGGGCGCGCTTGTACTGTGTGCTGGCCTTTACGTTGTGGACGCTTTCCGTCATTGCTTTGTTCCTGCTTTGAGCATATTGATGAAAACCACCAGTATGATGGTCAGGAGCACCAGATAGACGAGGAATCCGGCTTTGATGGCAAGCGCCGGGGCTTCGTTCCTGAACAGGACTGCGAGCAGACCCGTCACGCCGGTAAGCGCCCCTATCAGGTAAAAAATAGTCCCTGCCACGCCGCTGACAGGCGATGTTTCCGCCGCTTTCCGTGATTTCAGATACAGTGCCGCCGCGCAAAAAAGCAGCCCCGCTGCAATAAAGGCGATTCCCGCCGCAAGTGCCGTATGAGCATTCATGCCGTCAGTATACCACAATCCCCGCGTTTGCTCCAGAAGCATTTTGGTGCCGCACGGGTCTGCGTGCGGTATTCCTCCGTTTTTTTTGCAGAAAGGCTTGACAGGTTTCGGTTTGTGTTATATTGTGTATATACAATATATACAATTTAAGGGAGGCAAGCATGAAGCTGCTGGAAATCCACGGGCTTTGCAAGCATTTTGATTCCTTCCGCTTGCAGGATATAGACCTTGAGCTGGAGGAAGGATTTATCATGGGCTTTATCGGACGCAACGGCGCCGGCAAATCAACCACGTTCAAATCGGCCCTGAACCTTATGCGGCACGACGGCGGTACGGTACGCATCTGCGGTCTAGAGATGCCGGAGCACGAGATTGAGATAAAGAACCGGGTGGGCTATGTCTTTGGGGGCGTTGATTTTTATCCTGAGAATAAAATCCGTAAGATTACCGCCGTGACCAAAACCTTTTACAAGGACTGGGATGACGCCGCCTACAAGAGCCTGTGCGAACGCTTTGAGATTGATCAGGAAAAAAAGTTCAAGCAGCTTTCTGCCGGAATGAAAGTCAAATATTCGCTTGCGGTCGCCATGAGCCACCACCCGGATATCCTGCTTCTGGACGAACCCACGAGCGGACTTGACCCTGCAGCCCGCGACGACCTTATCTGCATGTTCCAGGAGTTCATCGGGGACGGCAAGCACTCGGTTCTTTTCTCCACGCACATCACGTCTGACCTTGAGAAATGCGCCGACTACATCACCTACATCAAGGACGGAAAGCTTGTCGTCTCCGATACCAAAGACGGTTTCAAGGCGGGCTACGTGAATGTCGCCGGAAAGAAGGAGCAGCTTTCCGCCGCTATCGAGCCGAAAATCATCGGGCTGCATAAGCATCAGCTTGGCTTTGAGGGGCTTATGAGGATCGATGACAGGGCGCTTGCGGAACAAGCGGGCTTCGAGTGCTCGGATCCGAGCCTTGAGGACATTATGATTCATGTAGAGAGGAGATAGCGCAAGATGAAAAACAGCATGCTTCTGAAAAAAGAATTCCTGCTTGGGGGAAACAACATCTCCACGCTGATGTGGATATTGTGCGCGATTTTTATGCAGTTTATTCCGCACTACCCGCTGTATGTGGGGCCGTTCTATATTACCTTGTGCATAATGCTCACCTTCGGGCTGAACCAGACCTCGCACGATATCCTGTATACGGTGCTCCTGCCGGTGCGGAAAATCGATACGGTAAAGTCCCGTTTCCTGTACTGCGGCATTATGGAAGGCGGCTGTGTCGCATTGTCCCTGATTTTGGGAATTGTCCGCGTGCTGGTGCATTTCCCGCAGAACGATGCCGGAATCAACCTTACGCTGTCGTACCTCGGCTTTCAGCTTGTGGTCTTCTCGGTGTTCAACCTGATATTCCTTGGGAACGTGTACAAGAATCCGGTCAAGCCTGGCTTCCATTACCTGCTTGGCTGCATCGGCTATGCTGCCGGCTACGTGCTCTTTGAGCTTCCGGTGTGGCTGTACAAGGCGTATGTGTCGGGATTGCGGGAGAGCGGTCTTGAGCCTGAAGGAATCAAGGAAGCTCTTGCGGAACTTTCGTGGTACATGCCGCAAAGAATAGGATGCTTTGTTACCCAGACAGATTTTTCGGGGCAGATAAAGCAGCTCCCGGTTTTTATTGTAGGCGTCCTGATTTTTGCCTTCAGCTGGATACCGGCATTCCGCTGTGGCGCAAGACAGTTTGAAAAATATGATATGTAGTGCAGTATGAATATTGTTTTATCGCATAAATCCGGGAAACCGATTTACAGCCAGATTTACGAACAGATTGCAGCCCAGATAATGAGCGGCGAGCTTTGCGCGGGAGAAAAACTTCCGCCAATCCGCACCGTCGCCCTGAATCTGCGCGTAAGCGTGATTCCTGTAAAGCAGGCGTGGGAGCAGCTGGAGCGGGAAGGCTTTATCTCCACTGCGCCCGGCCGCGGAACATTTGTGAGCGAGATGGCTCACCATGAGATTTCCGACAAACGGACTGCGACGGCAAAAGAGCTTTTGAGCCGCGCCGTAACTGCCTGCCGCGAGATGGGGCTCAGCATGGACGAGCTTGTGGAGCTTGTGCGGGAGATCTGGTAGGGTTTTGCCGCGTGCATGCGGCAGAGCAAAAGCCGTGGTGTTTTGAGTCCCCGCCGGCATCAGATGCCATTCCCGCCGGGGGCGCTCGTCTGCTTCTCATGCCGGGCTCCGTGCTGCAGCCAGGGCTTCAGCATGAGATGT
>DGUD01000223.1 GCA_002393865.1 Treponema sp. UBA4319
TCAGATAAAATACATCTCATGCTGAGGCCGTGGGCGGCGCGCGAGGAATCTGTTTTCAGAAAGCAGCGGGACGGCGCGGAAAAAAGCCACGGGACGGTGTTTTTCATAGCGTTTCCTGAGAGTGGTGCGAATTCCCTTGACAAACATATAAGTATATGCTTATATGTTTATATATGAATATTGTGCTTGATGAGGACATGCTCTGCGAGCTCGCGGAGCTGTTCAAGATTTTCGGGGATTCCACAAGAATCAAAATCCTGTATGCCCTGCTGGACACAGAGATGAACGTGACGGAGATTGCCGAGGCGCTGAATATGACGCAGCCCGCAATCAGCCAGCAGCTGCGCCTGCTGAAATCGAGCGGGCTGGTGTCGTTCCGCCGCGAGGGCAAGACCTTCGTGTATTCTCTTGCCGACGAGCATGTCAGAATCATCCTGAACATCGGGGTTGAGCATCTGGGCGACCGCTGAGCGGCTGCCGCATAGGGAGGTTTTTATGAAGAAGAGCGAGATAGAGACTATTGCCGGCGACGCCGCCGGGCATGAGCACGGAGAGCACGAGCATCACGGGCATGAGCACCATGAGCACGGGCACCACCACCACTGCGCGTGCGGCTGTGATGATGACGATGATGACGACGACTGCTGCGAGGAACATGAGCACCACGAGCACGGGCACCACCACCACTGCGCCTGCGGCTGCGACGGTGATGCCGACGATGACGATGAGGAATTCTCGGTGCCCAAGCTTGTCGTCGCCGCCGTTCTCTTTGTGCTGGCGCTGCTTTGCGAGCATCTGCCGTGCTTCCGCGCGGATGCCGCGCTCTTTGCCGGGTACCAGGGCGCGTATACGGTCTTCCGTGCATTTACCCTGCTTTTATACTGCGCGTCGTACGTGCTCTGTGGTCTGGGCGTCCTGAAGGAATCGGTCTGGAACCTCTTCCACGGCAAATTCTTCGGGGAGGAATTCCTGATGTCCGTGGCGACCATCGGCGCTATCTGTATGGGGGAGTATTCGGAGGCGGTCGCCGTCATGCTGCTGTTCCAGCTGGGCGAATTCCTTGAGGGCAAGGCCGTCGCCCGTTCCCGCCGCTCCATCACGGAGCTGGTGGACGTGCGCCCTGATTCCGCGAACGTAAAGCGGGGGGATTCCGTGCAGCTTGTCCGGGCCGAGGAGCTTGCCTGCGGGGATGTCGTTGTCGTGCGTCCCGGAGAGCGCGTTCCTGCCGACGGTACGATTTGCTCCGGCTCATCCCTGCTTGATACCAGCGCGCTGACGGGCGAGAGCGTCCCGCGGGAGCTGGGAGAGGGGGACGCCGTGCTCGCCGGCTTTGTGAACACGAGCCGCCCGCTAGAGATTACGGTCACCAGGGAATACCATGACAGCGCCGTCAGCCGCGTGCTGGTGATGGTGGAGCAGTCGCAGGAGCGCAAGGCGAAGCTCCAGCGCTTTATCCGGCGCTTCGCCAAGGTCTATACGCCGGTCGTGTGCTTTATCGCGCTTGCCGTCGCCTTTGTTCCGCCGCTGCTCGCGATGCTTGCCGGTTCTCCCGCGCGGGGGCTGTTCCGCACATGGATTTACCGTGCGCTGGAGCTTCTTGTTGTCTCCTGCCCATGCGCGCTGGTCATTTCCGTGCCGCTCAGCTTTTACGCCGGTATCGGGCTTGCGAGCAGGAACGGCATTCTGGTCAAGGGGGCGAATTTCATCGAGCTGCTGGCCCGCGCAAAGACCGCTGTCTTCGACAAGACCGGCACGCTGACAAAGGGCGTCTTTGAGGTGACCGGAATTCACCTTTCTCCCGGCTCCCTGCTTTCCGCCCAGGAATTGCTGGCGCTTGCCGCCCACGCGGAGCGCTTCTCCACGCACCCGGTATCGCGCTCGCTCCGCGCCGCCCACAGCTGCTCCGAATGCGATTCCGTGCAGGCTGCCGACGTGCAGGAAATCAGCGGCATGGGCGTAAAGTGCATCGTCAAGGGAAAGACCGTGCTGGTGGGGAACGAGCGTCTGATGCGGCAGTTCGGCGTGAGCGGCATGGGACCCTGCGCTGAGGATGATAGCGGAACGCTTGTGCATACCGCGGTTGACGGCGTGTACATGGGGCACATCGTCATCAGCGACGTGGTGAAGGACGATGTCCGCCCGGCATTGGAGCGGCTGCGCGCGTACGGCGTGCGGAAGCTCGTCATGCTGACGGGGGACAGCGAATCCGCCGCCCGCGCCGTTGCCGGCTCAATCGGCATTGACGATGTGTATGCCCAGCTGCTTCCTGACGACAAAGTCGCCAAGGTGGAGGAGCTTATGGCCGCGCGCGCAGGGAAGAAGGAGACGCTGCTCTTTGTGGGCGACGGCATAAACGATGCCCCGGTGCTGAGCCGGGCCGACGTGGGGATTGCGATGGGCGCGATGGGCTCCGACGCGGCCATAGAGGCTGCCGACGTGGTGCTTATGGACGACCAGCCCGCCAAGATTGCCGTGGCGCTCGCGGTCGGCAAGCGTACCATGCGCACCGTGCTGCAGAACGTCATCGGGGCGCTCGTCGTCAAGACGGCAATCATGGTGCTGTGCGCCTGCGGCCTCGCGGACATGTGGCTGGCCGTGTTCGGGGACGTGGGCGTGACCATGCTCGCCGTGCTGAATGCGATGCGCCTCCTGCGCGTCAAGAATCCCGGCCGCTGAGCCGGAAGGCTGCCCGGAAGCTGCTGCTGTTCCTCCGGGAGGCGGGCTTTCCGGACGAGCCTAATTGGAGGGGCGCTTGCAGAAGCGGTAGGTGAACCACGCTCCCGCGTAGCGCCCCACAAAGCGGCTTGCGGCCGCCTTGAACTTCCATCTGAACGCCCAGAGCGCGTAGAGTTTTCCTTTGCGGGAGCGCTTCAGGCAGTGCGCGACGGTCTTTTCCGGGGAAAGTCCGTGCCTGACCTTTTTGCGGGCGCCTTTTGATGCGACGTCCGCGAATTCCGTGCTGACGGGACCCGGACAGAGCGCGGTGACCGTGATGCCCCTGTCCCTCAGCTCGGCGGCGATGGCGACGCTGAAGCTCAGTACATACGCCTTGCATGCCCCGTACACCGCAAAGTTGCCGAGCGGCAGGAAGGACGCGAGGCTTGCCGTATTGATTATCCGTGAGCCGCGCACAAGGTAGGGGAGGGCAAAGCCGGTGATGCCGGTGAGCGAGGTGCAGTCAAGGTCTATCATGTCCATCTCGCGCACGGTGTCTGTCCGGGCGAATTCCCCGTACGTGCCGAAACCGGCGTTGTTCACGAGTACGGTGATGCAGAAGCCTCCGCTTGCGGCAGTCGCCGCCTGCTCCTCGTCCAGCAGCTTTTTGAGCGCCAGCGCGCCGCTTTTTCCGCTGATGTCCATCGCAAGCACCCTGACCGCGGGGGCACCGCCGGCTGCCGTTATCCGCTGCCGCAGTTCCGCCAGCCTGTCCTGCCGACGGGCAATAATCCACAGCTCATCTGCCGCCAGCTGCGCTTCCCCGTGCTGCCGCATTGACGCGCTCTCTTCTGCCAGCTGCACGGCAAAGCAGCTGCCCATGCCGCTGGATGCGCCTGTCACAATCGCTATCTTCTTCATACCGTCCAGTGTATACCGTCTTGCTGCTGCGCGTCTAGGGAATGCGGCTGCCCCTGCCAGGGCTTCAGCATGAGATGT
>DGUD01000107.1 GCA_002393865.1 Treponema sp. UBA4319
GAAGGCTGGCAGAAGATGACCAAGGAGCTGGGGCAGAAAGTCCAGCTGGTCGGCGACGACCTTTTCGTGACGAACACGGAGCGCCTTGCCAAGGGCATCCAGCTGGGCGCCGGAAATTCCATCCTCATCAAGCTGAACCAGATTGGCTCCGTCTCAGAGACGCTGGAGGCCATCAAGATGGCGCACAAGGCCGGTTACACCGCTATTTCCTCCCATCGCTCCGGCGAGACCGAGGATACCACGATTGCCGACCTTGCCGTCGCCCTGAACACCTGCCAGATTAAGACCGGTGCCCCCAGCCGCTCCGAGCGCGTCGCAAAGTACAACCAGCTCCTGCGCATAGAGGAAGAGCTGGGCGACGCCGCGTGCTATCCGGGCTTTGCCGCCTTCAACGTCAGGCGGTGCTGCGACTGACGCGCGGGACGGGCTGTAGCGGTTCTCCGCTGCCTGGCCCGTACGCCTGCGGAAAGCACCGTGCCGCCGTTTGCCGTGCGGCAGGTGCCACAAAGGTTATTGCCAGGACACCTCGAATACCTGGGTGATAATAGAGTTCCTCATAGACAGTCGTTTAAGCCACTGCTGCCTATGACCGGTCTGCCATGCAGTCTTGGCAGACCGGTTTTTTTTTCTCTTCAGGATAGCGGAATTCCAAAACTTGTGGTATACTGAAAAAGATGCTTTTTTTTGCGGGGGCGCCTCTGCCGCCTGCAAACGGAGGAATCTGCGCCGGGGACGCGGGAGGGTACTCCATGTATACCATTTTATTAGTTATCCAGTATGCAAGCGTTGCCGGGATGCTTTTTGAGGTCTCCTATATATCGAGGAATCTCCAGAAGCCCCTGCACGGCAACCTCTTTTTTGCCTTGTGCGTCATGATGGAGAACAATGCGGGCTACCTGCTGGTCATGCTTGCCCGCGACCAGCAGGAGGCGCTGGCCGCCATGATGCTGGGCTACCTTGGACGCCTGTGGATTCCCTTTGCCCTGCTCCGTTTTGTGCTCCAGCTGTGCCGCTTCAATAAGCTGAACCGTGCCCTGCCGTTCTTTGCGTTCTTCCACATGCTTACCTATGCCGTCGTGCTCACGTGCAGGTACCATTCCCTGTTCGTCCATGACATCGGCTTTGAGGCGGACGGTCTGTACCCCCACCTGGTGTACGAGTACGGGATATGGTACTACCTGTTCTCCCTGCTTGTCCTGCTGTATTCGCTCATCATGCTTGTCCTGCTTGTCCGCAAGCTCCGTGCCGAAGAGTCCCCCGTGGAGAAAAATCGGCTCGTGTTCGTGACCCTTGCAGTCGTATCCTTTTCCCTCTGTTCGGGGCTGCACTTTGCCGGGGTCGGGAAAGTCTACGATGTCAGCGTCCTCGGTTATTCCTTTCTGGCGGTATTCGTGTTCATCGCTCTGTTCCGCTACGACCTGCTGGACACGCAGGCGCTCGCGCAGGATTTTGTCATCGACCGCCTGAGCGAGGGCATTATCTCGGTGAACGAGCAGGGGCAGATTGGCTACGTCAATTCCCCGGCAAAAAAGCTCTTCCCGTCCCTTGCATCCGCCCCGCAGGAAGTCCTGCGCATGCTGGACGGCTCGCTTGAGAAGGGCGAGCCGCTCCGTATCGGCGACCGGGTCTACCATCCGGAATCGAACACCCTGTTCCTGGATGGAAAAAAAGTGGGCTCCGTCTATGTGATTGCCGACGATACCGAGCACTACCGCTACATGGAGCAGCTGGAGGAGCAGAAGCAGATTGCCGCTCGCGCGAATGCCGCCAAGACGACCTTCCTGTCGAGCATGAGCCACGAAATCCGCACGCCGATAAACGCCGTCCTCGGTCTGGACGAGATGATTCTGCGGGAGACGAACGAGGTGGCCGTGCGCGGCTATGCCCGCGACATCCAGTCGAGCGGCCGCATGCTGCTCGCAATCATCAACGACGTGCTGGATTTCTCCAAGATTGAGGCTGGCAAGATGGAGATTGTCACGGGGGAATACAACCTGAGCTCCCTTGTGGCTGATCTGGTGAACATGATTGAGTCCCGCGCCTATGCCAAGGGGCTGGTCTTTTCCGTGGCCGTGGACGAGTCCATCCCCTACTTGCTGCGCGGCGACGACACCCGGATAAAGCAGTGCCTGCTGAACCTGCTGACAAACGCCGTCAAGTATACGCGGGAAGGTAGCGTGAAGATGGAGGTCGGCTTTGAGAAGCTGGACGATTCCCGCATCCTGCTGAAGGCGCGGGTCTCCGACACGGGCATCGGCATCAAGGAGGAGGACTTGAAGCGCCTCTATGCCCCCTTCGAGCGTCTGGAGGAGAAGCGGAACAGGCGTATAGAGGGAACCGGGCTTGGCATGAGCATCGTCAAGAGCCTGCTGGCGGCGATGGGCAGCAAGATTGAGGTGGAGAGCGAATACGGGACGGGCAGTACGTTCTCGTTCTCGCTGGTGCAGGACGTCGTTGACTGGAAGCCTGTCGGCAACTGGCGCACGGAGCACGGGCAGGATTCCGGTACCGCCAATTACGCGGAGACATTCCAGGCGCCGGACGCGCGGATTCTGGTGATTGACGATACCCCCATGAACCTGACGGTCATCAGGGGGCTGTTGCGGACGACCCGGATCCAGATAGACACGGCGGGGGACGGCATCTCCGGTCTGGAGGCTGCCCGCAGGACGCACTACCATATCATCTTTATAGACCACCTCATGCCGAACCTTGACGGCCTTGAGACTATCGCCGCCCTGCGGGCCGATACGTCCGGGATGAATTTCGCCACTCCCTGCGTCGCGCTCACGGCGAATGCCGTCTCCGGCGCGCGGGAGATGTATCTGTCGGCAGGTTTCTCCGATTACCTTTCCAAGCCTATCGACAGCATAAAGCTTGAGGAGATGATAGAGCACCTGCTGCCGCCGACGCTTGTGCTCCACAGGAGCGACGGCGCATTCCAGCTGAAGAAGGGCGGCTGGAACGGCATTGAGCGGCGGGCGAACGGCGGGAACGGCTATGCCGCGCAGCTTTTCAAGGACTATTTCGGGCTGGATGTGTCGCCTGCCCTCAAGAACTGCGGCACAAAAGAGGTGTTCAAGGATGCCCTGCAGGATTTCTACGACGAAATCCCGCGCAAGGCGGACGCCATAGAGGCCTTTGTCGCCGCCGCCGACTGGAAGAATTACACGGTGCTCGTCCACGCGCTCAAAAGCTCTGCCCGGCTCATCGGGGCGGGGCAGCTTTCCGAGCTTGCGCGCCGCATGGAGGAATGCGGCAATGCCGCCCTCGGCGAAGGGGATGGTGTCCGCGCCGCTGTGGCCGAGATTCTGGGCCGGACGCCGGATTTGCTCGCGCAGTACCGGGAATACCGCCGGAAGCTCATGCCGCTCTGCGATGCCTGCGTCTCAGCGCCAGCCGCGCTTCCCCCTGTTCCACCGGAAAAATTTGCCGACGCGCTGGCCGCCCTGCGGGAATTTGTGGGCGCCTTTGACTTTGGCAGCGCGGACGCCGTCATCGCGGAGCTTTCCGCCTGGTCAGTGCCTGCGGATAGTGCCGGCCGCTATGAGACCTTGAAATCCTGCATCCGCGCGGCAGACCAGCGCGGCGCCATGGATGCGCTCGCAGCGATGCCATAAAGAAGATGACAGAGGCGCAGTTTTCATGATATAATAGAACGGCTGTCTCAAAAGCGGCATGCTTCTGAAACATGCCCGGGAACTGCCCGGAAATGTCAGCATTCCGCCCTGTCCCATGGATGGGCGCCGCCCCGGGCATCCATGCGAGCGGACTATACTGCAAAGATAAGAGGAAGAACCAGAATGTACAGTGTGCTGATTGCAATCCAGTACGTTTCCATAGCAGGGCTGCTCTTTGAGAGTATGTATATCCTGAAGAATCTGAAGGATGCGCTGCATGGTTGCCTGCTCTTTAATGCGATGGTCACGCTTGAGACCACGGTGAGCTACCTCGCCCTCATGCTTGCCCGCAACAAGGAGCTTGCGCTCATCGCGTATCAGCTTTCTTCCTTGGGACGCGTATGGATTCCCTATTCCCTGCTCCGCTTTGTGCTGATTTTCTGCAAGAACAAGAAACTGATGCGCCTGCTCCCGCCCCTCGTCCTCTTTCATTTCGTGACGTATTTCGTCGTCCTCACCGGGCAGCACCATTCCCTCTGGTTCCACGTGCACGGCTTTTCCGAGCAAGGCCTGTTCCCGCACCTCGTTTTGAGCTACGGCATCTGGAGCTACCTGTTCTACCTTGTGTCGCTCGCCTACTTTATCTGCATGCTCGTGCTGCTCCTGCGCGAGCGGCGGCATGTTGTCGGCCGCCTGCAGCGCATGCGGCTCGAATATGTATGCGCGGCCGTGTTCATGTACACGCTTTTTATTTTTCTCCGGATATTCGGGGTGGGCAGGGAGTTTGACATAACCGTGCTCGGCTACGCGGTCTCCACGGTGTTCATGTATGTCGCCATTTTCCGCTATGACCTGCTGGACACACGGGAGCTTGCCCGCGACTTTGTGGTGGATCGCCTGACGGAGGGCATCATCTCTGTTGACAGCCAGGGGCGACTTGGCTGGTGCAACCCGCTGGCGGAGGAGCTGTTCCCGGAGCTTGACAAATTCCCGGAGAACGTGCTGGCGAATCTGCGCGCCACTATCGCGGAGCGGGGGGTGCTCCACCTGGACGGCAAGCTCTACCAGCCTGAGCAGGAGACCTTGTACCACGACGACAAGGAGATTGGTACCATATATCTGGTCTCCGACCGCACCGAGCATTACCGCTACATGGAGGAACTTGAGGAGCAGCGCCAGATTGCCACCCGCGCGAATGCCGCAAAGACGGAATTCCTGACGAGTATGAGCCACGAAATCCGTACGCCTATCAATGCCGTAATCGGGCTGGACGAGATGATTCTGCGCGACTCCAAGGAAGCGGCCATCCGCAGCTATGCGGCCGACATACAGTCGAGCGGCCGTATGCTGCTCGCAATCATCAACGACGTGCTGGATTTCTCAAAGATTGAGGCGGGCAAGATGGAGATTCTTCCGGTAGACTACAATCTCTGCTCGCTCATCTCCGACCTTGTGAACATGATAGAGTCTCGCGCCTACGCGAAAGGCCTTGTATTCAGCGTGCACGTGGACGAGTCCATGCCATTCCGCCTGTACGGGGACGACACGCGCATCAAGCAGTGTCTGCTGAACCTGCTGACGAATGCCGTCAAGTATACGCGGGAAGGCAGCGTCTCCATGGATATCGGCTTTGAGAAGAAGGACGATTCCACTATCCGCATGCGGGCGGAAGTCCGCGACACGGGCATCGGCATCAAAGCGGAGGACATAGAGCGGCTCTGTTCCCCTTTTACCCGCATGGAGGAGCGCCGCAACCGCCGCATCGAGGGAACCGGGCTTGGCATGAGCATCGTCAAGAGCCTGCTCTCCGCGATGGGCACTGCCCTTGAGGTGCAGAGCGAGTACGGCAAGGGGAGCGTCTTTGCCTTTACGGTGGAGCAGGGCGTCAAGGACTGGGAGCCTGTGGGTGATTGGCGCATGGACAAGGCGAGGGGCGATATGGCTGCCTCCGGCTATAAAGAGAGCTTCCAGGCGCCCTCGGCGAAGATTCTGGTGGTCGATGACACGCCGATAAACCTGACGGTGTTCAGGGGCTTGCTCCGCAACACGCGCGTGCAGATAGACACGGCCTGCGACGGCGTGCAGGGGCTTGATGCCGCGCGCAAAAAGAGCTACCACATCATTTTTATCGACCACCTCATGCCGAACATGGACGGCCTTGAGACCATCGCCGCGCTCCGTGCGGACAGCATGTGCGTGAACCAGCATGCGCCCTGCATCGCGCTTACCGCAAACGCCGTCGGCGGCGCGCGCGAGACGTATATTTCCGCAGGTTTTTCCGATTACCTTTCCAAGCCTATCGACGGTCTGAAGCTGGAACAGATGATAGAGCACTACCTGCCGCAGAATATCGTGCTGCACCGCGGGGATGCCGGCTTTACCGTGCTGCAGAAAGGCGAATGGGATGGCGTGGAGCGCCGCATGAACGGAGATTCGAGCGCATCAGGTTTTTGCCGCGATATGTTCGGGCTGGATATCGCGCAGGGGCTCAAGAACTGCGTGACGCGGGAAGTATTCCTTGAGGCGCTTAAGAATTTCCATGAGGTGATAGGCGAGAAGGCCGATTACATAGAGACGCTTGCCGCCACAAAGGACTGGAAGAATTACACCGTGCAGGTTCATGCGCTCAAGAATTCCGCGCGGCTCATCGGTGCCGACCAGCTCTCTGCGCTCGCGCGGGGCTTGGAGGACTGCGGCTCGTCCTTGGTGCGCCGCGCTGCCGCCGACCAGTCTGCCGCGGCAGGAAGCGATGGCGCCGCGCTGGAGGCTGAGATTGCGGAAAAGACGCCGCTGCTCCTCTCGCAGTACCGCGAATATGCCACCAAGCTCGCGCCTTTGTGCGGCGGTACAGCCGGTAAGGAGCTGCCGCCCATTGCGCCCGCTATGCTCCGCGATGCGCTCGGTGCGTTGCGCGAGCTTGTCGCGGCGGCGGACTTTACGGGCGCTGATTCCGTGATTGCCGAGCTTGACCGCCACACCATGCCTGCGGACTTCGCGCAGCGCTATGTGGAAATCCGCGCGGCGGTGCGTGCCGTTGACCAGGGCATTGCCCTCAAGCTGCTGCAGGAGGCGCTGTAATCCTGTGCCGCGCGGGAGCAGCCGGGGCTATTCCTCCTGTTCCCACGGGTAGCGCAAGCCCCAGTCGCCGCGCAGCTTGTCCATCGCCGCGCAGAGCGCCTGTGTCTTCGCAAATCCGTGTATGTCCGATTCCGTCTTTCCCGCCAGAATGCAGTCCGTCGCATGGATGAGCTCGTATTCGTAGCCGTTTACGGAGAACGCCTTTTTGATTTTTCCGCTGACTTTGTTTTTGTTTCCCCTGATGTCCTTGTACGAGTGAATCGTTGCCTGCTGTGCCATAAAGAAATTCGGCACGATGATAAAACCCTCTGTTCCGTAGATGACCGCATCGTGCGTGTTTCCTGTGGACGGAATGTCCATGGCGCTCTGGAAGCTTGCGGTGATTGTGTTTGCGAAGCTTATGTTCACGCTGTTCCAAGCGTCCACGCCGTTGCGCATCCGGGCGGAGGAGCTCAGGCTTTCAATCGGGGAGAAGTCCGCAATCATCATCGAGAAGTACAGGCAGTAGATGCCAAGGTCGAGCAGTGCCCCGCCTGCGAGCTCCGGGGAAAAATTCCTGTCCTGCGGGTCAAAGAAATTGCGGTTGCAGAAGCGTGAGTCGATGTGCAGCACCGTGCCGATGACGCCGTCCGCGATTGCGTTGCGTATCACCGCAATGCACGGGTTGAACGCCGTCCACATCGCCTCCATAAAAAAACGTCCGTTCCGCTTTGCCGCGTCCAGCATCCCGTCGAGCTGCTGCATCGAGCAGCCTGCCGGTTTCTCGCACAGGACGTGCTTGCCGCTCTCCAGCGCTTGTGTCGCCGACCCGTAGTGGAAGGCGTGGGGATTTGCAATGTACACGGCGTCTACGTCCGGGTCAGAGAAAAGCTCCTCGTAGCTGCCGTAGGCTTTCTGGAAATGCCAGGCTCCGGCAAAGCGCTGTGCCTTTGCGCCGTCTCTGCTCGCTACCGCATAGAGGCGTACAGGATGTCTGGAGGCAACGGCCTGCATTGCGGCCGCCATACTCTGTGCGATTCTTCCGGGCGCAAGGATTGCCCAGTTGACGTAGTCTTTCATGCTTTCTCCCATGCCCGGTATATGAGCTGCCCGGAAAAGTTCTTGCTTTTCCGGGTTGGTCTTTGTTTGTTAAAAAAGCATATCCGGAAAATTCCCTGCAGGTATTTTCCGGATACGCCGCGAGCTCTCAGACCGCACTGCTGGCGCGGCAGAGAACATCGCAGTTTCAATGTGGGCTCTAAGATTATGAGCGTTATTTTACGAATTCCTTTTTGAGGAAGGCGAGGTCAAGCTCCGGGTACAGCACATGCGCGCCGAGCAGCTTGTTTACGCGCGCCCGCGCTGCTGCGACCGCATCGTCGGAAATCTCAATCTTTCCCTTTGCGGGTTTTCCTTCCTTTGTGACTCCGGGCTTTGTGTTCTTGAGCACGTAGTCGATGATGGCGGCGACTTCCTTCATGTCGCTCTCGTTCATGCCGAGCGTGGTGAGCCCCGGCGTGCCGATGCGGATGCCGCTCGTCCACCATGCGCCGTTCTTGTCATAGGGCAGGGCATTTGCGTTTGCGGTGACGCCGCACTTGAACAGCGCCGCCTCCGCCTGCTTGCCGGTCAGGCCGTAGCCGGTTACATCCACCAGCATGAGGTGGTTGTCGGTGCCGCCGGTCTGGAGCGGCATGCCGAAGCTCTTGCAGCCTTCTGCCAGCGCCTGCGCGTTCTTTACGACCTGATGCGCCCACGCCTGGTATTCCGGCGTGCGGGCTTCCTTGAAGGCGATTGCCTTTGCCGCCATGATGTGGCCGAGCGGTCCGCCCAGAACCATGGGGCAGCCCTTGTTCACGTAGTCGGCGAATTCCTTTTTGCAGAGAATCATGGCGCCGCGGGGGCCGCGCAGCGTCTTGTGCGTTGTGGTCGTTACGATGTCCGCCCATTTTACCGGATCGAAGTCTCCCTCAAAGACTTTTCCTGCGACAAGACCCGCAAAGTGTGCCATGTCCACCATCAGCACGGCTCCGCACTTGTCCGCAATCTCGCGGAAGCGCCTGAAGTTTATCTTGCGGGGATATGCGGAGAAGCCCGTCAGCAGGATGAGCGGCTTTACCTCCATCGCCTGCTTCTCTATAGCGTCGTAGTCAAGCAGTCCGGTCTCGCGGTCAACGCCATAGGGGTGGCTCTCGAACATGCGCGCGGAGACATTCATCCTGTAGCCGTGGGTAAGGTGGCCGCCGCAGCTGTAGTCCAGCCCCATGAGCCGCTGGTTCCCGAATTTCTTGCGGAGCATATCGAACTGTTCGTCCGTAAGCTCGTTCAGCGATTTTACGCCGAGCTCCTGCAGCGTGGGCGTCTCTACTTTTGCGGAAAGAATCGCCCAGTATGCGACGAGGTTCGTGTCGGCGCCGGAATGCGGCTGGACATAGGCGTAGTCTGCGCCGAACAGGGCCTCTGCCTCGCGGGCAGCAGTATTCTCCACCGCATCGATGTTCACGCAGCCGCCGTAATAGCGGTGCTCCGGATAGCCTTCGGCATACTTGTCGGTGAGCAGGTTCCCCATCGCCGCCTGTACATTGAGCGAGCAGTAGTTCTCGCTTGCGACAAGCTTAAGATGGCTGCGCTGGTTCTCCAGCTCGTTCACGATGCTCGCGGCGATATCGGGGCCAACCGCAGCGACCTGCTGAAGGTTGGCAACATAGGCGCACATAGCGGCATTCGGTTTGCCATTAGTGGCGGCAAGATAATTCTCCAAAGGTGTCGGCATGACTTTATTCTCCTCGTGTTAGGGTGCGCTGGCTATCCCGCTGCCGGGGTGCCCAGCCTAAGCTTTGGTTCCGTGTGATTGTGAGGCCGTGCTTTGTGCAGCGCTGCTTCCGGAACCAGCCCTGCCTGCCATTCTAGCGGAATTCAATGATATTGTGAATAGGTACACGGCTGCGGCCACGGAAATCAGTTTTTAAGAAAGCAGTGTTTAAAATTAAAAAAATATGCTAGAATTCATGCATGGGTTGGGAAGAATTAACAGAGGCTCTTGATGAACTGGAAACAGAAGTTGAATATGACGGATATTTTTGCAGCGTAAGAGACGCCGTGATAATAGTGACGCTGGGAAGCCTGTGCGAGCTGAGAAGCGTAATGCGGATTCATGCATGGGCAAGGACGGAACCGGTGACGAAGTTCCTGAAAGAAGAATTCGGCATCACCCATATTCCCTGTTACGGCTGGCTGCTGGAACTGCTCGCACTTATAAAGCCGAATTCCCTGAACAACTGCATGCTGCACTTCGTTCGGACTGTCTGCCCGTCTCTCATCGCGGAGATGGAAAAAGAAGTTGAGAAACAGAAA